>DASTIX010000089.1:0-23817 GCA_035717165.1 Candidatus Dormiibacterota bacterium
GAAACCCCCGGATAGGCGCGCCTATCCGTGGTTTTCGCGGCCCCGGATGGCCGATATTCGGGACTAACCGATGAAGATCGTCGTCGCGCCGAACGCCTTCAAAGGCACGCTCACCGCACCGCAAGCCGCCTCCGCGATCGCGGCGGGCGTCCGCGAGGTTTTTCCGGAGGCCGAGGTCGTCGAGGTCCCGGTAGCGGATGGCGGGGATGGAACCGTCGAAGCGCTGGTGGCCGCGCGCCGCGGCGACTACCGGACCGCCCGCGTGGAAGGGCCGCTCGGCGATCCGGTCGAGGCGCGATTCGGCCTGATCGACCAAGGTGCGACCGCGGTCGTCGAGCTCGCGACCGCCAGCGGCCTCGCGCTTGTCTCCGAATCCGCTCGCGATCCGCGCCACGCCTCGACCTTCGGCTTCGGCCAGTTGCTCGACGCCGCCCGGCGGCACGGGGTGAGCGAGATCATCGCCGGAATCGGCGGCTCCGCGACCAACGACGGTGGAGCGGGCATGGCACAGGCTTTGGGCATTCGCCTGCTGGACGGCTTGGGTCGCGACCTCCCCCGCGGCGGCGCCGCTCTGCTACACCTCGAGCGCGTCGACAAGTCCGGCC
This sequence comes from Candidatus Dormiibacterota bacterium, assembly GCA_035717165.1. Classification (GTDB taxonomy): domain Bacteria; phylum Chloroflexota; class Dormibacteria; order Dormibacterales; family Dormibacteraceae; genus 40CM-4-65-16. Next base: position 606 of record DASTIX010000089.1, read on the forward strand.
TGGATCCTGGCTGGCACTCGGTGAAGGTGCGGGTTGCCTGCGACGTGACCAATCCGCTCACGGGTCCTACCGGCGCAAGCCACGTATACGGTCCGCAGAAGGGCGCCGATCCGAAGACCGTCGAGGAGCTCGATCGTGCTCTGAGGCGGTTCGGCGACGTCGTGGGCGTCGACGACCTCCCGGGCGCCGGCGCGGCGGGCGGGAGCGGTGCAGGCCTGGTGGCCTTCCTCGGGGCCACTCTCGAGCCGGGCGCGCCCCTGGTCGTCGGCGCCACCGGCTTCGATGCCCAGCTTGCCGGGGCCGACCTCGTATTCACGGGGGAGGGCCGTGCCGACGAGCAGACTGCATACGGCAAGGCGCCAGGGGAGGTCGCCCGCCGAGCCGCAGCCGCGGGCGTTCCGGTCGTGCTCCTGGCCGGCAGCAAGGGCCCGGGCTGGGAGGCGTTGAACTCGCTGGGCGTCACCGCCGTGGTGACCCTCACCGAGGAAGGATTGGACCCTGAGCCAGCTTTTCGCGACCCAGGGGGGTTGCTGCGGCGGGCCGCCGTAGTAGCCTGCCGCAGTCGCAAATGGGAGAGGTAGAGGAAGAGGCAGCCCCGGTAGGGCAGGGTGAGCGGACCGACGTCGAGCTCGTCCGCGCCTACCGAGCCGGGGACATCCACGCCTTCGAGGAGCTGCACCGGCGCTACGTTGCCTCGATCTTCCGCCTCGTCCGCCGCAAGCTCGGCGATGCCTTGCTGGCAGAAGACATCGCCCAGGAGACCTTCATGAAGGCCCTGCGCATGATGGATCGGGTCGACGACACCTTCAACTTCGGCGGTTGGGTGCACACCGTCGCCCGGAACCTCTGCTACGACGAGCTGCGGCGCCGCCAGCGCGATCTCCGGGCGGACGCGGGTCCGAACGAGGAAGAGGACGACGAGCTCATGGCCAACCTGCCATCGACCGCGAAGGCGTTCGACCCGGTGCAGGTGCAGGAATCGAACGAGACGCGCCGCCAGGTCTGGGCCGTCGCTCAGCGCCTGCCGGAGAAGTACAGGCTTGTGCTGACGCTGCGCGAGCTTCAGGACCTGAGCTACCGCCAGATCGCCAAGACGCTGAAGATGTCCGAAAGCGCGGTCGAGACGCTTCTCTATCGCGCGCGCCTCCGGTTCAAGGAGGAGTACCTCGCCTCCCAGCGTGAGGGAGACATCACCCACGAGGAGGCGCTGCCGTTGCTGGCGCCGTATCTCGCCGGCAAACTGCGCCGGCCGCAGGCAGAAGCAGTCCGTAATCACATCGCCACGTGCACCAAGTGCGCCCGCCGAATCGGCCGGAGAAAGCTCCGAGACCAGCGCAGGAGTGAGACTGGATGAGGGTTAGTACAGTAGGTGTGAAATGGCTCGGGTAGTCGTGCGCTTTTTCGACGACGAGACGGTCGAAGGGGTCGCGCGCGATCTCGATTTCGACGAGCCCGACTTCCTGGTCGAGGTGGATGACGCAGGTGGTCTGGAGAACAACGAGACCGCCTGGATCCCGCTCACTGCGGTGAAGTGGGTCGAGCTCCAGCGCGACAAGGAGCTGGCCGACACGCCCACGCGCAAGGTCGCTATCCGGTTTCTCGACGGCGAGGTTCTGCGTGGGCACCTGGACGGCACGCTCGAACGGCATCGGTATGGCGTCGTCCTCCACCTGCACGCCGAGCACAGCGACAGCCCCATTCGCAAGCTGGGGATCCCGTTCTCAGCCGTGAAGGCGCTGTTCTTCGTGCGCGAATTCGACGCGCGGGGGGAGGAGGCGGGGACGGCCTCGGACGCGTACCTGGCGCGGAGGACGATGGCGCCGCTGCTGGACGTGCTTGAGGAGATGGACATGCTCACGCGGCTGCACCGCGACGGCTTGCTGTCGGATACCGAATACGCGTCCAAGCGGACGCTGGTCCTGGAGCGCCTCTAGCCCTCGGTTTGTCCCCTATATCAGGCCATCCGGACCTCCAAACCCCCGGATAGGCGCGACTATCCGGGGATTGGCGAAGGCTCCGCGTAGAATTCCGAACGTGGCCGAAACCAACGGCTCCCGCAATGGCGACCGCTCGGTGAAGGGCTCGTTCAAGGTCAAAGCCGGCCTCGCCCAGATGCTCAAGGGCGGCGTGATCATGGACGTCGTCACGCCCGAGCACGCCCGGATCGCCCAGGACGCCGGTGCTTGTGCGGTCATGGCGCTCGAGCGTGTGCCGGCCGACATCCGCAAGGAAGGCGGCGTGGCGCGCATGTCCGATCCCGACCTGATCAAGTCGATCATGGCGGCGGTGACCATCCCGGTCATGGCGAAGTGCCGCATCGGTCACTTCGTCGAGGCGCAGATCCTCGAGGCGCTGGGCGTCGATTACATCGACGAATCCGAAGTGCTCACTCCGGCGGACGAGGAGAACCACATCGACAAGCATCCGTTCAAGGTGCCGTTCGTCTGCGGCTGCCGCGACCTCGGTGAGGCGACACGCCGCATCGCCGAAGGCGCGGCGATGATCCGCACCAAAGGCGAAGCCGGAACCGGCAACGTCGTCGAGGCCGTCCGCCACGCGCGCGCCGTCAACGCCGGCATTCGCAAGCTTCAGGGAATGAATCACGCCGAGCTCGTGCACGAGGCCAAGCAGCTCGGAGCGCCGGTCGACGTGCTGGCCGAATGCCAGAAGCTCGGCCGCCTGCCGGTCGTCAATTTCGCCGCCGGCGGCATCGCAACACCGGCTGACGCCGCGCTGATGATGCAGCTGGGCGTCGATGGTGTTTTCGTCGGGTCGGGCATCTTCAAGTCCGAGGACCCCTTGAAGCGTGCCAAGGCGATCGTCGCCGCGACGACCTACTTCGACAAGCCAGAGGTGCTGGCCGAGGTATCCGCGGGGCTGGGCGAAGCCATGCGCGGCCTCGAGATCCCGGCCATCCCCAAGGACGAGCTGCTCGCTGCCCGAGGCTGGTAGCCGAACCAAACCCCTCATCGGGGTCCTCGCGATGCAGGGAGCGTTCGCCGAGCACATCAAAGCCCTGGAGGCTGCGGGTGCGCGCACGCGCTTGGTGCGCACGCGCGAGGACCTCGACGGTCTCGACGGCATCGTCCTGCCCGGCGGCGAGAGCACGACGATGACGATGCTGATGGAGCGAGTCGGTCTGCTCGAGCCGCTGCGCGAGGCCATCCGCAACGGCCTCGCGACGATGGGGACCTGCGCGGGGATGATCGTGCTCGCACACGACATCACCGACGGGATGGCCGACCAGAAGGGTCTTGGATTGCTGGACATAGCCGTTCGGCGCAACGGTTTCGGCCGCCAGGTCGAGAGCTTCGAGACCGCGCTGCACATCGACGGCATGAACGGCAAGACATTTCCGGGTGTGTTCATTCGCGCGCCGCTCGTCGAGCGCACCGGCGACGTGGAGGTGCTCGCCGAGCACGACGGCCACCCTGTGGCCGTGAAGCACGACCGCATCCTTGCCCTGGCGTTCCATCCCGAGCTCACCGACGACCTGCGACTGCACAGAGAATTCGTACGCATCGCGAGCGCGCGAGCGTGAAGGTCCGCGCCGCCGGTCTTCTCGACCTCGCGCGCATCGAGGAGATGCACCACACATCCGAGCTGAAAGTCAGCGCCGCGGCGCCACCCGCCGCACGCTTGTGGTCGGTGTTGAGCTCGACTCTCTCCGCGCTGCTGCCCCTCTCGCAAGAGACGCTGATGTACGTCGCAGAGGAGCAGGGCAAAGTCGTGGGTTTCATCCAGGCGTCGGGCCAGCCGCTGAGCCTCGACCTCCGACGCGCGCGTGTCCTCCAGGTGCTGAACCTGCAGGTCGCGGAAGGTGTCGACAGCGACGAGATCGCGGCCGCGCTCGTGCAGCACCTGTGCAATCAGGCGCTCGAGCGCGGCGCCCTGCGGCTGTTCGTGCGCGTGCCCGATCGAGATCCCTTGTTGCCTGCATTCCGCTTGCAGGGATTCCGCCAGTACGCGACCGAGCAGGTCGTCTATTCGGAAAGGCCGAAGAGGCGCTCGGACGAATATCCGGAAGGCCTGCGGGCGTGGAAGCGCGGTGACGATCGCAAGCTCTACCAGCTCTATCGCAAAGTCACGCCGCAAGGTGTGTCGCAACTCGAAGCGCCGACGTATCGCGAGTGGCGAGCCATGCACGCCACCGATCTGACCGGCGGGCACGTCGTGGACCGTGTCGAGGTCGAAGGCTGGGTGCGGATGCAGCGCGGCGGCGGCGCGCGCCCCAACACGCTGCAGTTCATGGCCCTGCCCGAGAACCCGCTTCCCGCGGAGCTCGCGGACTTCGGGATCTCGCAGCTCGGTACGTCAGACGCGCCGGCCTGGGCGAGTTTGCGTCACTATGATTCCCACATGATCGACGCCCTTCGTGGGCGTGGATTCAGTGTCTTGCTAACGCAGTTGTTGCTGGTCAAAGAGCTGGCGGTGAGGGTGCCGAAGCCGGTCCGCGAAAAAGGACTGGTGCCTTCCTACGGATGAGCGCACTCGAACGACAACAGTCGTCGCGCGCGGCCAATTGGGACGAGGAGATCGAGCTGCTCGCGCGTGCGCTGCCGCCAGACCTCGCGCGCGCGCTGCACGAGCGCATCGACCCCCGCGAGCTGCTCGAGATAGTGCTCGACCTCGGCCGCGAGCCAGAAGCGCGAGTGCCAGGCCGCGAGGTCTTGCTGGCCGACCATCCGGTATCAGCGTCCGACCTCGACCACGTCGAGAACAACGTCGGCCAGTTCAGCGACGACAACCGCGCCGGCATCGAGCGCACTCTGCATCGCGTCTCGGCGATCCGCAACCGCTCGGGACGCATCGTCGGGTTGACGATGCGCGTCGGTCGCGCGGTCACCGGGACGGGCGAGATCATCCGCGACATCGTCGTCTCCGGCCAGAGCATCTTGCTGCTGGGCCGGCCCGGCATCGGCAAGACGACGATGCTGCGCGAGTGCGCGCGTCTCCTCGCCGACGAGCTCCGCAAGCGCGTCGTCATCGTCGACACCTCGAACGAGATCGGCGGCGACGGCGACATTCCGCATCCCGGAATCGGCCGCGCGCGACGGATGCAGGTCAGGACCCCGCTGCTGCAGCACGCGGTGATGATCGAGGCGGTCGAGAACCACATGCCCGAGGTGATCGTCATCGACGAGATCGGTACCGAGCTCGAGGCGGCGGCCGCGCGCACCATCGCCGAGCGCGGCGTGCAGCTCATCGCCACCGCGCATGGGCAGACGCTCGAGAACCTGCTCGTCAACCCGACGTTGAACGACCTGCTCGGCGGCATCCAGAGCGTGACACTCTCCGACGAGGAGGCGCGACGCCGCGGCACGCAGAAGTCGGTGCTCGAACGTAAGGCACCGCCGACGTTCGACGTGCTGGTGGAGATCCAGGACCGCGACAGGGTGGCGATTCACATGCCGCTCGCCGACGTGGTCGACGCCGCGTTGCGCGGCCCGCTGCCCACGCCCAAGATCCGCGTGCGCACCCGCGAGGGCCGCGTCATCTCGAACGTCGAGACGCCGGTGATCGTCCCGTCCGACTCGCCGGCCGCGCAAACCGGTCCGCTGCAGAAGCCGCTCGGGATCTTTCCTTATGGAGTGAGCCGCCATCACGTCGAGCAGTCGATACGCGAGCTCGATCTTCCGGTCCGCGTCCTCGGCAACCTCGACGGCGCCGGCGCCGTCCTGACCCTCAAGAACCATTACCGCCGACGCCCTGACAGTCTCCGCCAGGCGGAGAGCCGCGGCCTTCCCATCCATATCCTCAAGAGCAACTCCGTCAGCCAGGTGCGCGACGCGCTGGCGCGGATCTATGGCGTCGACAAGCAAGACGATGCGACCAACCGAGCCCTCGCGGAGGCGGCGGCCGCGATCCGCCAGGTCAAGACGACGCTGCGGCCGGTCGAGATCTCACCGCAGAACGCTTACCTGCGCCGGCTGCAGCACCAGCTGGTCGCCGAGAACGACCTCTCGGCGCGCAGCACGGGCAAAGAACCTCAGCGCCGGCTGCGCATCACCCCCTCACCCGAGGTCCCCGCTTAACGGCTACCCTTCGCTCGATGGGGAAGCGGGGGCTTTTCATCACGTTCGAGGGGACCGAGGGCTCGGGCAAGACCACGCAGGCGGAGCTGCTCGCGGAGTGGCTCGAGAAGCAAAACCCGGTCCTCGTGCGCGAGCCGGGCGGCACCGAGCTCAGCGAGCAGATCCGCGACGTGCTTCTCTACAAGGGCCTGGAGATCGATGCCGAAGCGGAGATGTACCTGTTCATGGCGTCGCGCCGCCAGCTGATCGCGGAGGTCATCGAGCCCGCCCTCGCCGCCGGCCAGATCGTCATCGCCGACCGCTATCACGATTCGACGCTCGCGTATCAGGGCGGCGCGCGTGGGGTCGCGACGTCGTGGCCGCCGACTTTTCCACGGCCGGACGTCACCTTCCTCATGGTCGGACCCGTGGAGGCAGGGCTCAATCGCCACGAGATGGCGGGGAAGAGCAAGGACCGGATGGAGCAGGAGTCGCTCGAATTTCATCGCAAGGTGGGGGATGCCTACGAGCGCCTGGCGGCGGCGGAACCCGAGCGATTCGTGAGAGTCGACGCCACCGGTTCACGCGACAAGATCCACCTTCAGGTGCGCGACCACCTCAAGCCGCTGCTAGAGGAGACGGCGTGAGACTTGTCATCGCCGTCGTGCAGGCAGAGGACGCGCAGCGCACGGTCGTTGCGCTGACCGACAAAGGAATCAGCTCGACGCGAATGTCTTCGAGCGGCGGATTTCTCCAACAGGGCAACGTGACGCTGCTGATCGGGGTGGATCCGTCACAGGTCGATACCGTGCTCGAGGTGATCCGCGAGAACTGCAAGGAGCGAAGCCGATACCTCACGCCGGTTCCCCCGCTCGCGGAGCCGGGCGAGATGTTTCTGGCGTATCCGGTGGAGGTTCAGGTCGGTGGCGCGACGGTGTGGGTCGTGCCGGTGGAGTCGTTCGAAAAGATCTGACCCGCTAGAGGTCGAGAGCCTGCGCGACCAGCTCGCGGTGGAAGGTCGCGTCTCCGAGCGTCACCTCCGACGATTTCGCGCGCTTGAAATAAAGGTGCATGTCGTGCTCCCACGTGAAGCCGATGCCACCGTGCACCTGGATGCCATCGCCCGCGACTTTGCGATACGCGTCCGACACATAGGCCTTCGCCATCGACGCGGCGATCGACCGGTCGGGTGCATCGGCGTCGACCGCCCACGCCGCGTAATAGGTGGCTGACCGTCCGCTCTCGGACAGGACCAGCATATCGGCGATCTTGTGCGATACGGCCTGATAGATGCCGATCGGCTTGCCGAATTGCTGGCGGGTCTTGGCGTAATCGGTCGACGTCTCGAGGACCTTCTGCACGCCGCCGACCATCTCGGCGCAAAGCGCTGCGGTCGCCCATTCGAGCGCGCGCTTGAGCGACGGCCACGCCTTGTCCGGCGATCCCATCACCGCGCCGTCGTCCAGCTTCACGTCATCGAATCGAATCTCGTACCAGGGACGTGTCATGTCGAGTGTCTGCAGACGCTCGATCTTCATCCCGTCCACCTTCGCCGGGACCAAAAAGAGCGTGATGCCTTCCTCTCCTTCTCCACGGGTACGCGCCGTGACAACGATGTAGTCCGCGGTCGAGGCGTCAGGCACGAATGTCTTGATGCCGTTGAGCACCCATCCTGCACCACTCTTCCGGGCCTCGAGCTTGACTGCATCGGCGTCCCAGCGTCCGCTGGGTTCGGTGAACGCGAGAGTCGCTCGTGCGGCACCCTCGGCTATCTCGCCCAGCACCTTTTTCTTTTGCGTCTCGCTGCCTGCTTCGAGGATCGCCGGCACGGCGAGCCCCATCGTGGAGAAAAATGGCACGGGCAACAGCGCGCGACCGGTTTCCTCGAGCACGACGATGAGGTCGAGAAACGTGCCGACTCCGCCGTACTGCTCGGGGATGCCAAGGGCGGTCCAACCCATTTCGACGATGGCTTCCCAGATCGCCGGGTCGTACCCGTCAAATGCCGGGTTCTCCACCGCGCTACGAATGTATTTCGAGCTGGACCGTTTGGCGAGAAAGTCACGCGCGGAGCGCCGGAGCATCTCCTGCTCTTCGGAGAACGCGAAGTCCACGAACCGAGAGTCTAGGTGGTGCCGGTGCTCGACTCGTGGGCAGGGAGCTCGGGCAGCTCTTCAGGCGCTGGAAGCTCCAGCTCCTCCTCCTCCGCCTGCGGTTTGGCCGCGATATCAGCCGTTTTCACTGCCGCGGGCTGCGGATTGGCGCGCATATCCGGGGTGGTCGGCGCTGCCGGCATCGGCGGGATCTTCCGCACCGGCGGCGTGAACGGTTGAGGAGCGCGGCGCCGGTAGACCGTCGCCAGCCCGAAGAAACCTATGAACAGCGAGACCATTCCAAACGCGGCCGCTGCGCCCATTCCATTGTTCTCCCCTTCGCTGAGCACGCGCGGCAGCCCGCTCTGACACGGCTGCGGCGCGATCGGACAGGAGCCGAGCGCGGCCAGGCGCACGGGCAGCGAGAACATCGACATCAATCCGTAGACGATCGCCAGGCCGGCGAGGAAGTACACGATCGCCAGCGTCGCGCGGCTCTGGTTGTGAAGGAGGGCGGTGGCCGCAAAGCCGATCGCGCCGACGGTGAACGGGATGAACGCTCCCACGAAGCGGCTCGACGAACCGCCCAGAAGGAAAGGCATCAGTCCACCGACGAACGCGATTGCCGCCGCGACCCAAAGCGACCACGGCATGCGCTGCGACTCGACGGCCGGATTCACGACCGGCAATTCTGCCGGAAGGGACGCCGATTGACGCCTGCTACCGGCTCCGGGGAAGCCCGAGCACGCGCTCGGCCAGGATGTTCCGCAGCACTTCCGACGTGCCGGCTTCGATCGTGTTCGCCCGGGCGCGCAGGAACTGGTACTTCCACCCGTCGGCGTCGCCGACCTGGGATCCTGCGCCGCCGACGTCCATGGCGGTCTCGGTCATACGCTGATTCAACTCGGACCACATCAGCTTCAGGATCGAGCCTTCGGGCCCGGGTATGCCGTTGCGCTTCACCGCCGTGACAGCGCGGTAGCCGTTGAGCTGAAGCGCCCGCGCCTCGATCGTGTGCTGCGCGATCTTCTGGCGGACGAGCGGATCCGAGCCGCGGCCGAGCTTGCGCGCGCGATCGGCGAGTTGCGAAGCGGTGATCTGTGCGCGAGTGGCGAGGGCCAGACCGAGCGTCCCGCGCTCGTGCAGCAGCGTCGTCATCGCGACCGCCCAGCCGTTCCCGGCTTCACCGAGGATCTGCGACTTCGGCACGACGACGTCCTTGAAGAAAATCTCGTTGAACTCGGCGTCACCGGTGATCTGCACGAGGGGCCGGACCTCGATCCCGGGGCTTTCCATGTCGACGAGCAGATACGTCAGGCCCTCGCGTGGATTGGCCTCTTTGCGCTCGCGCGCGACGAGCATGCACCACCTCGCGACGTGCGCGAGCGTGGTCCACACCTTCTGTCCGTTGACGACGTAGTGATCGCCCTTGTCCTCGGCGCGCGTCTGTAGGCCTGAGAGATCGCTGCCCGCGTTGGGTTCGCTGAATCCCTGGCACCAGATCTCCTCACCAGAGAGGAGCGGCGGCAGATACCGCTTCTTCTGCTCCTCGGTGCCGTGCGCGATCACGACCGGGCCGCCCATGCCGAGGCCGATGACGTTGATCGGCTCGGGGGCGTGGGCCAGGATCATCTCGTCGTTGAAGATCAGCTGGTCCATGAAGCTGCGGCCGCTGCCGCCGTACTCCTTCGGCCACGTGAGCCCCACGTAGCCTGCGTCGTAAAGCTTCCGCTGCCACGCGCGGCGGTTGGCGATGAAGCTCTTCATGTCGCCATCGCCGTCTTCGGCGGGCTTGTTCGCCTTCAGCCAGGCCCGGACCTGATCTCGAAACTGCTTCTCTTCGGGGCTCAGATCGAAGTCCACGTCACTACCTTAGTCGGGCCCTTCACCTTTGCGGATTACCGCGCTCCGGCCGGCGTGCACAGGAATCCGGTCCTGAGCCCGTTTAGCACTCAGTCTCGGCACGTTCGGATCAACCGTCGGAGCGCAACGCATCGGAAGGTTCCGTACAGGGGGAAGGCAAGTGAGCGAGATCACCGAGAGGAAGGCGCGGCAAAAGGTTCAGGCAGCATTAGGCGCGGCCGCGCTGCTGTTGGGTTCGGTGGCGATCTTCACGCTGACGAGCGCAATTCACGCCCAGGCTGCGACTGCGATCAGCGTGTTCGTCGGCTACGCCGACAGTGACCGCGCTGGCGGGGAATTCCCCAATCCCTGGAACGGAGCATTGGGCGTCGAATTCGACGGATGCTCTCCGCAATCGGCATGCACGTTCGACGGCGGCGCCATTCGGGTTCGCAACGACAACACCGTTGCGGTGATGGTCGATCAGCTCAGCGTCCACATCGGGACTTGCACGTACACATGGAGCGGCCCGATGTATCCGGTGTCGCTGGCACCCGGAGCGGCGCTGATCACGACGCAGCGGGGCAGTGGTGTCGCCGCGGGATGCACCGGGCCCGACCCGGTCACATTCGACAGCTCTGACATCCCCAACGCTGGAACGTGCGTCGCCGACGGCATCGTGCCCGTCGTCGACGTCGCAGTCGACGGCGTGACCACGAGCTATACGGACTCGGGCCAGGTTCTCAATTCGGGCGGAGTCGATCCGGGCGCTTGCTCGAACAGCGACGAGTCGACGCAATGGACGCGAATTGGGAGCAAACCCTGTCCCGGTGAGACGCTGGCGCTCGTTCCCGTGACCCAGACGGACTCCGTCGGCACGACCGCGACATTGACGGCAGCGCTCACAGACGGTTGCGGCAATGGGCTTGCCGACGTCGCCGTCGCGTTCAAGGTCACGGCCGGCCCCAACGCCGCCCTCTCGGGTTCGGGAGTCACCAACGACTCCGGAAATGCGACCTTCTCTTACTCGAGCTCGGTCACTGGCACGGACACTCTTCAGGCGGCGGTCACCAACGCGGTCGGGTTCACCAGGGCGTCGAATTCGGCCACCGTGACGTGGACGGTCGAGTTCGCCCCGGGCGGCGGGGCTTTCGTCATCGGCAATAACAACGCGACGGCCGGCAGTGCGGTCAACTTCTGGGGCTCGCAGTGGTCCCAGCACAACCCTCTCGCGACCGACCCCGCGCCGCGGAGCTTCAAGGGCTTCGCGGACCAGCCCGACGTGCCCGCTTGCGGAAAGACATGGACGTCCGAACCCGGCAACAGCACGCCTCCGCCCGATGGGCCACTTCCAGAGTTCATGGCCGTGATCGTGACGAGCTCGGTTCGCCAGATCGGACCCGAGCTGACCGGGGACATCGTCGGCATCGTCGTCGTGAGGACAAACCGCGGCTACGAGCCGAACCCCGGACACTGGGCGACAGGCGTCGTGGTGGGCGTGATCTGTGGCGCCGTAAGCGCGCCCACAAGCGCCGTGCCTAAGAGCACGCAGGCGCCGAACACGCCGGCCCATGTCGCTTCCGGGGCACCGCCGAGTTCCTCATCGAGCGCGTGCGCCGTCGCTCCCAGGGGCAAGTCGGTCCCTAACGCACATCGCAAATGCCTCGACTGAGCGGGAGGCGCCGCCGGCTCTAGGCGATCGCCGGAATCACCTCTTCCGCCAGCAGTCGGAGCGCGTCGCCGTCGTCGAGCAGGAAGTGCTGGAGCATGAACAGGTCGACTCCGAGCTTCGCGTACTCGCGCATCTGCTCGGCGATCTGCACCGGCGTTCCCACGAACCACGCCTGCTTGCGGTTTTCCAGAACCTGATCGGGACTCAATGATTTCAGCGGCGGAAGAATCTGGCTGACGCCCGCTGCCCGTTCCTGGAGCTCTGAAGTGTCGCGGCCGATGATGTAGCTCGTCATCACCGAGCGCTTGATCGATTTGGGATCACGTCCCACGTCGTGGCAGCAGCGGTCGAGAGTCGCCGTGTGGTCCCTGAACGCTTCCGCGTTGAGCGTCGAGTGATTCCATTCGGCCGCCTCGCGAGCGACCAGCGGAAGAGTGCGCTTTGCGCCTTTGCCTCCGATCAGCAGCGGGATCGGATTGCGCGCGGGCTTCGGGTTCGACTTCTCCCACGTCTCGCGCATGATTCGAATCCCTGACTCGAGACTGTCGAATCTCTCCCTCTGCGTATAGAACGGAATGTGAAAGACCTCGTGCTCGTTCTCGTTCCAGCCGGCGCCAACGCCGAGGATCAACCGTCCACCGGAGAGCGCGTCGACTGAAGCGGCCTGCTTGGCCAGCACGCCGGGGAGACGAAACGTGATCGGCGAGACCATCGGACCGAACTCGATGCGCTTGGTCCACTCGGCCGCCAGCGCCAACGACGTCCAGCACTCGATGCAGTCTCGCGACGGATCGTTCATCAACGAGATGAGGTGATCGCTGCGGCGCAGCGATGCGAAACCGAGCGTGTCGACGTCGCTGCAGATGCGGCGCCAGCGCTCCCAGCTGAGGCCCTCCTGGCCTTCGATCATGATCCCGAGCTGGGTCATCGATCAGGATTCTGGATCTTTTAGCGCAGCGACCTCTTGCTCGATCTTGGCCGGCGACGCGCCGAGCTCGTTGAGGACATGAGCGGCGAAGCCTTCTCCTTCCTTGCTGAGCGCCAAGAGGATGTGATGCGTGCCGACTCGCTGTTGATCGCCGGCGAGCCGGAATGCGAGCTCGACGACTTTCTTTACGCGAGACGTTGGAACCATCCGCCGGCGCAAATGGGTGTCGTTCCGTCCTCGCAATCGCGCTTCAACTTCCTTGCGCTCGACTCCAAGTGCACCGAGAACCGCCGCGGAATGAAAGGACTCGCCGAATGACGCCATCAGCAGGTGCTCGGTTCCGATGTAGGAGTGACCAAGGCTTTGTGCCTCGGTGTTGGCCTGCATCAAGAGCTCCTGGGCGTGCTCGGTGAAACTGCCAAACGGATAGCGCCGCTGGGCCCCGCTAGTTACCTGGCCAAGCGCCCGCCGCAGAGTTGCCCATCGCGGCGCCGCCGGCAACGGAACAATCGGCAGAGTGCCGGCCTGGGCGGCGACGACCGGATCGGGCGTGTGGCGCTGCATCCATTCGAGGCACGCAGCGACCACGATCGAGTTGACGGGCATCCCCGTGCGGGCGGACGCCTGGTCGAGCCGGCCATAGATCTCGTCCGTGAACCGGACTGTCGTGGCTCTGCCCACGATGGCAATTAGACGTCACTTTGCGATCATTGTCAATTCGGAGAGCGGCTTGAAGTTCAAGATCCGCTGTTCTGGAATTCCCGCCCGGCGCGGCATCCAGAGCTCCATCGGCACGTAGGCGAACTCCGCCGGCGCGTGCGCATCGGCGTCGACGACGAAGCTGCATCCGAGCTCGAGCGCGGTGCGCGCCATCTCGGGCGAAAGGTCCAATCGGGCGGGGTCGCAGTCGATCTCGAGCGCGACGCCGTTCTCGGCCGCCGCCTTGAAGACCGCCTCGAAGTCGTATGACGCGCCCTCTCGCGATCCTGGCCGCCGGCCGGTCGGATGGCCGATGACGTCGACGTGCGGGTGCGAAACCGCGCGCATCATCCGGTGGGTCATCAGGCTCGGCTCGGTGCGCAGCTTGACGTGCGGCGAGGCGATGACGACGTCGAGAATCTCGAGCACCTCGTCGGGCAGGTCGAGCGCACCGTCCTCAAGGATGTCGACCTCGATGCCTTGCAGAAGCGTCACGCCTTCGATCTGTTTCTGTGCTTCCGCGATCTCCAGCGATTGCGCCAGCAGACGTTCGGCATTCAAACCGTGCACAACCGTGATGCGCGGCGAATGGTCGGTGATGCCGAGGTACTTGTAGCCGAGGGCCTGCGCTCCGCGTGCCATCTCGAGCACGGTCGCGCGGCCGTCGCTCCAGTTGGTGTGCGAATGCAGGTCGCCCTGATAGCGCTCGTAGTCAACGATCGACTCGTCGTCGCGCGCCGGCTGCTGCATCTGCTCGCGCAAGCGGTTGAGGTAGCGGCTGCCGCCGGTGTCCACCAGGTCTTTCAACACACGCGCGATGCCTTCGCCGACGCCGTCGATCGAGGTCAGGGAGTCGGTGCTAGCCAGCTTGTCGAGGTCGGGTCGCTGGATCGCGATCGACCACGCGGCCGCCGAGAACGCCTTGGCGCGGAACCGCTCCTTTTCCTGCTGGCGGAGCAGGTATCCGATCTCGGACAGCGCCTGCGCCGCGCTGACGGCATCCACCACGTAAATTGTCAAGACAACGATGGCGCGACCTAATCCCAAGCCGGGAGACCCGATTGCGGAGCTGGTCGACTCGCTGCTCGTCGAGCTCGGCGAGAATCCGCGCCGGCAGGGCCTCCGCACGACGCCCGAGCGTGTTGCGCGCTCTCTGCGCGAGCTGACCGACGGTTATGGCGTCGAACCGGAGGAGGTCATCGCCGACGCGATCTTCGACCAGGACTACGACGAGATGGTTCTGGTGCGCGACATCCCCTTCTACAGCCTCTGCGAGCACCACATGCTGCCGTTCTTCGGCCAGGTGCACGTCGGATACCTCCCGAAGGGCAAGGTCGTGGGCCTCAGCAAGATCCCTCGTCTCGTCGAGGTGTTCTCGCACCGGCTCCAGATCCAGGAGCAGCTGACGCGCCAGGTCGCCGAGGCGTTGAACACCGCGCTGGTTCCGCGCGGCGTGGGCGTCGTGATCGAGGCCCGGCACCTGTGCATGGAGATGCGCGGGGTCGAGACGCCCGGCGGACGGATGATCACATCCTGCATGCTCGGCACCTTCCGGCGTGATCCCCGAACCCGCGCCGAGTTCCTGGACCTGGTCCGCCGGTCGGGATAGATAAAGCAACCTACATATAAGGCCGTCTTTATGTACAGTGAGACATAAAGAAGCCTTTATGTTTCTGCCGCCCCCGCGCAACGAGATGCCCGATCACTTTCTGGCCTTCGCCAACCCGACCCGCCTGCGCATACTGCAGCGCCTCGGGGAGAGGGGCGAGGTCAACGTGACGGACCTCGCCGAGCACCTGCGCATGAGCCAGCCCCGCATCTCGTGGCATGTGCGGATGCTCCGGTTGGGTGGAGTCATCCGCGTGCGTCGTGAAGGGCGCCAGGTGTGGTGCTCCCTCGACGTCGAGAACATCCAGCGGTTCCGTGAGCGCCTGGACGAGATGCTGGGGTTGACACGCAAGCCGAAGGTTCGCGAGGAGGTGGGCGCATGACCTCAAGGCCGTTGGTGGAGGAGTTCATCGAAGGTGACAAGCCCGTCGTCAACGGTCAGCGCGAGCGCCGCGCTGCCCGCGCCAAGCCGGCCGCAGCTGCTCGCCGCTAGCTACCAGGCCGGCGCGCGAATCCTGCGCGCCGTCCCGGCCGGCGTGCGGTACGCGGCCGCGACGCCGGGCGGTTCGGCGTGGTTTCTCCTCAGCGCGGCACAACGGCGGGCGGCCATGGACAACTACGCCACCGTGCTCGGGCTCGATCCTCGCGATGCTCGCGTCGGCCGCGTCGCAAGGCGCGCATTCCAGAACTACGGCCGCATGCTCATGGACTTCCTTCTGCTCGGAAGCCTTTCGCCCGATGAGCTTGCTCAGCGAATGACGTACGACGGCCGTGAGCATCTCGACGCGGCGCTCGAACGCGGCCGCGGCGTGATCATGGCCGTGCCCCACATGGGGTCGTGGGACATGGCCGGCTCATACGCGGCGGCGCTCGGATACAACGTCTGGGCGGTCGCGGAGAAATTCCCAGGCTCGCTCAACGACGCGGTCGTGCGGACACGCGAGCGGTTCGGATTGAAAGTGATCAGCCTGGGGCGTGCGGCGGTGCGCGCCCTCAACGACGCGCTGCGCGGCAATGGCGTGATCGCGCTCGTTTGCGACCTCGAGCAGGGACCCGGCGTGCAGGTGCGCTTCTTCGGTAGGCGCGCGATCGTGCCCGGCGGTCCGGCCGCGCTCGCCTTGAAGAATGGCGCGAGCGTGATCACCGCCGCGCCCTACGCGACGTCGCCCGGTCACTATCACGTGCACCTCGATGCGCCGATGGAGATTTCGCCGGAAGAGACCAAAGAAGGTTTGATGCAGCGCGTGATCGTTCGATTCGAGGACTTCATCCGAGAGAGACCCGACCAGTGGTATGCATTTCGGCGGATGTTCGACCGCTGAGGGATGGGCGAATGGACATGGCGCGGCTTCAAGCTCGTCCAGGCGCTACTGGAACGACTTCCGCGACCGTGGGCTTACGCGCTGGCGATCATCGCGGCGAAGTTCGCGTGGTGGTTCTCACCGCTGGCACGGCCGAGGCTCGAGTACAACCTGCAGATGGCGTGTCCGGAATTGCGCGGCGATCCCAAAGCGCTGCGCCGGCTGTCCTGGCTCAACTTTCGCAACCACGCGAAGGCGTACGCAGACTTGATGCAGCTGCCTACGGCGCGCGTCGAGGCGATGGGGCCGCGACTGAAGGTCGACGGCCTCCAGTACCTCGAGCAGGCGCGCGCGATCGGCAAGGGTCTGCTCGTGGTCTCGGCGCACATGGGTTCCTACGAGGAGGCAGCGGCGATCTGGTCCTCGACGCAGGCGCCGGTCAGCGTCTTCGCCGAGGTCCTCGAGCCGCGCCCGGTGTTCGAGTGGTACCGCGACACGCGTGCTCGGCTCGGGATCAGCGTCCTGCCGCTCGATCACGGCGGGATTCGCAAGGTCCTCCAGGCGTTGCGCGAGCAGGAGATCGTGATCACCGCGATCGATCGAGACGTCACCGGGACCGGTTACTTGATGCCGTTCTTCGGCAGGCTCGCGCCAATTCCGCTTGGTCCGGCCGCATTCGCGCTCCGGGTCGGGTGTCCGATCATGCCCGTCTGCGTCTATCGCAAGCCCGACGACTCGTTCTTGGTGGAATGCGCGCCTCTGGTGATCGCCGAGTCGACGGGCAACGTGCGCGCCGATCAGGTTCGAACGACACAGCAGCTCCTGCGCTACATCGAAGGCTTCATTCAGCGACATCCCGAAGACTGGCACGTGCCGCACCGCATCTGGTCGGGGAGCCCGTGACGCGCACCACGCCGGATAGGCGCGCCTATCCGGTGTTCTGGGCCCTGCAAAAGCCTGATAAGGGCGACTATGCGGCCGCCAGGGCGCGCGGAGTCTGCAGATGAGAGTCGGGCTCGTCTCGCCTTACGACTTTGCCTCCCCAGGGGGCGTCAACGACCACGTGCGCCACCTCGCGGTACGCCTTCAAAGGCTCGGGCACGAGACTCGCATCTTCGCCCCGTCGAGCCGCGCCGACGTCGACTCCGACAGCGCGCGGTTCTACAGGATCGGAACTCCGATCGCGATCCCGGCGAACGATTCCGTGGCGCGCATCACGCTCAGCTTCCATCTCGCCAGCCGGGTCGCGGCGCTGATCGAAGACGAGCGTTTCGACGTGCTCCACTTCCACGAGCCGCTCATGCCGGCGCTGCCGATGACGATGCTCCGGATGTCGACGACAGCCAATGTCGGCACCTTCCACGCGTTTGCGCGCTCGAACATCGGCTACTACTACGGCCGCCCGTTGCTTCATCCGTACCTCGCGCATCTGAATCGCGGCATCGCGGTCAGCGAGCCGGCGCGCGCGTTCGTCAATCGCTATTTCCCGGACTACCCGCTGCAAGTGATCCCGAACGGCATCGACGTCGACGTCTACCGCCCCGGGCTCGCGCCCATCCGTCATCTGCGCGACGACAAGATGAACATCCTGTTCGTCGGCCGGCTCGAGAAGCGCAAGGGCCTTGGCGATCTGCTGCGCGCCTATCGAGCGATGAAGCCCCGCGTGCCGCGCAGCCGGCTGATCATCGTCGGCGACGGGCCGCTGCGCGGACGGGTCGAGTCCTACGCCGCGCGCCATCGCTTGCAGGACGTCGTGATCTCGGGTTTCGTGCCGGACAGCGTCAAGCCGCGCTACTACAACAGCGCCGACGTCTTCTGCGCACCTGCGACAGGGGCGGAGAGCTTCGGCATCGTGCTGCTCGAGGCGCTTGCTTCCGGCCTTCCGGTGGTCGCAACCGAGGTGCCGGGTTACATGACCGTGCTCGAACCGGGCCGCGACAGCGTGACCGTGCAGCCGAAGAACTGGCGTGAGCTCGCCGCCTCGCTGGTCATCCTCGCCCGCGACCCCGAGTTGAGGGCACGCATGTCCGATTACGCGCTGCAGAAGGCCCGTCGCTACTCGTGGGACCGCATCGCAGCGGAAGTTGTCGACGTCTACAACGATGCGCGCCGCGCATTTGCCGCCGCGCCACGTTCACTGGAGGTGTCAGGTGTTCACAACGCGGTTTGAGGCGTGGGTGCGCAGGCACGCCGAGTCGCTCATCGCCGCCCTGGGCCGCACGCCGTTGACGCCGAACCAGGTCACGGTGGTCGGCCTCGCGCTCACATTCTTCGCGGCCGGGTTGATCGCGTTCGGGCAGCTGCGATGGGCGGGCGTCGTGCTGATCTTCGCGGGCACCTGCGACATCCTCGACGGCGCGCTCGCGCGCACGACCAACGCCGCCTATCCGTACGGCGCCTTCCTCGACTCGACCCTCGATCGGTACTCCGAAGGTGTCGTCTATCTCGGTCTCGCCGCCTACTTCGTCAGCACCGACGGGCCGCTGCAGCGCTGGCTTGTCGTCGCGACGGTCGCGGCGCTGGCGGGATCGTTCCTTGTCAGCTACGTGCGCGCACGCGCGCAGAGTCTCGGTTTTACGTGCAAGTCCGGGTTGTTCCAGCGGCCGGAGCGCGTCGTCGTCACGGTGATCGGGCTGCTCATCGGCGGTCCGGTGCTCTATGGCGTCGTCTTTCTTCTTGCGATCGTCACCAACATCACCGCGCTGCAGCGCATCCGCGAGGTGTGGCTGCAGGGCCGAGCGCAGCGGCTGGAGCGTGAGCGGGAGCAGGCGCAGTCACGGCGAGCGGCCGGCCAGACGCGTTGAGAGATCCTTTCGAGGGCATCGTCGGCCACGCGCAGGCACTGGCCCAGCTGCGCTCGCAGCTCGACGCCAAGCGCCTGGCACACGCGTACCTGTTCGTGGGCGAAGCAGGTCTCGGGAAGGCGACGGCGGCGCGTGCCCTCGCCGCCGCGCTGCTGCCGGCCGCGCCGCTAACGCGCCATCCCGACTACTGGGAGGACGACCGCAACAAGATCATCCACGTCAACGAGATCCGGCTGATCCCCGACAAGCCGCCGGAGTTCCACGAGCTCAGCCTTCAGCAGTTCCTCAACCTCAAGCCCGCGATCGACGAGGACCGCGTGGCTCTGGTGACGAACGTGGGCAGGCTGCGCGACGAGTCGCAGGCGGTGCTGCTCAAGACGCTCGAAGAACCGCACCCGCACCGCGTGATCATCCTCACCACGCCCAGCCTCAACCCGTTTGTCGTCCTGCCGACGGTCGTCTCGCGCTGCCAGCGCGTCTTCTTCCATCCTGTCCCGGCGCCCGAGATCGAAAAGCTGCTCGTGCAGAAAGGAGTCCACGGCAAGCATGCCCGGCTGCTCGGGGAGCTTTCCGGCGGACGGCCGGGGTGGGCGATGCGCCGTGCGCAGGACCAGGGCGTGATCGACCTTCATCACTCGTGGACGCGGCGCCTCGAGGAGATCCTCGGTGCGCCCGCCGACGTGCCCCTGCGCGTGGCTGCTCAGCTCGATGCGGAGCAGATGAGCTGGCGCCGGAGCGAAGGCGACGAAGAGGACCCTGCGGTGTTTGCGATGGCGAGCTGGCAGATCGAGCTGCGCCGCCGGATGCTGGCGAGCCGCGGCCGCGAGCAGGGTCGCTGGGCGCGGCTGCTGGAGCTCTCCTATGACACGCTCGGATACCTCGAGCAGAACGTCAGCCCTCGCCTGGCTCTGGAAACATTTCTGCTCGAATGCCGAAAAGCATCCTGAGAAAAACTCTTCACGGCTTCCGGCCGTACGTGCCCGGCGAGCAGCCGCCCGACGGCGCAGGTTGGGTCAAGCTCAACACCAACGAATCGCCGCTGCCGCCGTCGCCCAAGGTGATCGAGGCGATCAAGGACGCGGCCAACGACGCGCTCCGGCTTTACCCCAGCCCGACCGCCGCGCCGGCACGAGAGGCGATCGCCCGCCGGTTCGGCCTCGCTCCGAACCAGGTCACGGTCGGCAACGGTGGCGACGAGTTGATCGAGCTCTGCTTTCGCGCCTTCGCGGACGCGGGCGAGCGAGTCGCCTTCCCAACGCCGACGTATCCGCTGCTCGAGCCCCTGTGCCGCATCCACGAGGCGATTCCGTCGCCTCATCCCACGGAGCTGTTCGACGAGCTGCCGCCAAGCCTCGGGCCCGACCCGGCGCCGCTCAAGTTCATCGTCAACCCGAACTCGCCGACGGGCGCGCTGTTTGACTCAGAGCAAGTGCACACCGCGGTCATCGCGTCGACCGGCGTGGTCGCCATCGACGAGGCCTACGTCGATTTCGCTCCGCGCTCCGCCGTCGATCTGCTGGCCGAGCACGACAACGTCGTGCTGCTCCGCACTTTCTCCAAGTCGTACGGCCTGGCCGGGATGCGGATCGGATTCGCGCTCGGTTCACCGGACGTCATCGAGGCGCTGGCCTCCGTCAAGGACTCGTACAACGTCGATCGCCTCGCCATTGCCGCCGCGGTCGCGGCGATCGAAGACGAAGCGCACCATCGCCGGCTCGTCGACGAGGTGATAGCCAATCGCACAGCGCTCGCCGAAGAGTTGGCGCGCATGCATTTCGACGTCGTGCCGTCCTCGACGAACTTCGTCTTCGCCCGTCCGCCGCGCCCCGCGCTCGAGGTCGCCGAGTCGCTGCGTCAGCGCCAGATTCTCGTCCGCCATTACGATCGTGAGCCGATCGTGGGATGGATCCGGATCACCGTCGGGACCCGCGAGCAGCACGAAAAGCTTCTGGCAGCGTTGAAGGAGATTCTTTGAGCACCACACCGACGCGGGACGAAGCGTGGGAGCTCGTCATCTCGATGACGCAATCGGAGCAGCTCCGCCGCCACATGCGCAGTGTCTCGGCGGCGATGGAGGCGTATGCGCGGCGGTTCGGGGAAGATCCCGAGCGATGGGCTGTGCTCGGCCTGATCCACGACTGGGACTATGAAACGGGTCCAACCAAAGAGCAGCACCCGATGCGCGGCATCGAGATGCTGCGCGAGAAGGGCTGGCCTGATGACATCCTCGACGACATCGCGTCGCACGCCGACTATCTCGACGTGCCTCGCGACAGCAACGCGCGAAAGGCTCTCTACGCGGTCGACGAGATGTGCGGATTCATCATCGCGTGCACGCTGGTCAAGCCGGACCGGTCGTTGAGCTCCGTCGACGCGAGCACGGTCCGCAAGAAGATGAAGGACAAAGCCTTCGCGCGGGGCGTCCATCGCGAGGAGCTGGTCACAGGCGCCGAGGTGCTGGGTGTTCCCTTCGATGAGCACGTGGAGTTTGTGCGCGACGCGCTGAAGCCGATCGCTTCTGAGCTGGGCCTGAACCCATGAGCGAAAGGCCGCGCGTTCTTCTGATGCATCCGATCCTCGACCCCGGACCATCGATCCTCGCCGAGGCGGCTGAGGTCATCGCCTACCCTCCGGGCGGTCCGCTCGACGAGGCCAGCATCCGGCAGGCGGCCGAAGGCTGCATCGGGATCGTGAGCCAGCTCATGGATCCAATCCGCGAAACCGTGCTCTCCACTCCCGGGCTCAAGTGCGTGAGCAACGTCGCCGTCGGTTTCGACAACATCGACATCCCCGCGGCGACGGCGCACAAGGTGATGGTGACGAATACGCCTGGCGTGCTCGACGACGCTACGGCGGACTTTGCTTTCACGCTTTTGATGGCCACCGCGCGACGCGTCGTCGAGGCCGACCACTTCAACCGTTCCGGGCAGTTTCACGGCTGGGCGATCGACATGATGCTCGGGCAGGATGTATTCGGGGCGACGCTCGGCATCGTCGGCATCGGACGCATCGGCCGCGGCCTCGCACATCGCGCCAAGGGCTTCAACATGCGGGTCCTTTACTACGACCCCAACCCGCTGCCTCCGGAAGCCGAAGAACAGCTCAACGCGCACCGCTCGAGCCTCGACCGGCTCATCGCCGAGTCTGATTTCATCTCGGTTCACACGCCCCTGACCAAGGACACGATGCACCTGATCAGCACGGCGCAGTTCAACGCGATGAAGCCCAACGCAATTCTGGTCAACACGTCCCGAGGGCCGGTCGTCGACGAGGCGGCGCTGGTTCAGGCCCTCAACGCGCACAAGCTCGCCGGCGCGGGACTAGACGTCTACGAGCGCGAGCCAGCCGTGCATCCCGGCCTCCTTTCGCTGCCCAACGTCGTGCTGACACCGCACATCGCGAGCGCCACCGTGCACACGCGCTCCGAGATGTCGGCGATGGCCGCGCGCAACATGGCGACCGCCGTGCGTGGCGGCCGGCCGCCGAATCTTCTCAACCCCGAGGTCAAGCGATAGCGGTCAGCCTTCGTTACAAGCTCCTGGCGCTGGACCTGGACGGAACCATCCTCGACCTCCACCTCAATCTCGATCCGCGCGATCTCGAGGCGCTCACGCGCGTGATCGACGCGGGAATGAACGTCATCGCGTGCACCGGCCGTCCCTACCCAGGCGCGGTGCCCTGGGTCGAGCGGCTCGGCCTGAAAGGTCCAATCGTTTGCTACCAGGGCGCGGAAGTGCGCACGCTCGACGGCGGCGTACTTCTCGACCACGGCGTTCCCCATGCGCTCGCCATTGAGGTCATCGATTTCGCGCGCAAGCGCGACCTGCATGTGCAGGCGTATCGCGATGACAGGCTGATCGTCGAGCGCGACCGGCCCGAGGCCCACCGTTACGCCGAGCATGCGGGCATGCAGATCCACCTCGTGCCCGACCTCGACACGGCGATGGGACCGACGACACCCAAGCTCGTGATCGTCGCGGAGCCACAGACGCTGGAGGCGATCCTTCCCGAGGCTCGCGAGGGATGGAAGGGCAGGCTCAACGTCGCGACCTCGACGCCCGACTACCTCGAGTTCACGAGCGTCGAGAGCGACAAGGCGTCCGCGCTTCGCTTCCTCTGCGAACGATTGGGCATCGCGCAGTCCGAAACGGTGGCCGTCGGCGACGGCCGCAACGACGCGTCGATGATCAGGTGGGCGGGGTTGGGTTTTGCGATCGAAGGTTCGCCACCGGAAGTTCTCGCCGCCGCCGG
>DASTIX010000090.1:0-34242 GCA_035717165.1 Candidatus Dormiibacterota bacterium
TCGCGCCGCCGTAAAGGAGGTGGATGCCGCAAACAACGTGACGTCGTGACCTCGCCGCACGAGCTCCGCCGTGAGCTCGGCGACAATTCGTTCGGTGCCGCCGTAGCGTGCCGGAGGGACACGGACGAAAGGCGGGGCCACCTGGGCGATCCGCAGGCGCGGGCGAAGCGCGTTTGTTCCTTCCACCATGCAGGAGGCTCGCTCAGGATGCCCTGCCCGGCGCGGTGGACGGTGCGGCCGCCGACGTGCTCCTCACGCTGCCCACCACGGTCGCGTCCAGCGCCTGGATGTCGACCTCGATCGTGCCGCGGCCGTACGCGTCCGCTCGCCCCCACGCTCCGGGGATGTCGAGGATCTCGACCCAACCGGCTCCTATCGGGAGCTTCGCGTCGACCAGCAGCCTGCCGTCTACGGGTTCCATGCCCATGATGGCCCGCAGCATTAGCAGCGGCGCGCCTGTCGCCCAGGCCTGCGGGCTGCATGCGGTGGGGTACTCGACCGGGAACCGCGTCATCTGCCGTCTGTAACCCGCGAACGCCTCGGGCAGCCGACCGTTGAAGAACAGCGCCGCCTGAAGAATGCCGGCGGCGATGCGGGCCGCCTCTTTTCGGAATCCGTACCGCGTCAGGCCCCAGGCGATGATCGAGTTGTCGTGCGGCCACACGGTGCCAAGGTGGTAGCCGATCGGGTTGTAGCCCCCCTCGCCCTCGGCCATGGTGCGCACGCCCCACCCCGAGAACAGCGCATCGCTCATGAGCAGCTCGGCGCAGCGCGCCGCCCTGTCCTCGGGCACGATGCCGCTCCACAGCAGATGGCCGATGTTCGAGGTGATCGAGTCGACGCGACGGCCGTTGCCATCGATCGCGAGCGCATAGCAGCCCCTTTCAGGCAACCAGAAGTCGCGGTTGAACCTGTCTTTGAGCGCTATTGCCGACTGCTCGAGGCTGGAGGCGAGGTCCGGATCGTGCCAGATCTCACGCGCCATCCGAGCGCCGCGCACCCTGGCGTCATACGCGTAACCCTGGATCTCACACGTCGAGCGCGGAAGGATGGAGTTCGTCCCGTCCGCGAACAGGATCGAGTTCCAGGAGTCTTTCCAGCACTGGTTGTCGAGCCCGGTGTCCATCGCGCGCTTGTAGTCGATGTAGCCGTCGCCGTTGTGGTCGCCGTACTGCTCGATCCAGTTGAGCGCCGCGCGAGCCTCGACCTCGAGGTCACGCACGATCTGCCTGTCGCCGGTCCAGCGCGAGTACTCGTCGAGCAGCACGATGAACAGCGGCGTCGAATCCGCGGCGCCGTAGTACGGAGAGTGCGGGCGTTCCTCGAACGCCGTCAGCTCCCCATAGCGCAGCTCGTGCAGGATCTTTCCGGGCTCCTCATCGCGGAAGGGATCGACGCGGGTTCCCTGCCAGCGGGCGAGCGCTTGAAGCGTCGACCGCGCGAGGTCGGGCACGAAAGGCAACGCCTGAAAGCTGGTGAGGATGCTGTCGCGGCCGAAGATGCTCATGAACCAGGGCAGGCCTGCGGCCGGCAGCGCTCCCTCGTCGACGGCGCGAGCGCGGAACCTCAGGGCCGCGAGGTCGACCAGGCTCTTGGTGTAGATCCGAGCCATCGGCTCCCACTCGGAGCGCAGCGAAGGCGCGCCCTTGAGCCATTGCGTCAGGTCCTTGCCGCGCTGCGGGCGGTCACCGTTGACCGGCCGTTCGATCAGCCGGCCAAGCGAGATCTCGACGTCGACCCGGGTCTTCCACTCGCTGTGCGGTTCGATCCTGATGTTGAAGGTCAGACCGTCCTTCTCGAAAAGGGCGGACGCGGTCGACGTGATGAACGTCTCGCGGTTGAACGTCCCGCGCTTGTAGCCGAGCGTCAGGCGCGAGTCCTTCACCGTCTGGTACAGCTGCCCTTTCTTGGGCTGCGCGTCTTTGACCTCGAAGAGGTCGGCGAAGTCGGCCGCCGCCTCGAGCTTGACCTTCATCTCCTTCGGCTCGTTGCTCTCGTTACGGATGACGATGTCCTCGGAGAAGCCCTCGCCGACGGCGCGCGTGCGGATGATGCTCAGGTCGGCGTCGACGTAGATCGTTCCGGTGCCAGGCACGAGGAAGAACTGCGTCTCGTAGTAGCGCAAGTCGTCGGTGGACAGGACGTTTGGCGTCAAGCCGTCGACGGTGAGGATCCATTTCGACAGGAACCGCGTGTCCCACGCGAAAAGGCCTTCCGGATCAGTCAGCGTCGCGTTGATATTTCCGCCGCGGTCGCTGACGACGAACGTGTTGCCTTCGAGGATGCTGACGGTTCGGCCGCTCATGCCGGCACCGGGAACAGCCGGCGCACGTCGAGCGCGAAAGCGAGGTCTCCGGTGCAGGTGATGCGACCCTGCAAGAACGCCGTGACGACGTTCT
The DNA here is from genome assembly GCA_035717165.1 of Candidatus Dormiibacterota bacterium. Classification (GTDB taxonomy): domain Bacteria; phylum Chloroflexota; class Dormibacteria; order Dormibacterales; family Dormibacteraceae; genus 40CM-4-65-16. The sequence continues at coordinate 2,400 of DASTIX010000090.1, forward strand.
GCGAGCCTTCTGACATGGCGACGAAATCGGCTGGGCTGCATGTGATCACCACATTTGGATGCGCTGCTGTCTCAGCGAGCTTGGGAGTGCCGTGGTCGAGGTTCAGATACCACTTACCGCCGCCTTCGGCGATGTCGAACTCATAAACCCCGTTTCGATCACGCAGCGAGGCCACCTGCCCCTCCTCGGCGAGGTGGCGGAAGATCTCAGGAACTCTCTCGACGTCACTCGCGGTGCTCATGGGCCAATCTCCGTCAATTTCCGCCGGCTTCAGTAGAAGTCCACCGCACCGTTGGATGCCGAAGGGTCGCGTCATCGATGTTGCGTCGACAAACTCTTCGACCCGAACCCATCGAACGATTCGTCTAGCGCGCTGGGCGTGAAGAAGCAGGGGTAAGTGGAGCGGCTACGACAATCGGAGGCGAATCCATGCCCGCCGACAAAGTCCATCGCAAACGGCGGCGCCGTGCGCGCACCGCCCTGACAACGCGCAAGGAGCCCGATGTTTTGACCTCGCTGGTCCGACTCGGCATCGGAGCCTGCAGCCTGGGTGCCGACGAGATCCGCAAACGCCTCCGCGTCACGGGCGCGGTATCCCGAACCTCCACCCGCGGCACGCAAGCCGATGCGAACGCCGAGCTTGCTTACCTTGCGGCCGGAATTGCCGTGGACTCGGTCAAGGCCCTGTCACACTGGCTCGCCCTCGCATCCGATCGGGGTCGCCGATCCCTGGCGCTTGCGGATTCGGCGGCTCATCTCCCGGGCATACGCATCGCGACCGTGATCAGCGCCCGCCCGATGCGGCGCTATCGCTCCTGGATCACCACCGAACGCAGACATGGCCGGCTCGAGACGGAGCGAGGCCGCCGCATGGCCACCGTTTTGATCCGCGACACGACGAACAGATCGTTCAAGACCATCACCGACACCGCCGTCAAAGAGGTCGCCCACAGCCCCGAGGTCGCCGAGCTGGTCCGGTCGCAGAGCCGCGGCATGGCGACAGGAGCGATTCTGGAGGTGCGCTCGAACAGTGAGGAAGCAGACGACCGCGTCGAGCGGCGGGTCCGTTCCTGGCTCCGCATCCACCGTTCCGGCCCGGAGTCCGGGGCTCGACCACCAACCGAGCACGGTTTCGAGCCCGGCGACCGCGGGGCCTGACGGCAAGCGGCCGGAGGCCGCCGCTGCCGCGGGATTCGTCAGCCGGTTTCTCGCCATGGGCGTGGACCTGGCGATCATTGCCGTGCTCGTGCTCGGCGCGGGCGGGGCAGCCCAACTCGTCCAGGCCTTGCTGCCGAAATGGATCTGGCTGACATCGGCGATTCCCCTGGTCATCACGAGCGTGATCGCGATTCTCCCGCTCGCCTACTTCTTGAGCACCGTGGCGCTGACAGGGCAGACCGTTGGCAAATACCTGATGGGTCTGCATGTCGTGAGGATCGACGGGCGGCGCGTGGGTTTCACCCGCGCACTGACGCGGACGCTCGCATATCTCGTCTCGCTGGTCCCTCTGTTCGCAGGCTTCGTCTGGGTGCTGATCGATGGAGATCGGCGCGGCTGGCATGACCACATCGCCGGAACACGCGTCGTGTTCGAGCACCCAAGGGTTGTGAGCCGTTGAGCGAGGTGTCGCTCGGAGCAGCGCAGGGTCAGGATCGTGCGCGCGGCGTGGCTCACGGAAGGCTGGGTATCGAGATCACCGAGGGCCTCCTGCTCGCCATGGTGGCGGTGATCACCGCGTGGAGCGGTTACCAGGCCGCCCTGCTGAACACGGATTCGGCCGTCAGCTATGGGACGGCGCAGGCGCTTAGATCGCGGTCGCAGTCGGCGTCGACGCTCGCGGGGCAGCAGATGCTGTACGACGCGACGACGTTCTCGACGTGGCTTCTGGCCGATCAGTCGGGTAACCAGGAGTTGACGCAGTTCGTCGAGCGGAGGTTTCGTCCCGAGTTCAAGGTCGCCTTCGACGCGTGGATGGCGACCGATCCGTTGCACAATCCAGCCGCGCCGCCTGGACCGGCGGCGATGCCCGAGTATCACAACGCGAATCTCGATAAGGCCTCCGAGCTCGACCGTTCCGCGGCCGCCGCGTTCGATCGCGGCAACCATGAGCGCGACATTTCCGACGAATACGTGCGCGCCACGGTGCTGCTGGCCATCGTCCTGTTTCTCACGGCTTTGAGCCAGCGGTTCGACGTCGTCGCCGTGCGCGTCGGAATCCTGGGCCTTGCGGTCGCCGCGTTCGGCTTCAGCATCTACACCATCGCCAGTGTTCATGGCTGATCGAACTGGTCGCGGCGGCGCTGCTGCATGGCGGCCTCCATCCGATCGCCTGGACCCCGTCCTGCGCCTCGAGCAGTTCGCGATGTCCCGCGACCGCGATGTCATGCCCGTCCGCTTCGCCGAGATGACGACATCACCTCTTGCTTTCAACCGTGGGTCGGACATGATCATGGCGTCCGATCTGGCGCTCGGCCATGTCTCGGGTCTACGGGCCCAGCTGTGCGGGGACGCGCACGTATCCAACTTCGGGCTCTTCCTCAACGCGGCGGAGACGGCCGTGTTCGACCTGCATGACTTCGACGAGACGCTGCCCGGGCCGTGGGAGTGGGATGTGAAGCGACTCGCGGTCAGCCTCGAGGTCGCGGCCCGCGAAAGCCCCGCCACCGCCGTCATGCGCCGGAACATCGTGCGCGCGGCGATTGACGCCTACGCGGCCACGATGAGGACCTTTGCCGGCGCTCCGTACTTGAAGGTCCTGTACAGCCGCGTGCCTCCACCCCGCATCGGATCCGCGGTGGCGCAAACGGAGCCGCTCGACCGCCGAGCCAGACGCGCGCCGCGGATGCTGACGAGCCCGCCGCAATTCAATCGCATCGACGACCTCATGCCGGCCGACGAGGCGGCCCTCGTCTTCGGCCAAACAGTGCTCGACCTCGCCGCCTACGAGCGGACGCTGGCGGACGACCGCAAGTCGATGCTCGATCGGTTCGAGCTTCGCGACATGGCCACCGAGCTCGGCGACATCCCGTCGATCGGGCTGCATACGAACCTGCTGCTCATGGTTGAAAAAGAGACGGCGCGACCACTTCTCCTGCAGCTCAGGGAAGCGCGACGATCGATTCTCGAAGCGCTCGCGGGACGGAGCCGGTATCCGCAGGCGGGCCGGCGTGTGGTCGAGGGCATGCGATTGATCAAGAGCCAGGTCGACGTCCTGCTCGGGGCCGTGCGCGCGCCTGCGACGGACGGGACGGTGCGCGATTACTACGTCAGGCAGTGGCCTCGTCCGGCCGAGATCTGGGAGCCCGATCGTCTCCCGGCGCCGGAGCTGCGCGCCCTCGGCCAGGCGTGCGCCACGTTTCTTGCCCGGGCACACGCCCTTTCTGGCGACAGGGTTGCGATCGCGAGCTACGTGGGCTCGTCGATCGCTTTCCCGGACGCGATCGAGACGTTCGCCACGTCGTACGCCGACCAGAACCTACGCGACTACGAATCCTTTCTTGCCGCGGTCGAACGCGGACGCATCATCGTTCGAAACGCCGCGTGACACTCGATCAGCCCGCTGCTGTCACCGCCTGCCGCGACGGCCAGCGCACCGCGAGCGCGTAGATCATCAGCGCGTCGAACGCGACAACCATCAGCGACCACCATGGATAGATTGGGATCGACGCCATGTGCACGATGGCGCTGATGCTTACGAGGACGAGGCCAAACCAACGAGCCCAGGACCGGCCCGAGAAGATCGCATAAGCCGCGCTCATCTCGAGCACGCCGATGCCGATCCACACGGACGACCACAGGACCAGGTTGCCGAAGATCGGACTCCCGCTGAAGTAGGACGACCTGAACAGGGCGATCAACCCCTCGAAGATGTTCCACATGCCGGTGAAGAACATCATCAGGCCCGCGAACACCAGCCAACCGTTTGGCTCGTAGTCATAGTCCGCGTACGCTGCTCCGCCGTAGTAAGGATCACCCACCACGCCGGGCGGCTGGATATACGACATTGCGTGATTTCCTCCTTGATTGCCTAATTGGCGATTGCAGTCCGCCGATGCCCGCGAGCCCACACGAACGTCACCGCGGCGGCGACCGTCGCGAATGCGGCCAGAACGACGCTGACGTTGCGGCCTCTGCCGCTACGCATCCCTTCCGGAACGAAACGGACCATGCCGCGGCGCGAACCTCTCATGAGTGATCTCCTTGATTAGAGGTGCGGAGGTCACGAGCCTGGGGGGATGGCCGGGCCCATGGCCTCGCGCACCAGATGGATGACAATCGGGACTCGTCAGGCAGCTGCGGCGCCCTGGCCATGAAGTGCCTTTTGAAGCTCCGCCTCCGCCGATTCCGACAGTGAGGACTTCAGCACGGTGCCTCCGTACTTGCTGAGCGCGGCGACCGCCTTGTCGGGCGTAGCCCTCTCGATGACGAGGAAGAGCGCAGACGTCCCAGGCTTGACCATGTCCTTGACCTGATCCTGAAACTCCTTGTCGATGCCGCTCTTCTCGATCTTTCCCATTAGCGCACCCAAACCTGCGCCCACCGCCACGCCAAGCACGGGAACGAAGAACAGCAACCCGAACAGGAGGCCCCAGAACATGCCCCAGGTGGCGCCTCCGGCTACCGAGTTGTGATTCGTCGTGACGTGGTATTTGCCGCTCGAGTCCCGAACGATCACCGCAATGGCGTCGGGCTCGATGATCAGGTCTTTCGAGAGCCGCTCCGCCTCTTGCGCCGCTGCAGCCGCGGTTCCTTCGTCTGGATAACCGATCGCAACGAGCTGTGCCAAAACTTCTTACCTCCACGCAATCTCGCGCCCCGGTGCAGGCGCTCTCGCGCTCAGATTGCCGCCGTGGGAGTCACGTCGATCCGCGACGCATGCGTCGTGTAGACAAGACCCTCAACGTCGCCGGCCGTTTTCGGATCTGGCCGGTCAAACCATGTGTCTAGGCGAGCGTGCCGCAGCCGGCCTTGCAAATCCGGAAGAGGCGCATATGTGAGCACAACGCCATATCACCGGCTTGACAAGGAGATTGACCAATGCCGTGTCTACTTGCCCTGTTTGGGGCTTTCTTTCCTCGAATAGCGTTCCTCTTCTTCTGGATCGCGAGGCCGGTCTTCGTGTCCGACGCCTTCGGGAACTCATGGCTGCTGCCGATCCTCGGCGTGATCTTCCTACCGTTCACCGCGCTCGTCTACGTCCTTCTCTACCACCCCGGAATCGGCGTCGTCGGTTGGGGATGGTTCTGGGTTGGCCTGGCGTTCCTCATCGACCTCAGCCACTGGTTCGGCGCGTACTCGCAGCGCCGGTACGCGACGCGCTACAGCGCGGGTACCCCCGTCTGATCGGGAGCGCCGCAAACGCGGTGCTTCTAAGAAAAGGTCGATTCGACGTCTACGACGGAGTCGGTGCGCAAACAAGCGGCGCACGATGAGCTTGGGACATTGCTTGCAACCTGGAGGATGAGAATTTGAGCGAAATATCCCGATCGACCGCCGTGACCCAACCGTCGACGAGTGTCTTTGCGACCACTCGCACGAGCGGCTGGATCGTTTTCGCCGGAGTGATGATCGCGGTGACCGGCGGGCTCAACACCGTCGACGGCCTGATAGGCCTGTATCGGACGCGATACTTCGCGGACCGCTTCGTCATCGGCAACCTGCGCGATTGGGCGTGGGTGTTCGTCGCCCTCGGCGTGCTGCAGATCGTGGCCGGCCTGTCGATTCTTTCGCGCCAGGGATGGGCGCGCTGGTTTGGGCTGGCTATGGTTTCGATCAACGCGTTCCTGCAGCTGTACGCGATCCAGTCGTATCCGTTCTACGCAATCCTGATCATTGCCTACGACATCGCGGTTTTCTACGCGCTCAGCGTGAGGTGGCAGAAGAAGGCTGCATCGTCGTGACCTGCCTTTGAGCCCAGTCCACGAACCGGCAAGCGCCACGATTGAAGCGCTCCTGATCGAAGCTGAGCGCGGCAGTCTGTTCGATGGCGTGGTCAAGGAGCTTCGATCTCTGCACCATCGCAATGTGGTGCGGCTGATCGACGTCATCATCGTCGCTCGCCGGGCCGACGGCACGATCGAGTCACACGGCTCGACCGAGCTGGCCAGTGAAGAGGTGCGCGAGCTCCAGTCGATGCTTACGCGCACGCTGGGCTTTCGAGTCGGCAACCAGGACTTCGGCCCGAACATGCACTGGGAAGGCGCGTCCGTTCTGCTCGGCGTCGAGGACGTCAACTTCATGGCCGACCAGCTCCAACCCGGACAGGCCGCGCTCGCGGTCGTCTTCGAGCATCGATGGTCGACTCGACTCGACTCGATGATCCACCGCAAAGGCGTGACGATCGTGGAAGACGACATGATCACGACGGCTCAGCTGGCCGCTGCCGAGAAACAACGCCACCACTAACACCGCTCTCGAGCGTCTGAGCTTTTGTCGAGTCGCATTCCCGTCCATGTCGGCGACCAACGAATCACTCGATACGGTGGAGGCGTTGGTCAAGGAGGCAAGAACTCGAGACAGTCACGAGCCTGAAAAGCTGAGCCAGTCCGGCCACGCAGCGGTGACGGCAGGGATCGTCGCGCTCGTGATCTTCGGACTGGCGGGTGGAGTGGCTCTCGCGAGTTCGGGTTCCTACGACCGCACCGGGCCAGGGGCGCAGACCCCCTTGGCCTCCCCATCAGCGGCGACGTCGCTAACCCCAGCGGCGTCGCCCACTCCCTCTCCGACGCCAACCTCTGTGCTGCCCGAAGCAGCGGGTTCGTGGATCGTCAACGGGGCGACCGTCAAGGCCGGCGGCGCGCTTGCCGGTGAGCTCGACACGGGCGGCAATGCGTTCGCGGGTAAGTTCGCCGCCACCAAGGGAGCCTGGAGCGCGAAGGTGGCGGTGACCGGCCAGGGCCCGGTGAGCATCAACGGAACCGTCACCGGTCCGGGCCCCAAGATCGACGCGACCGTGGACGCGTTCGGCTTCCCGATCGAGATTCGCGGAACACCCGGCAAGGATCTCTCGGTCACGATCGGGCCACGTCCTACCTCGATGCTCACGGCATACGTCCGGCCGGTCGACGCCGCACCTGCTGCCGGCGTGCGTGCCGACGCGCTCAACCCGACGGCCGCTCAGCTCGGTCAGGGCTGGATCCGGACCGTCATCGTCTTCACCCTCGTCGGCTGGCTGACGCTGCTCGTCGCGCCAGGTCTGCGTTCACGCGGCCGCGTTTCGATCCGATCGTCGCCGTGGAAGCGTCTGGGCCTTGGCCTCATCCTCCTGCTCGACATCCCGCTCACGATGGTGCTCATCCTGTTGCTTGGCGTCCCGCTGGGCGTCTGGTGGCTCGGCATCGCCGGACTCGTCCTGTTTGCCGCTCTGTGCGTGGTGGCCTATGGGTACTCGGGATTCCAGCTTGGGGCGCTTGTCATCGATCGCGCGTGGGATGACAGACGCGCGTGGCTCATCGCCGTGCCTTTCGGTGTCGCGCTGCTCGCATTCATCGGTCTCGTCCCGTACGTTGGACCGATATCGGTTCTCATCGCGATCGTCTATGGTCTCGGCTCGATGACGTACGCGCCGGCCGAACCGGTGCCGGCGCCGCAGCTCAGGCCCGCGACTCAAGGGATCGTCGCACCGTCTGCCGCGACCACCGCGGCCCCGAGTAAACCGATCGTCGAGTAAGAATCTCGCGGCTCGGCATCTCATTCGGACGGCATGTCAAAAAGTTGGTCTAACACTTAGCGCAGGCCGTTAATCCTGCGCACCTCGACGATCGCCTAATCAGTTTGTGAGCTCTGGCGATCCCTCTCGCGAACGATCTCAGAACTCGGGCCCTGCGGGTTCAAACGGATTCAGCATCGGCGATGCCGCGGCGATGGTCGGCGTATCGACGCATGTGTTGCGCTCGTGGGAACGGCGACTCTCACTCGATCTCAATCACCGCACGAGCTCCAACCAGCGTCGCTACTGGATCGAGGACATCCATCGCTTCATGGCCATTCGACAATTGCATGAACAGGGCGGTCTGCCGCTCAGCGAGTCCGCGGCTCGTGCCCGTGAAATGACCGAAGCGCCGGTCGAGTCGCACCAGATCGACAACGGATCGCTTGGAAGCTTCTGGGCTGGTCTCATCTACGCGCTGCGCGACATCGTGCTGGTCATGGATGGCGCGGGACGAATCACCGCGGTCAACGAGGCTGCACGCGCGACGCTGAACGTAAGGCTCGGCGCGCCGCTCATGCGCCTCGCTCCGCTGGGCTGGAGATCGGTCTACGAAGCGATCGCGCATCACCGTCCTCGGAATGAGCACACCGTCGTCGCGATGCGGGGTCGCGCTGCGACCATCTTCGTCGACGCCCGCATCGAGCCAATTGGAACGCGCCCGGACGGCCCGATGGTGTTCGTCGGCGTCCCCATCGACGCACACGCCGCATCGCAGCGGACCGTTGCGGGCACCGCTGCGCTGGATGGCTAACGCCCGCCAGGCCCAGGTCTTCACGGCGAGGGCGCGAAGACAGCAGGAGCTGAATCAGCTCATGGCGGCCATGTCGCGTGGCCTGTCTGATCAGATCGAGTGGATCGTGCGCGACGCGCTCGCCCGTTCCGGCTCGCTCGTGTACGTCGCCAGCCAGCTCGTCGATGCGGCACGCCAGGAGACAGAAGACATGTGGTACCGCGGCGAGCTCGGGATCATCCAGCAGACTCGCATGATCCGTGAGCTCGAGAAAGTGGTGGCCGCGGTCGCACGCGAGCTGCCGCGACCAGTGCGGAGCGGCCGCACGTGCGTGCTCGCCGCAACGTCGGATGCGACGGGGATGATCGTCCGCACGCTGCTCGAGGAAGACGGCTGGAAGGTGCGCACAGCCGCCGTTGAAGATCTCCCACAGCAAGCGTCCTATCTGCCTCCCGGCCATCCGCGCGTGGTCGTCCTGGTGGGGGGATCCGGCGTTGCCAAAGCGGAGCTCAGGCCCGTCGTCGCCGACTTGAAAAGCGTTGGTGCGCGATTGGTCGTTTCCGTCGCAGACCAGTGGGCCAGCGCCGGCGGATGGCACCAACTGCGCGCCGACGAGTACGCAGCCAACGCGCACACGCTGCTCTTGGCCGCGGGAAAGCTCTTCTCCGCCAGCAGCACCTTCTCGATCAGCGAGGTCGCTGCGACCCTTCGGGTCTCCCCGCATGCCATTCGCGCGTGGGAGCGCCGCTACAAGCTGCCGGTGCCCGACCGCGACGCCGGCCAGCGCAGGTACACGGCTGACGACATCCAGCTGCTGCTCCGCATCCGGCATGCCGCCACCATCCGCGGCCGGTCACTGAAGCTGGCGGCTCTCGAAGCGCAGGGATTGCTGATGGACGTCGGGACAGACGTCGTGAGCGCCTCGCCCGTGGCTGCCATCGAGGCCGCCGGCCCTGTCGGCCAGCCGTGGCGCCGCGTCGCCGATGCCATCCCGGAAATGCTGCTGCTGATCAACGACGAGGGCACGATCGTCGACTGCAACATCGCGACGGCTCGATCCCGGGACGTCGTGCGCGAAAACCTGCAGGGCACGCAGTTCACCGACATGGTCGTCGACTACGACAGGGCGAAAGCCGTTCGTCTGTACCGGCCCAAACCGTCAAGCCGTGACGGATGGGAGCTGCGGCTCCGTCCGAGTCACGAGGAGCTGATCGTCGTCTCGTTTGACAGCCGCCTCCTGGCGGGGAGGGGCGGCAAGCTGCTTGGTCTCAGGGGCCAGGCGGTCATGCGCGAGCACATCGGCTGAGATCGGCACCCGTATACACATATATAAGGACGCGAGGGCGACCTCTTATGTCGTCGCCGCCCTCATCGTCGCCGTCCTGATCAATCGATTGGCGTAAAGCACGGCGAAGCGGGCGTCCGTCGCAACGAGATCGACGCCCATCTGCTGCCCCAGCGCCGGTGACCGGCTGAACGCTGCGCCGCCTGCCAGCACATGTATTCCGGCCGCCTTGAGACCGGCAACGGTGGCGACGGTCGCGGCGCGCGCCCGCCGCGACATGAACGTCGCCGAGATGCCGACGATTCTCCGCATGTCACGAATCGCGACCGCGATGAGCTCAGGGCCCTCGATCCCCGCGCGCGCGTCGACCCTCCATCCCGCCTCGGTGAACGACCCCGCCAGCAACCGCAAGCCGAGGTCGTGCTCCTCGCCCGCCAGGGTGGCCAGCAGGATTGGCGGCGCGCCTAGCGGTGGTTCGCCCACGGGCGTTTCAGGAAGCGCCGCCAGCACAGCTTCGATCGCCAGGTAGACCGCGTATTCATCGTTGACGGTGGCTTCGCCCAGGTGCCACCGCTCCTCGATGTGTTGCACGGCGGCGTGCAAGAGATCGCTGAACAGGCGCGTGCGAGACTCGGTTTGCGCCAGGAAGCCAAGCGACAGCTCTGTCGCGTCGTCAAAGTCACGCGCTACCGCGGCCCGGACGAACTGCCTGATCGGCGGTCGCCTGGACCGAACCTGTGGACGCTGGACAGATGGGGAGCTATGTCGCTCCGGATTGAGGGCCATGCAAGTTACCTCCGCGGGCTAGCGGCGACTTACCCCACGCCCCCTCTTCTCTTTCGAATCTAGCCAATCCTTGGCGGCCTGGCAACCTCTAAAGAATTTACAAGCATCGTTAAAACTCATTGTTGAGGACGTCTGCAATCAGGGCTCTGTGGTTGTCCGGGTCCGCGACAAGATCCAGGTGGTATGCCTTGACGACGACCTCGAGCTTGCTGTGGGCTGCCAGCTTGACGGACAGGTTGCGGATGTGGGTTCGCACCGTCTGGTACGAGATCGAGAGCAATCCGGCGATCCTGTGGCTCGGTATGCCCTGTGCGAGCATCGCCAGGATCTGAAGCTCGCGCTTCGTGAGTCGCTTCGTGGGATCCTCGCGCTGCCGGCGCTTGCGGAGGAGCGAGGAGATGGTGTCGGAGTGGATCAGCATCATCCCATTAGCAGCGCGACGCACGGTGGTCGCGGCCTTGGCGATTCCGTCCGACTCGGAGATCACCGCGGTTGCGCCGGCCTCGATCGCGTTCAGCATCGCGTGTTCGGCTCCGTTCCGCAGAAGGGCGACGACCGCGGTCGACGGGCTCGCGCGGCGCATCGTGGCCGCGATCTCTGTCGCGCTGGGGAGATCAACGCGAAAGTCGATGATGGCGACATCGGGCCGTAGTCCCGTGAGGCGCTGCACAGAATCGGCGCTGCAATCGACCTTGCCGACCACGACCATGTCCGGCTGATCGTTGACCAGGATCTCCAGGGCGTCACCGATGAGCTGATGGCTTTGCACGATCAGGACATGGATGAGATCGGCCACGCGGGGCGGCTGCGATACGGCGCGGGCGATCTCGACGGCAACTGTCACGCCTGGTTCGACACCTCGAAATTCGACCTCTGACGCACGGTGTCTAATCCTGTGTCGAAAGGCCGCCACGTCTCCCTGCCTGTGGGGCGCTCGTTAGACCGATCCTTGATTCGTGTTTACACGACTTCGTCAGCGTCGCGCGGGTGTGGAAAACCTGTTCGTCACAGAGGTTCCGAGAGGAGATGGCAAACACACCGAACTGGATCGCACTGGATAGATTGGACAACCCGGGGTTGGAGGATCAGGAGGCGGACGTCCTCATCGTCGAGGACGACGCCGCCATCGCGGACATGTACGCGCTCGAGCTGAGCATGGCCGGCCTGCGGGTTCGAGTGGCGTCGTCGGGCGAGTCCGCGGTCGCCGAGGCGCAACGGATGGTCGGGTACAAGGTGATCGTCCTCGACCTCGATCTCCCCGGAATGAGCGGCTGGACCACGCTCGAGGAGCTGCGGCACGTGGCGGGAACGGCCGACGTTCCAGTGATCGTCCTGTCGAACACCAACGTCGACGGCGACGACATTGCCAGCCATGGCGCGTCGGAGTGGCACGCGAAATACTGGACGACCCCAAGCCAGCTGGTGGACTACGTGCAGCGTGCGCGGGTCAAGGCCGCGTGACCGCATCGCGAAGGGAAATGAATTGACTTCCGGAAGGGAAGCGAGGTGGGAATTGCGGGCGAGTCCCTAAAGGAGCGGTTTGCGACAACCGCAGCACTACAGCATCGGCGAGGTCGCCGCCCTGCTCGGGGTGTCGCCGCATGCCATCCGCGCGTGGGAACGCCGATACGGCATCCTCAGTCCTGAGCGCGGTGTCAATCGCCATCGCCGGTACAGCGCCGAGGACATCGAGTTTCTACGCGACGTCAAAAGGACCGCGGACATCAACGGGACGTCTCTGCGGCTCGCTTTGGAGATCGTCAACGGCTCGGTCGAGCTGGCCGGCGGAGCCAGCCCGACGCCGCAGCCCGCGGTCGCCGAGACGCAGGACACGCAGGCGACGACTCAGTCAGATGTCTGGCGCACGCTCGGCGACACCGTGCCTTTTCTCATCATGCTCCTCGACTCCGAAGGGGTCATCGTCGAGGCCAATGTCGCGGTGGCACGGCTTCTCGGCGTCGTCCGCCAGCGGATAGCGGGACGCAAGTTCATCGGGCTCGTCGACCCGTTCGACCGCATGAAGGCATCGATGCTTTACCGGCCGCGACTGCGCGCGGTCGCGTCGTGGGAGCTGAACCTGACAACACCGGACGGCGCTAGGCTCTTCTCCTTCAGCTCCTGGCCCGTCCTGGTCGGCGACAACACGTACCTGGCCGTCATGGGATCGGAGATGTTCACGCACGGTGGGGCGGGCGCGCCTCAAGCCGCGACCAGTCGCGGGGTGGGCGGAGGCGATTTCCTATATGTCCTGCAGGGGCTCTTCGACAGGCTTCCGGTCGGAGTCGCCGTGGCGACAGTGGGCCGCGAGCCGCGAATCGTCTATTCGAATCTGAGCCTCAGCCTGCAGCTAGGCCTCTCGTCGCCAAGCCTTCTCGGGCGCCGGGTATCCGACGTGCTGGGACACGAGCTCTTCAAGGACGTCCTGCGCGCCAATACACAAGGAAGGACCGCGAGCAGGAAGCTCGTCATGAAGCATCAGGCTCGGACGGTCGTGATCCGGCCGATGTTCTCCGCCAACGACGCGGTCACGAGCTGCTTGATCGTCGTCATGACCGAGGCACCGGTCAGCGACGATGAGGGTGCAAAAGCCTCCAAGGGTGTGCCCGCTCGCGTAGCAGGCGCAGCACCGGCTCCTGGATATCGAAAACGCGATCGATGAGATCGGTGATCGATACCGTGTTCGGATTGCGCACCCCCTCGTGCTCGAGCGCGCTCGCCACAGACGGAGACACGCGGCGCTCGTCGCGTAGGTTGAGCTCCTCGAGCTGACCGAGCAGGCTGTCAAGTCGCCGCAAGCGGATGCGTGCGCCATCGTCTGGAAATGTTTCTGCTCTCACCTAGGCAAGGTAACCGGCCGTAGACGCCGCATTGGATTGCCGCCGCTGAATACCTCGACAAACAATTGGACGGTCAGGTTTGACCCGATCTTTGACGAGGACGCCCGAGGTTGCCGACGACGACGGCGATCACGGTGACCAGGTAAAGCTGGCCGATCAGAGCCTCGGTCACGGCCAGCGCCCGCGCCACTGCCGACCCAGGACTCAGGTCGCCATAGCCGACGGTGCACAGCGTGATGAAGCTGTAGTAGGTGTACTGGCCCGAGTCGGCGTCGGCGACCTGCGCGAAGAACCGTTCACCGGTGACGGTGCTGAGAATCGAATCGAGCACCGCGAAGAACAGTCCGAGCACGAGGTACACAGAGATCGCCGCCAGGATCGTCTGGACGTTGACGTAGAAGCTCCGCCTGACCCGGATCCCGATGGTTACCGGGATCGCCACCAGCAGCATTCCGTCGACGACCGCGGCGCCCAATCGCCCCGTTTCGTTCGGCAGCGACGCCAGCACAACTGAAATGAGCGCGGCGGCCGCGACGGCTATCGTCACAACCGCGGTCGTCCGCAACGCTGCCCGCGCCACAATCAACGCGGCACCCTCGCATGCGCTCACGACGATGAAAGCCCACCGCGCGGGCGAGGCGAGAATGTTGACGGCGATCGAGAGCGCCAGCAGCCCTGCCACAAGCCCGTAACGCGCCTCTGTCGAGATCGCGAGGTGCGAGGTAGTCGATATCCGCGGCAGCCGCGGCAGGCTGAAGCTCATGGCGCCACGCCCGAGCCGAACGGGCGGCGACTCCTTTCAGCCGGCGAGTATCTTCGCCTTTTGCGCCTCGAACTCGGCCGGCGTCAGGATGCCCTGGTCGCGCAGCGCGGCAAGCTCCTTCAGCTGGTTGATCTTCTCGTCTTGAGTCGGCGAAGCCGGCGGTGGCGGTACCGCGTACACGACCTCCTGCGGAACCGGCTGGGCAGCCTGCTGCTGCTGCACGTCTTGATCCGCCCAACGCGCCTGCTGCCGCCGCGACACCCGGCCTGAAACGGCGGTGGCAGTCCCGGCGATGACGGCGGTTCGAGCGACACCACGGACAAGACCTGGCATTGGTTCTTCTCCCTTCGACTAATTTGCGGGCGACACGCCTTCGGCGGCGTCGAGTGCGGCGACAAGAGACTGGACGGGGATTCTTCCGTTCGCGACCAGCATCGCCCCGCCGCGCCGCAGCGCGGTCGCCAGCGGTGCGGCCCAGCGGTTCTCGTAGACGATCATGCCGGCGGTGCTGCCGGGTTCGATGACGTTCGCCACCGCTCGGAGATCCTCGTCGTCGACGATCCCGGACGATGCGCCTTCAAACACGTTAAGGACCTCACTGTCCTTGCTCCCCCGCTCGGTCACGTCGAGACGCAGGAAGGAATTGTCGGGCAGCTTCTTGATGAAGACGAGGTCGAGTATCCGGACGATGCCGTGATCGACGAGGTCGACGAGCAACGGCAGGCCTTCGCCATTCATGCGCCCACCAGGAAACTCGACGACCATGTAGTCGACCGGACCCATTTCCCGCATGTCAATCGCCACTTCGCCCTCCTAGACGTATTGCGAACTGGCCGTCACACGCGCCATACGGCCTTGCACTGTTCGCAGACTCGCATCGAGAATCCGGGGATGATGGCGCCTGAACGGCACCCGCATTCCGGGCACCGCGGCGCAAAGCGGTCGAGCATCGCAAACGCGAAGCTTGCAAACGCTGCTATCAAAGCCAGCCCGACCGTCATCACGTCACGCGCACTCCACCGATTCGGAAGTTACGGCGCGACGTCCCATGCTCCGTCCTCGCGGCTTGACCACTTCGACGGAAGGCTAGACGGCGAACGAATTCCCTCCGTCGTTGTCGAATGATTTGTCGGCCGCGTCGCGTCAGCCGAGCGGTGGAAATCGAGACCCCGTCCTATCTTCGGCTCGATGCTGGTCGGGCTGCCTCGATCCTTGCGAAACCTGCTGATCCTGTGCGGCCTGGCGTCGTTTCTTGCCGGCGCCGACGTGCTGATCACGACCTGGAGCGATCGCGGCGTGCCCGCACAGACCGTCACCGTCTGCCAGGCGACGGACGTCGCGAAACATCCGTATCAGGCGGCCACCGTCCGCATCGCCACCAACGGATCTCTGCCCGCAGACGTCGACCCGGCGCGCGACGTGGTCCCGCCGTACTCGTACCGCGGCATCAACTATCCGGGCGTCAACTGGTCGGCGCAGGGACGGGCGGTGTGGTACGCCGGATGCCAGGCCACGGGCAACGCTGTCGCGGCCGTCCAGGGCGCCCCACCCACCTCGGTGGCGGCTCCGCCATCACCACCACCGGCGCCACAGCCGGTCCTCGGTCTCTGGCCGCAAGCCGTGTTTCTGCAAGACGGCATCAGAGCGATGGCCCTGGGCATCATGGCGATCGCACTGCTGATGATCGCCGCCGCCGGCATCGGCTCACCGCCCGAGTTCGAGCCGTCGCTCGTCCGGGTGTCGAGTGATTTGTCTAGATCTTCGAAGCCGCTGGTCCGCCCTCGCAGATCAGGCCAGTAGGCTCCGCTTGGGCGGTCGGGACATTCGCCGCCGCTCTCTTCAGTTCTGCCACGGCAAAGGGGATTCAACGTGACGAATCGAACCTCGCGTAAAGCAGCGATGACGCGCAGCATCACGCCTGAGATCCCGTCGCTGCCGAACCTTTACCACCTCGTCAGCCTCGAGGAGATCGACCACTGGCTCGCCAGGTATAGGGAGCTCGTCCGGTCGGTCGAAGGCAGCGCACATGAGCAAATCGGCGCGGTGATGTCGCGACTCGAAGCGCATCGCCGGCAGAGACGCGCGGAGCTCTCGTGATGGCCGCCGTCCAGGAGGCGCCGAGAGCCGACCTCCGTCCCAAGCGCATTCGCAACTTCATCAAACCGCTCCTGGTGAAACCCAACACGAAAGTTCGACTCCCGCAGTCGTTCGACCCTGCCTTCACCGCCGGATTCAACTCCGAGGACGGCGTCGGCGCCCAAGAGGTGTTGCGCCAGGGCGTCCAGCTGTTGTCGGAGTACCAGGACCGGCTCGCCGCGCAGAACAAGTACTGCTTGCTGGTCATCCTCCAGGCGATGGATGCAGCCGGAAAGGACGGGACCATCCGCCATGTGATGAGCGGTGTCAACCCGCAAGGCGTCGACGTGCACAGCTTCAAGGCGCCATCGACGGAGGAGCTTGATCACGACTACCTGTGGCGCTACAACCGCCGGCTGCCCGAACGGGGCAAGATCGGGATCTTCAACCGCTCGTACTACGAAGAGGTCCTGGTCGTCCGGGTTCACCCGGCGATACTCGAACGCGAGCAGCTGCCGCCCGAAGATGTCGGACCGGACATGTGGCGCCGCCGCTTTCGCGAGATCAACAACTGGGAGCGCTACCTCACCGACAACGGGTTTCGGATCGTCAAGCTTTTCCTGAACGTCTCCAAGGACGAGCAGCGAAGGCGGTTCCTTGCGCGGATCGATGAGCCCGAGAAGAACTGGAAACTCTCGACCGCGGATGCGCAGGAACGCGAGTACTGGGACGACTACCAGCAGGCGTTTTCCGACGTGTTGAGCAACACGAGCACCGAATGGGCGCCCTGGTACGTGATCCCGGCCGACCGCAAATGGTTCGCCCGTATCGCCGCCGCCGCCGTCATCGCCGACGCGCTGATCGCGATCGACCCCCAGTATCCGACCGTCACCGGCGCCGCGAGGGCCGGACTCAAAGAGGTCAGGCGCCAACTCCAGTCCGAGGCCCAGCGGGGCCGGAAACGGTCAAAGAAAGCCGCTTAGTCGCGCGTCGTTTCTTCGTCGAGCTCGGCGAGATCGATCGCCAGTCCGAGCGCTCTCGCGATCTTGCCCAACGCCGATACGACATGCGGCGTGCCGACGATTGGAGCGATCGCGATCAGGATGTCACGCGCCGTCTTCTCGTCGACCCCTACGTCTTTCGCGGCCGCGAGGTTCATCAAGTACGAGGCGGGCGGAGCGTCGACCCCGACGAGGGCCGCGAAGCGCACCATCATGAGCGTTCGGGCGTCAAGGTCCGTCGCCGCGATCGATTCCGCGGTCATGGTTCCGATGAGGTCGAGAACGGGCGTCTCCGTAGTGTGGCTTGCCATTGCATCTCCTCGGTGGTTTTGAATTCACGATGCAGCGACGGACGTCGTTTGCGACGGGCTGATTGCGGGCGGCTTTGACAAGTGCTTTAAACCGATGGGCGCCGCCGCTTCCGCGGGGGTACAGCATTCGTCTAGGCGCCGATACGCTGGAGATGCGTGCGGCGGCTCGACTCGTAACGTCGGCAATGGACGCCGTTGAACCTCTTGCGCGCGCTTGCACTCGTGGGTGCGGCTGCGGTGATGATGTGCACTGCGCCGATGGCAGGCACACCGTCCACGTCGGCGAATCCGGCGCCCGCGCGATCCGCGGGCGCCTACCTCGGTGTGCAGGCCGGTGACGTCAGCTCCGGCGGAGCGGTGGTGCACAACGTCGCCCCAGGGAGCCCGGCTGACTCGTCGCGGATCCAGGCCGGCGACATCATCACGGCCGTCAACGGTCATCCCGTCTCGGACGCGGCGGCGCTGCAGCGTGCGATCGCAACTATGGCTCCCCACTCGACGGTCTCCCTGACGATCTATCGCAACGAGACGGCCCTCACGGTTGAAGTGACTCTCGGGACCGTGCCCGCCTTTTGACGCGGCTCAGTCGTGGTCGGGTCCGCGGCGCACGACGCACCTGAACCCGATGTGGCACGCCGCCGTTCCCGAGTGCTGACCGAAGCGAGCGGCCGGCCTGTAGTGACGGCATGTGTCGGAGCACAGGAATGAACCGCCCTTGATCACCTTCAACTCGCCGTCCGCGCCGTCGTCGACCATCGCCTGCATCACCGGCGCGCAGCAAGGGGGCGTGGACGGCGGAAAAGGCGCGTACACGTCACTGGTCCATTCCCACACGTTGCCGATCATGTCGTAGAGACCGAAGCGATTCGGGCTGAACGACTCGACCGGAGACGTCCAGTAGTAGTTGTCGGAGAGCAGATTCTGCCAGGGGAATTCGCCCTGCCAAGTGTTCGCCTTCATGTGGCCATGGGGCGCAAATTCATCTCCCCAGGCGTAGCTCTTGCCTTCGAGCCCGCCACGCGCGGCGCGCTCCCATTCCGCCTCCGTCGGCAGTGACTTGCCGGCCCACCTCGCATAGGCCTGGGCGTCGCGCCATGCGACCTGGACGACGGGGTCGTCTTCGCAGCCGATGACGGTCGAGCCTCGACCACCGGGCGACGACCACGACGCCTGCGGCGCGGTGCGCCAGAGGTCGGGAAGCTCAAACGTCCGGAGCCGCCGGCCGACCGGCCGGAAGATCAGCGGACCCGGCATGGCCTCGTCCTTCTCGGCGGCGGTTAGGTATCCGGTCGCTTCCGTGAACCTGCGAAAGTCGCGGACGGTGACCGGGCGGCGGTCGATCCAGAATCCCGGCACCCGGACGTTGTGCCGCGGCCGCTCTTCCGGATAGGAATCGCTGGAGCCCATGAGGAACGTCCCGTCCGGAATCCAGCGCATGCCGGCAGGCGATGCCATCAAGCCGGCTCCCAAGTGAATGCCGGTGCGCTTAGCGGCGCCGAGACCCGAGGTTCCGGCGCCAACGCGACTCCTCGTCCGCTACGACGGCAAAGAGCTCATCCAGCTGTTCGTAGAGCGTCGGCGGATCGGTGTCGTAGGCATCGAGGTGGTCGAGGCCGAAAGCGAACTTGAGTAACCTCACGAACTTGCCCCGCCTTCGCCTTGGTGAGTGGTCTGCCATCCGTCACGTCTAGGCGACCACACAATGCGCCCCGTCGGTCGTTCACGAATCGGGCGGGCGATACAAAACCTTCAGCGCCGCGGGCGCCGTCAGCTCTTCAAGGTGAGGCCCGAAGCTCCGAACTTGGAGTGCAAGAACCGCGCGTGGACGAGGAGCGCCTCGACGTCCTTCTTGTACGCGACCTCGGCCACCTGGGTCATGCGCTCGAGGAGAAGATCCAGCTGCTCCGAGAGAACTTCGTCGGCGCTCTTGCCGCCGGCGTCCTTGAGCGGCGACGACCTGTAGGCGGCGGGTAGCTTCAGGTAAGTGTTGAGAGCCGACGGCAGGTAGTCGTCAATCGTGCGCTCGACGATGAACCGATCGTGCACGGTGAGGTCGGAAGAGCGGTAGACAAGCAGGACGTTGTCGATGGCCGCAACGACGGCCTCGAGCTTCGTCAGCAGCTTGGCCGGAAGCTGCTTCCTCGCGCCGGCGACCACCGCGTCGAGCGCGGTCTTCATCGACTCGGCGTCATGCGTCTCAAGCTGAGGCTTGGCGTCGACCGTCCCCTCGTAGACCACGACCGGTCGCGAATGCGTGGCGTGCTTGGTGGTCCAGGACGGCTTGGGCAAGAAGCCGAAGAGACGCTGAACGATGTAGATGAAAACGACAACCTCGAACAGGAGGAGTCCAAGGAAAGCGACGGCGAGAGCCGTCCCAAAACTCATCCGCCTCCATTTGACTAAGCCGTTGAGCGTCAGGAGCCCTCGCGCGTCCATGACCAGGAGGACAAAGGCGGCCACGGCCGCTCCAGCCCAGCCGACGCCGGGAATCAAGACCCCGAGATCGAGCGCGAGCAGCCCGAGCAGCACCCACGCCGACGGACGTCGCTCCGCGGCCCGCGCGGACGAGCGCCGGCTCCAGAGCGGAATCCAGTCGTAGCCGTCCCACCGCCACCGGCCGTCGTTGCTCGTGGTCGAGCGCCATTTCCGGCCGTCCCAGTACCACATGCCGTCCGGGCTGATCCCGGGCGGCCGGCCCGTCGCTCGTGCGGCGGTCGCGGCGAAGGACATTACGATCCGGCTCCTTTCACTGTCGCCTGTTCTTCGTCGCAGGTTACGGCGCGCGTGCGGATTCTGCAACGTTCCCAGGTTGGCCGAGGCACCACGTCGTTCAACCCGCCATCCAGCGGGAGCCGGACAGATTCCTCGACGCAATACCGGGGAATTGTGTTGCGAGGATTTTGTTCAGGGCGCCTCGGTGGTACTGGGAGCCGTTGGATCGGCCGCTTAGATTGGTCTTGGATGAGCACCGGTAGCCAGAAACGTCCGCGGTTGCGCCACCCGTTCGAGATCCCGGTCTACATCGTCATGGTTTTTTTGAACTTCTTGATCGCCATCGTCCTCATCGGGTTCATCCTCATCGAGCTCTCGCCGAGTCTGCTGCACACGCTCTACATCACGTCGAATCCGCTGCGACTGGCCGTCATCGCGGCCCTGATCGCGATGCTCCTGGCCGGCCTCGTGCTCGTCCTCGTCCGCCAGCTCAACCGCGCGTCGGTCAGGGGAAGCTCCGTGCTCGCAACCGAGCATCAGTTTTCCGAGATCAATGCAATCAAACGCGAGGGTGCGGCCGCGCTCGGTTTCCACTCAGCGCGAGAGCCCGAGATCTACGTCGCAGCCGGCAACGGCGTGCTGAACGCCTTCGCCGCCAGCGCTTTCGGTCACGACTTCGTCGTGGTCAACTCCGACCTCTTCGCCAACACCCTGGAACAGAATCAGCGCGCGCTTCGTTTCATCGTGGGCCACGAGCTCGGCCACATAAAGCTCGGCCACACGCGCCTGTGGTACCAGCTGTCGACTGCGTACTCAGGCCTTGTGCCGCTGCTCGCCCCTTACCTCTCGCGGCTGCGCGAGCTGTCGTGCGACCGGCATGGGGCGTGGTTCGAGAGCGAAGGCGAGGACGGGCTCATCCTGTTGGCGGCAGGCAGATACATCTACCACCAGGTCCAGCTTCCCGGCCTGCTCGAACAGGCGCAGCGGAACAGGGGGTTCTGGAACGCGGTGGTGCAGCTGCCACTCTCCCACCCGCTGACGATTCGCCGGATCCGCGAGCTCAACCGCCTCGGCATGATTCACGCATCGCCACCGCCGCGCGGAGAGCAGGCGCCCGCGGGCGCCAAGCCGCAGTCCGCCTAGCCGCCCGCTGAACGCCTGCCGGTCCGGCTCTTTGCCGGTCTGAGGCCGTTGCGCCACTCGGAGCGCGCGCGCGCCGCGGCGTGGACGCGGCACCGCATGGATCGGGGCGCGATGATCTCGCCGCAATCGATGCAGCGGTTCGCGCCGCCGTGATCCGTCCGGATGACTGTTTCGCCGTGCGCCATTGGCCCCTCGCGCTGAATGATTCGCGGGCTCGACCTTCGAGCCGTGCAGACACCGGTAACAAGCCACAATGTGCTCGGCCCCGGTACCGCCCGAGTGTGCGGGAAACGTACTGGGCTGTTTCCTGATATCGACGATGTCAATGCTGGAGTTTGATGCGGCCGGGCGGTTGGACGACTTGGTGGCCCGCGCGCCACTGCCTCCGCTGTCCAGGCAGGAGGTGTCGGTGCTCATGCTCGCCACCGCGGGACTGACGAGCAAAGAGATCTCGCTGACGCTTCGCGTTTCCGCGAACACGGTCAAGTACCACCTGAGCAACATCTACCGAAAGCTGCGCGTGCACACGCGTGCCGAAGCGGTCGACGCGTACCACCGCCTGCTCCAGGGATCGACGTCGGTTGGAGTAAGGGCCGTTCTGGACATGGGGACCAGGCTCGCCGCGCAGCTGGCCGCGTCGTTCATCGGACCGAGTCGCGCCGCCTATCTCCGAGTCGATGGCCCCATGCTGACGCCTGTGATCGAGCTCGACGCGGAGAAGTCGCCCCGCGGGCGAGCATTCCCATTGGCCGAGAATCACCACTTCTCGGAGATCGTCACCAAGCGGCGGCCGCGGTCGGGAACCGTCGGCAGCCGGCCGCTCGGCCCGACGGCGCGTCAGACGGCAGCCGGGCTCGGCGTGACGGCCGGCGCGGGCGTGCCCATAGTCGTCGGTAACTCCGTGCACGGCGTGCTGGCAATCGGCGCGCGAGGGAGAAGCGTGCCGCCTGAGCTGTTCCGTGGATTGATCGACCTCGGGCATCTCGTCGAGCTCGCGCTGGCGAACGCCATGTTTCGTGAGGAGCTGCAGGGTCGCGCGCGATAAAGGCGCTGAACCGGACGGTTCTTCTAGCGAGATCCCCCGCTGACCACCATCGGCGGGCCCGACGACGCCGAGATGGTGGTGCCGTTGCTGAAGTCGTGATGGTGGTGCGTGACAGGCGTATTTGTCGAGGTCGAGGTACTCGTGGATGCGCTCGCAGTACCCGTTCCCTGCGTCGAGGACGCTTTGCCGGGGATCGTCGCCGCGGCGATGACGGCAAATACGCCGACGGCCGCCATCGCGGCCAGCCCGACCCAGGTCGTGACACGATTGAGGCGATCGATGCCCACGGTTCGCGCCGTGATGCGGGCGTCCAGGGAGTCCATGCCCTTATTAACGTCTCACGCGCGCCTCACAGCAAGCTGAGAGCTTGCTGAGAACGCTCGGACGCTGAGTTGTGGAGGTGGAGATGGCCGAGAGAGAGATTCGGATTCGAACTGAGGCTGGACAGATGCGCACGTTCATCGTCCACCCAGATCGCGGCGGCCCCTTTCCGGTCGCGCTCGTGTTCATGGACGGCGTCGGCTATCGCGAGCAGGTCAAGGAGAACGCGCGCCGGTTCGCGAGTCACGGTTATTACTGCGCCGTGCCGGACCTCTACTACCGCTTGGGCGAAATCACGCCTTTCGACTTCTCCAGGCTGACTTCTGGGACGCCGAGCGACGAAGAGCGCCAGCGGATGATGAAGATCGTTTCGACCGTGACGCCCGAGAACGTCGTCGCGGATACAAGGGCGGTCATCGCCGAAGTGTCGAAGGACTCGGCCGCAAGTCGCGGACCGATGGTTTGCGTCGGTTACTGCATGGGCGCCCG
Organism: Candidatus Dormiibacterota bacterium; assembly: GCA_035717165.1. GTDB lineage: Bacteria > Chloroflexota > Dormibacteria > Dormibacterales > Dormibacteraceae > 40CM-4-65-16. The sequence goes on from DASTIX010000090.1 coordinate 25,610, forward strand.
AGTCGCTTTGCATATCGCCGCGTCGCTACCGGAGGACTTCGTGGCGGCTGCCGGAATCCATCCCGGCGCGCTGATCACGGACAAACCCGACTCCCCACATCACGACCTGCGCAGCGTCCGTGGGGAGCTGTACTTCGCGTTTGCGGAAATCGATCGCAGCGCGACCGCCGAGCTGGTGGATCAATTTCGCGACGAGATGCAGCGCGCCGGTGTCCGCGGCGTCGTCGAACGCCTGCCGGGAGTTGCGCACGGGTTCTCGATGGAAGACCTCCCGGTCTACGACCACGACGCGGCCGAGCGCCATTTCGATCGCACGCTTGACCTGTGGAGGCGAAACCTTTCGGCGCAGCCCGTGCGTTAGGCGGCTTTTACTGTTTTGGCCTCGGGTGCCTCGGCTCGTAGAGCGCGAGCTCGCTTCCTCCGGGCATCGTAATCGAGGCGATCGTGCCCCAAGGCTGCTCGCTGACAGGCATCTTCATCGGCACGCCCTTCGCCTTGAGCTCATGGAGCACCGAGTCGAGATTGGTGCACATGAGATAGAGGCGATGCTCACCGTTCTTCCCCGGATGAACCGCGACCTCGGCCGGCGGCAAGGCGAAGATCAGCCAGCCGCCACCGGCGTCGACCGAGTCGAGTTCGAAGACGTCGCGCAAAAACGCCCTGTCGGAGTCGGGGTCGCTGCTGCCGATGATGACGTGCGCGCCGGTGAGCGATTGTTTCATCGGCCTCAATTGTGTGACGTTCGCACTGCGACCGACGCATTTCGGATCGCGGGCCGCGACTGCGAGATACGAGCCTTCTGCGCCGTCGCGACGCATACGAGGACCAGAACCGCGGCTCCGATCGTTTCCGCCCTCAGTGGCTCTCCGATGAGAAGCCACGACCACACCACGGAGAGAAGCGGCTGTCCGAGCTGGATGGGGCTCACGCGTGGGACTCCGACCAGGCCCATCGCGCGATACCAGAGGACCATGCCGACGAAAACCGAGAAGACCGCCATGTAGGCGACGGCCGCAAGCGATGCCGCCGTCGGCTCAAAGGGCGAGTTGTGCAGAGCGATGGCGGTGAGCGGCACCGAGATCGGAAGCGCAGCCACGAGACCCCAGGCGATGACCTGGCCTCCGGGCATCGTCCTCGCGAGCCGGCCACCTTCGGCGTACGCCGCGGCCGCGCAGACCAGCGCGCAGAAGAGGTAGACGTCCCCGATGCCGATCGAGCCCGATCGCGAGCCGGACGCGGCATAAGTGATCACGACACCCGTCCCTGCGACGGTGGCAAGCCAGAACAGAGGGCGCGGCCTCGCAGCCGTGCGCAACGTGCCGAAAACGGCGGTCAGCATCGGCAGTATCCCGATCACGACCGACCCGTGGGACGCGCTGACGGTGCGAAGCGCTTCCGCGCTGAACCAGCCGAAACCGACGGCTGCACCGAGTGCAACCACGAAGAGTCCGGGCAGCTGCGAGCGCGCCGGCCACGAAGCGCGGACCACAACGAGGTAGCCGGCGGCGATCAACGCTCCAAGCACCGATCTGCCGACGCCCACCACGACCGGATCGATGCTGCCGACGGCGATCCGCGTGGCCGGCACGGTGCCGGAGAACATGACCACGGCCACCACCCCCAGCGCGAAGCCCGATACCGATATCGAGTTTTGGCGAATACCGATACTAAGGCCGCTCACAGGGCAGGCTACCACGATCACGGGAAGCTAGCAACTGATATCGTGGTTGCGTCGATGAGCGATAGCAGCATCAGGGGTCTGACCGGCGCCCTGCGATCGCGCGCTGCGGCGATGCCACCCGGATCACGCTTTCCATCGACGCGCGAGATCGCCGCGACCTACCGCGTGAGCCCGGTCACGGTGTCCCGCGCGCTGGCCTCGCTCAGCGCCGAGGGATCGCTGAAGACCATCCCCGGTTCGGGGACATTTGTCGCCGACCGCATCGCGCTCAACGGCCCGGAAAACCTAGATGCGTCGTGGCAAACCGTCGCTCTCGGTGATCGCGCCATCGATGCGCGAGCGCTCCAGACCTACCTCGAGGTCAATCCGCGCGGCGCGCTGTCGCTCGCGGGCGGCTACCTCCACCCTTCACTGATGCCGATCCGCGCTCTGTCCGTTGCAGCCCACCGCGCAGTAAGACGTTCCGAGACGTGGGAAGCGCCCGATCCCCGCGGGATCGCCGGTCTCCGGGCCTGGTTTGCAGGTCATCACGGAAGCGCCTTCGGCGCCGCGGACGTGATCATCTGCAACGGCGGCCAGTCGGCGATCTCCGCAACCTTCCGGGCACTGATCCCGGCCGGCGCCACAGTTCTGGTCGAAGCGCCCACCTATCCCGGCGCGCTCGCAATCGCAAGGGCTGCCGGCATTCACGTCGTCCCCGTGCCGATGGACGACGACGGCATAGTGCCCGATCTGCTTGGGGATGCGTTCGACTCCACAAACGCGAGAGCGGTCTATCTCCAACCGACTCATCAGAACCCGACCGGCATCGTCATGCCCCTGGCGCGGCGCCGCGAGGTGCTCGAGGTCGCGGCGAGTGCCGGGGCGTTTGTGATCGAGGACGACTGGGCGAGATGGCTGGGATACGAGAGAACGAATCCGCCCACGATGCTCTCCATGGACCACGAGGGACGCGTGGTCTACGTCTCGTCCCTCACGAAGCCGGCCTCACCGAGCCTTCGCCTCGGTGCGCTGGTGGCCCGTGGTCCGGTCGCGGACAGGTTGCGGTCGATCCGCATCGTGGATGACCTCTTCGTCAACAGGCTGACGCAGGAAACGGCTCTCGAGCTGGTCGGTTCGCCGGGCTGGGCAAAGCACGTGGTCGAGATCGGCCGCGCGCTGCAGGGGCGGCGTGGAGTGGTGCTCGACGCTTTAGGCGAGTTTGCTCCGACGCTGACCGTGCCACGGCTGCCGCATGGCGGCATGCATCTGTGGCTCAGCCTTCCGGAGACGATCGATGACGTAGTCCTCGCGGAAGCCGCGCGCGAGCACGGGGTCCTGGTCGGCGCCGGCCGATCGTTCTTCGCCACCGAGCCGCCGTCGCGAAACCTGCGCTTGAGCTTTGCATGCGCAGCGAGTCACGATGAGCTGCGCGAGTCGGTGCGGCGGCTTGCGTTCGCGCTCGAGGCGATGCCGGCTAACTGACTCTCACTGATCGCGGGCCGGCAGGATGCTCGGCGCCTCGAATTCCGCTTCCTTGAGGGCCGCGTCCGAAACCGCGTACATCTCTGGCTGACCGCCGAGCTCGACCATCTTCTCGGACACAAGCACGGCTTCCTCGTCTCGGGCAAGCACACCCACCGCGGCTTTGCCGTCGAACAGCTTGGTGGACAGGCGCTGCTTGTCCTTCTCCGTCAGGCCGAGGCCTTTGCGATGCAGCGCGCCGAGAAGGCCTCCGCCGGCAACTCCGGCGGCTACGCCGACAGGAGGTGCGAGGACGGCAAGCACCAGGCCGATGCCTCCTCCCTTGACGGTGCTCCGCGAGCCCAGCTTGTGGACCTTCACGTTGCCGTTGTCGTCGAGAACCAGGACACCGACGGCGCTCAGCTTCACCCGATCGTCTGACTTGTCCCACTCTTTGAGCGAGGCGACGGCGGCATCCGCGGCCGGCTCGTCAGGGAACACCGCGAGAACAACGTTTTTGTGGCTCATCCAGTCGACCGTATGCGTGGATCGGCCGGCAGGCGCCGCCGCCGAATGCGCGGCCTAGACATTTCCTACGCGGCGAACGACTAGTTAAAGCAGTTCCGGCCGCTTCCACTCCTTGCCGAGGACGTGATGGTCGAGGAATGCAAGCACCGTCTGGTACCAGACGATCGCGTTACCCGGCTTGAGCACCCAGTGGTTCTCGTCCGGGAAATAGAGGTACTGGGAAGGGATGTCGTGGCGGCGAAGATCGGTCCAAAGCTGAAGCGCTTCGGATATCGGCACTCGGTAATCGAGGTTGCCGTGGATCACGAGGATCGGGGTGCGAACGTTCTTGATGGCCTGATCCGGCGATGCGGCGAGGTAGCGGTCTCGATATTGGTCACGAGAGCCGAATTGGTGCTCCCAGAAATCCGGCCTGTCCGTCGTCGCCTGAAAGTTGTCCAGCGACCACAGGCTTGCGTGGGTGATGATCGCGCGGAAGCGATCGCTGTGGCCCGCGACCCAGTTCGACATGTATCCGCCGAACGAGCCGCCCATCTCCGCGACGCGATCCGAGTCGATGTCGGGCCGCGCCAGGACGTCGTCCAGCACCGCGAAGACATCACGCATCACCACGTCGCCCCAGACACCCCAGGCGCGCTGGATGAATTCCTGGCCGTAGCCCGTCGACAGCGCCGGATCGGGCAACAGCACCGCGTAACCGTGCTCGGCGAGGAGATGCGGACACCAGCGCCAGCTCCATGAGTTCCAGCTGTTGAACGGACCGCCGTGAATCCACAGCACGAGCGGCGCCGGCTTGTCGGCGGACGCGTCCCTCGGCATCACGAGCCAGCCCTGGATCTTCGTCCCATCGTCTGCAGCTGACTCGACCGCCGAAACGACACCAGGCAGCTCAAATGGAAAGCCGGGAGTGGGCAGCGATTCGACCTTGCCGTCGAGACTGACGCGTACGGCCTCCATCGGCGAGCTCCACGAGTCGCGCAGCGCGTAGATGAAGCGGCCTGACGGATCCGGAGAGACAGACGAGAAATGACCTTCTCGCGTGATCTGCCGAACGTCGCCGGTGGCAACGTCGAATCGGAAGATCGGTCGATGCAGCGCTTGATCCGCAACGAAGAAAACGGCAGATCCGTCGGCAGCCCACCGCGGCTCGGCAGGCCACTGCCCAAAATCGGCGGCGACAATATTGCCGCGGCCCGATTCGACTTCGCCCAGCCACAGGAAATGGCGCTGCGCGCGCTCCGGCGTCCCTCGGTCTTTGGCCACGGCCACGATCTTTCGGCCGTCCGGCGAGAACTGCGGCTCGTCGAAGTCGTATCCGTCGCCGCGAATCGTCGTCTCGTGGCCGTCCGCCTTGATGACCAGGTCTCCGGCATGCTGGCCTTTTCCTGTCGCGCGCTGCCAGGCCATGGCCACCGAGTGGCCGTCAGGCGACACCGAAACTCCGGCCTCTTCGAGGCTGTTGACGGCGTCGCCGCTGACGTCCTCGGGCTCTGGCCGGGACTCGCCCCCGAGGCCGCACAGCCGAAACACACGGCTCCAGCGCGGTCCCAGGTCGTGGTCCCAGAAACGGATGGGATACGTGTCGTAGAGAATTGCGCTGACTCCGGCCTCCTTCCGCTTCTTTCCCTTGTCACCGTCGGCGGGGATGTCGGGTTGGCCGGGAAACACCTGCGCGCGGAATACGATCGCGTCCGCATTCCGAGCGGCGACGATGGCTCGAATCCCTCCGGGAACGGAAAGGACGGCGCGCGCCTCCCCGCCCGCTGCGGGCAGGACCCACACGCGGGACTCCGCCTCGTCCTCTTTGACAGTGGGGTCGGTTCGGCCCGAGCTGAACACCAGCGAGCCGTCGGCGAGAAACGCAGGGTTCGCCTCGCCCTTGTCCGAGAACGTGAGCCGGCGAGGCTGTGCGCTTCCGTCGCTCGGAACTTCCCACAGGGACGTGACGAATCGCGTCGAGTCGGCGCTCAGGGTCTGCACGGAAAGCACCAGCCTTCGACCATCCGGAGAGAGAACCATCGACCCAACGCGGGGAATCGAGCTGTAGTTGGCGAGCGAGAGCCTGGTCACCCGGATATCGTCGCCTAGTCGGTCACCTCGACATGTATTGAGGCCGAGCGATCGGCAGCGTGAACCAGAACCTCGAGCCTTTCCCCATCACGGAGTCCACGCCCATCCGTCCGCCCTGGAGCTCCGTCAACTTGCGCGCGATCGAAAGCCCGAGTCCCGTTCCGCCGTAGGTGCGAGAGATCTGATCGTTCGCCTGCTTGAACTCTTCAAAGATCCGATCGCGTGCTTCCGCCGCGATCCCGATTCCCGTGTCGATCACCGAGATCTCCGCCATCCCATCGCGCGGCGCGCTCGCGATGGTCACCGAACCCGCGGCCGTGAATTTGATGGCGTTCGAGACGAGGTTGGTCAGAATCTCACGCAACCGCCCTGGATCGGCCATCACGACCGGCGTCTCCGGCGACAGGTCTGATCCCAGGCGGAGTGCTTTCGACTCGGCGATGTGGACCATGGTCTGTATCACCTGGTCGACGATCTCCTGCAGGTCCACGTCTTTGATCGCCATCTCGATCTTCCCCGCCTCGATCTTGGAAAGGTCGAGGATGTCGTTGACGAGCTCGAGCAACACCATTCCGCTCTTGTGGATCTGAGTGATATCCTCTGACTGTTCCGGTTTCAGCTCGCCGTCCATCCCGTCCGTGAGGACCTCGCAGAACCCGATGATCGCCGTGAGCGGCGTGCGGAGCTGGTGACTCATCTTCGCCAGGAAATCCGACTTGAACTGGCTGGCTCGAGTCAGCTGTGCATTGGTCTCGCGCAGCTGCCGGTCGTATGCGTCCGCGATGCGAATCAGGCTGGCGTCGGAGTTGTCCTGCACGGTCTGCACGACCTCGTCCACCACCGCTTGCGGGGTGCCGAGCCGCGCACCCTCTTCGCGTACGACGTCGATAAGCGTCCGCCGCCAGTGATGGTGGCCGCGCGTGGTCTCCACCAGCGGAACGCCCTCACGCGCGGCGGCGGCGCCGCTACGGGTTACGTACTCCAGCTCGTCCTTGTCCGCCGTTATGCCCGAGACCAGCCAGCGGGCGATGAGAAGGGTTCCGACCACGCTGCGTCCCCACCGGTAGTCGAGGTAGCTCTCGCTCGACGCCGGCTGCGGGGTGTGCTTGTAGAGCAGGGCGATGGTCCGGGCGTAGATCTCGTCGGCTCGCGCCCCGACCGCCATGCCGAGGCCGGCAAGCTGAGCTCGGCGTGCGGCCGCTTCCTCGACAGTCTGCATCTTCCCGAGCAGCCCGCCATGCTAGCGCGGAGGAGGTCCAACCGAAGCGAATTAGGCGGTTTCGGGCGAATTCGACGTGCTGGAGCACCAGAAAGGCCTCCGCTAGGATTCCGTTGTGGCCGCCACCCGGGTCTCGACCTACGCCGATGCCTACGTCACCACACATGGCCAGTTCACGGATCTGATCGGGTCGCTGAGCGATGAGCAGTGGCGGCTCGTCGGGAAGAACTTTCCGCAGCAGCTCAACAACGAGGACGAATCACGGCCGATCGGGGTGATCGCCCATCACGTCGCGGATGCGGAGCAGTTCATCATCGACCGGATCTACGCGATGCTCGAAGGCAAGTCTCTCCCTCCAATCGACATCCATGAAATCAATGCCAGGCAAGCCGTGGTTCACGCAGCCGTCACGAGGGACGAGGTCCTCGCTCACCTCCGCGTCAACGAGCGGCAGATCGCGGCGAGGGTCCGCGCCATCCCAGAAGACGCGCTCGACAAGGTCCACGAGACGCCGGCCGGCCCGGCGACCATTGCGCAGCGCCTCGAGCGCGTGCTGATCGGCCATATCAAGATGCACCAGGGCTCGATCGAGGACGCGCTCGCCGGCTAAACCCCGGCGCACATATAGATAAGAGGACGCGCGCGAATGCAGGACTCCTCGATCTCTCAGCAGATCGACGCGATCATCAAGAAGCCCGGTGACTGGCGGGGCAAGAAATTGTCCCAATTGCGCTCTTTGATCAAAAAGGCCGACCCTCGGATCATCGAAGAGATCAAGTGGAGGAAGCCTTCGCGGCCGGAGGGTGTGCCCGTGTGGTCGCACGATGGAATGGTGTGCATCGGCGAGATGCTCAAGAATGCCGTGAGATTGACTTTCCCCAATGGCGCTCAGTTGAAGGATCCGAAGAAGCTCTTCAACACTCGCCTCGACAGCAAGACGGTTCGGGCCATCGACTTCTACGAGCATGCCGCGGTCGATGAGAGCGCTTTGAAGGAGCTGATCCGCGAAGGCGTGGCGGTGAATACGGCGAAAGCGCGCAAGACGTGATACTTGGATCTTGATGGCGCTGCTGCAGGACCTTGTCGCTGCGATCGCCGACGGACGCATAGAGGTGCTCGATCTGACGGCGCCGCTGTCGGACCGGACGCCCATCATCCAGCTGCCGCCGCCATTCGCCAACACCCGCCGCTTCGAGCTGACCGAGGTGAGCCACTACGACGAACGCGGTCCCGCGTGGTACTGGAACGACATCTCCACGGGCGAGCACGTCGGCACGCACTTCGACGCGCCGATCCACTGGGCGACCGGCCGGGATGGAGAAGACGTTTCCCAGGTTCCCGTCCATAGACTCATCGCGCCCGCTGTCGTGATCGACAAGAGCCGGGAAAGCGCGAAGAACCCTGACTTTCTGCTCCAGGTCTCGGACATCGAGGCCTTCGAGAAAGAACATGGCCCGCTCCCGACGGGCGGCTGGCTGCTCTACCGAACCGGTTGGGACGCGCGCGCCGGCGACCAGCGGAAGTTCCTCAACGCCAACGAGACCGGACCGCACACGCCGGGCATCTCGGTCGAGTGCGCGCAGTGGCTGGCGAACGAGGCTCCCATCATCGGCGTGGGGGTCGAGACGGTCGGCACCGACGCGGGGGCAGCGCACAGCTTCGATCCGGCGTTTCCGTGCCACGCGTTTCTGC
>DASTIX010000091.1:0-35662 GCA_035717165.1 Candidatus Dormiibacterota bacterium
GCGCGACTGTTTTCAGTCGCGCCGCGTCCACTCTGGGAGCTGGGAAGGTACGAGAGCCTTCCCTACGAGATCGCCCAGGTCGAGACCGTCGCGCGCAACGCCGCGGACTTCGACATCATCCACTGGCACGTCGACTTCCTCCACTGGCTCGTCGTCGACCGGATAGCCACTCCGTCGGTCACGACGATGCATGGCAGGCTTGACGTCGACTCGGTGCGGCTGATGTTCGCGGCGCATCCGGACCAACCGGTCATCTCCATCAGCGACGCCCAGATGCGCCCTGTCGCGGACCTCGCGATGAACTGGGTGGGGACGATTCACAACGGTCTCGACCTCGCCGGCAGCTTCCGGTTGGGCACGGGTGACGGACGCTACCTCGCGTTCGTCGGGCGGAGCTCCGCCGACAAGGGCCTTGCCACGGCGATCCGGATAGCGATCCGGACCGGGATTCCGATCAAGATCGGCGCCAAGGTCGGGCCGCCGTCCCAGGCCTATCACGAAAAAGAGGTCGAACCGCTGCTCGGTCACCCCCTGGTCGACTGGCTGGGCGAGGTGACCGACGTACAGAAGGCGGAGCTGCTCGAAGGCGCCAGGGCGCTGCTGATGCCGATCAACTGGGAGGAGCCGTTTGGGCTCTCGTTCGTCGAATCACTCGCCGCCGGCACGCCGATCATCACGCGGGCCAGAGGAGCGCTGCCCGAGATCATGCGCCACGGTGTCCATGGCTACTTCGCGGAGACCGAGGACGAGATGGTTCGAGCCATCGCCAATCTCGACGCCATCGACCGCGCGGAGTGCAGGCGATGGGCGCTGGACCGCTTCTCGACCCAGCGCATGGTCGACGACTACGAATCTGCCTACGCGCGCGTCCTCGAGGGCAGTGCCGTCAGCGCTCCGGCCTCGGCCGCGTAAATCGCCTACGCGGCCGGCGGTGTCGCTTGCTGCTCGGCAGCCGTCTCCCTCTCGATCTCGCTGAGATTCTCTGACGAGACGGTGTGCGCCTCGGGTCTTCCGCCGAGCTTCACCATCCAGTCCATGACCTGGTCGGCATCGTCAGGATCGGTCAACACTCCGACCGCGGCTTTGCCGTCCATCAGCTCGTTCGCGATCATGTCGCGGTATTCCTCGTTGAGACCAAGGCCCTTGCGGTGCAGCGCACCGAGCAGGCCACCGCCGACGACCCCGGCGGCCAGGCCGATCGGCGTGACCACCGCGAGCACGGTCCCGATCGCGGCGCCCTTGCGCACGCTGCGGCGGCCCATCTTCTGCGTCTTGAGCTGACCGTTTTCGTCGAGCGCGAGGATGCCGATCGCGCTCATGTTGACCTTCTTGTCCGCCTTGTCCCACTGCTTCAGCGACTCCACCGCGGAGTCGGCGGCGCTTTCGCCATCGAAGATCGCGAGCACCAGCTTCTTGTCACTCACTGTTCGAGTCCTCCCATGGAAGCAATCACGTCAGTTGTTAAGGCGCACGGTAGCCGTCGCTCGTTTCGATGACCGGCGAGTCCGGAGCGCGATTAGACACTTTCTGTCCGCGACTTCGAAGCCGCCTCGCATGGAGGTTGTCCACCTTTCTGTCCAGCGTCTGCGCCCCGCAATCGCGCCGCGCGCGATGGATGGCGATCAAATCAGGCCATGGACACCGCAGCCGAAGTCCCCTCGCGCCAGGACGATCCACAAAGCCAGAGCGCGGCCAACACAACCACGGCGTGGCACGTATCGACCGCCAGACAGGTGCTCGATGCACAAGGTACCGATCCGAACACCGGCCTGACCGACGACGAGGTGGCCCGCCGCCGCGCGCAGTTCGGCCGCAACGTCCTCTCCGAGGCGAAGCCAGAACCCAAGTGGCGGAAATTTGTGCGGCAGTACCGCGACCCGATGCAGATCGTGCTCCTGGCCGCGGGCGGCGTCTGTCTTTTCCTGCCGGGTCAGCTCGCGGCGGGCATCCTGCTTCTCGCACTGACCGTGTTCAACGCGGCTCTCGGCATGAACCAGGAAGGCAAGGCCGAGGCAAGCGTCGCCGCCCTGCAGAAGATGCTCGTGCTCAAGGTCAAGGTCCGGCGCGGTGGCGGCATGACCATGATCGACGCCGCCGATCTCGTCCCCGGCGACCTGGTCGCCGTCGAAGCCGGCGACGTGATCCCCGCCGACGGGCGTCTGGTCATGGCGGCTTCCCTCGAGATCGACGAGTCGGCGCTCACCGGCGAAAGCACTCCAAGCGCGAAGTCGACGGACCCTGTCGCAAATGCCGACGCGCCGCTCGGCGATCGGACGTGCATGGCGTACATGAACACCGCGGTGACACGAGGCTCGGGGCAGGTCCTCGTGACGACCACCGGCATGGGCACGGAGGTCGGGCGGATCTCCGGCATGCTGCAGACCGAACAGGTCATGGCGACGCCCCTCACCAAGCAGCTCGACAGGCTGACTCGCCAGATCCTGGTGATCGCGGCCGCCGCGCTGATCGTCTCCATCGGGCTCGGGCTGATCCGCGGCAACGAGTTCTCAACTCTGTTCCTGACGGCGGTTGCGTTTGCGGTCTCGGCGATCCCCACCGGCCTACCGGCCGTGGTGACGGCCATCCTCGCGCGCGGGACGTCGACGCTCGCCGACGCGGGCGCGATCATGAAGCGCCTTCGGTCGGTGGAGACGCTTGGCTCGACCACGGCCATCAACTCGGACAAGACGGGCACGTTGACCCTCAACCAGATGACGGCCGTCCGGATGTTCATCGCGGGGCGCCAGTACCACGTCGAAGGTTCGGGCTATTCGACCGAGGGGCAGATCACGCGTGTCGCCGGCGCCGACGGCTCATCGCTCGACCCGTTCCTGCTGCCGATGGTGCTCGCGTCCGACGCCGAGATCCACGACGGCAAGCTCGTCGGTGATCCGACCGAAGGCGCGCTCGTGGTGCTCGCGGCCAAGGGTGGCGTCGACGCTGAAGAGACCCGCCACGCGTATCCGCGGGTCGCGACGCTCCCCTTCGACGCCGCTTACAAGCTGATGGCCAGCTACCACCTGATGACCGACGAGCACGGGCACGAAGTGATCCGGTGCTATGTCAAGGGCGCACCCGACCAACTGCTCGAGCGCGCGACCAGCGCGTTCAACCCCGACGCGGACGCGATTCCAGTCGACACGATTCGGAGCAGATACGTCGCCGCCAACGAGGAGCTGGCGAAAGATGGGCTCAGGGTGATGGCGACGGCCCAGCGCGACTTCGACCCGGCGACCTTCGATCCGAACGGCAATCTTCTCGACAACCTGCGCGGCATCACGTTGCTCGCGCTCGTCGGGATTCTCGATCCGCCCCGCGCGGAGGCCGCGGACTCGATCGCGCGTGCGCGGGCGGCAGGCATCCAGGTGCGGATGATCACCGGCGACCATGCGGTCACCGCCCGCTCGATTGCCGGCCGTCTTGGGATCGTCGGACGCGCGATCACAGGCGCCGAATTCGCAGCGATGAGCGATGACGAGGCCGTGCGAGAGATCGACGGGATCGGCGTCATCGCGCGCGTCGCGCCGGAGCACAAGGTCCGGCTTGTCGACATCCTCAAGAAGCGTGGCGACGTCGTCGCCATGACCGGTGACGGCGTCAACGACGCGCCCGCGCTGAAGCGCGCGGACATCGGCGTGGCGATGGGCATCACCGGCACCGAGGTCTCGAAAGAGGCCGCCGTGATGATCCTGACCGACGACAACTTCTCGACCATCGTCAAGGCCGTCGAGCTTGGTCGAGCGATCTACGACAACCTGCTGCGCTACGTCCGCTATCAGATGGGGACGCTGTTCGGTTTCATCTTCACGTTCCTCGGCGCGGGCATCTTCAACATCGCCACCGGGACCCCCTTCCTGCCGCTGCAAACGCTGTGGATCAACTTCACCGTCAACGTCTTTCAGGCAGTCGGTCTTGGTTTCGGCGAGCCCGCGCCGGGTCTCATGCAGCGCAAGCCACGCTCGGCCAAGGACCCGATCCTGCCACGCAACCGGATGATCAGGCTTGTGATCGTCGGGCTCTGGGCGGCGATAGTCACCCTGTCCGTCATCTACTTCGACAGCAAATCGTCGAGCGTCGAGCACGCTCGAACGATGGGCATGGTCACGTTTTCGATCTTCTGTCTCGTGCTCGGCCTCACCGCCGCCGACGAGCGTGAGTCAGTGTTCAGCGGCCAGATCATCCGCAACCCGACGCTGATCAAGAGCACGATGCTCTCGGCCATCACGATCATCCTCGCCACGGAGCTGAGGTTCTTCCAGGGTCTTCTCGACACGACCAGCCTCACGCTGACCCAGTGGGCGATCTGCCTGGGCGCGGGCGCTTCGATATTGGTCTTGTCGGAGATCTGGAAGTTCATCGTGCGCCGCCGGCGTGTCGCGCCGGAAACCCCCGAGGCGGTCACCCAGCCAGTTCCGACCCGGCCGACCCGACCGGTCGCGACCGGTGGCTGAGCCGCCGGCAGCAACACTCCAGGGCCCGCGACCGCCGAGCTTGATCGACGCGATCGCCCCGGTCGCGGTCCTGATCCTTCTGATCGGGCTGACCATCGTCATCTTCGGTATCGACTCGGCGACAGGTCCTCTGCAGATCGCGCTGATGACCAGCGCGGTCTTCGCTGGCCTCGTCGCGTTCAAGAACGGCTATACGGTCGCCGCGGTGCGTGACGCGGCGATTGGCGGCGTCACGTCCGCGCTGGGCGCCGTCTTCATCCTTCTCGCCGTCGGCGCCCTGATCGGGTCGTGGAACCTTTCCGGAACCATCCCCACGGTCGTCTATTACGGGTTGAGCCTGCTCAACCCGACTATCTTCTACGTCGCCGTGGCGATCATCTGCGCGCTCGTCGGAATGGTGACCGGAAGCTCGTGGACGACCGCCGGAACCCTGGGCGTCGCGTTCGTCGGCATCGCAGGAGTGCTACATCTGCCGGCGGCTGCTGCTGCGGGCGCAGTGATATCGGGCGCGTACCTGGGCGACAAGATGTCTCCGCTGTCCGAGACGACCGTGCTCGTTCCGTCGATCGTCGGAGGTGTCACCGTGCAGCAGCACATCCGCGGCATGGTGCGGACGGTGGTGCCTTCTTTTGTCCTCGCGCTCGCGATCTTCCTCGTGATGGGCTTGAGCGTCGCGAGTGGATCAACTGCGGATGCCGTGGCGAAGGCGCAGAAGGAACTGAACGCGGTTTTCAACATCACGCCGTGGTGTCTGTTACCGCTCGTTCTTCTCATCGCGCTCTCGATCCTCCGCGTGCCTCCGTTCATCGCGATCTTCGGCACCGCCATCCTCTCGTGCGCGCTCGCTCCATTCACCCAACCGCAGATCGTCTCCCAATTCGTCGGTAAGCCCGAGCAGGGCGCGGTGCTCAACGCCATCGAGGCGTCCTATCGCGCGATGGGGGAGGGCTTCACCCTGACGGTCGGCCACGAGAAGATCCAGCAGCTGTTCTCCGGTGGCGGTATGGCATCCATGCTCACGACGGTCTGGCTGATCTTCGGCGCGCTCAGCTTCGCCGCGGTCATGGAGGCGGCGGGCTTCCTCGACCGTTTGATCTCTCCACTGGTCGCCAGGGCGAAGAGCGCCGGCTGGCTCATCGCGACGGTGATCGGGACGTGCATCGGTTTGAACATCGTCGCCGGCGACCAGTACGTCGCTGACGTCCTGCCCTCCCGGGCATATCGCGAGGCATTCGCGCGCAACGGGCTTGGGCCGCGCCAGCTCTCACGCACCGTCGAGGACTCGGGCACCGTCACCTCGCCACTGGTGCCGTGGAACAGCTGCGGCGCCTACATGACCGGGGTCCTCGGCGTTCCGACGATCGAGTACCTGCCGTACGCGTTCTTCAACATCGCCAACCCGTTGATAGCGCTGTTGTTCGGTTTCCTGGGTGTCGGAGTCGAGCGAGTGCCGAAAGCGGGCGAGAAGGCAGCAGGCCCGGTCACCCTCAAGCAGGCCCCCGGCCGGCCAACCGTCGAGTGACCGGTAGGGGCGCAAAGAAACCTGAGTCTCACGCCGCGGGCTGATCGCATTCCGGGGGTCGCGGTCGGGCTGGCGATTGCGACGTGCGTGGTCATCGTCGTGGTGGGTCTTCGCTACGCGAGCTACGTGGTCGCGCCGCTTTTTCTCGCCTTCATGATCGCCGTAGTCGTAACGCCACTGGTGCGGCGCCTCGAACGGGCGGGCCTGCCCACCTGGCTGGCGATCGTCGGCGTGCTCGTGCTCGCGATCGCCGCGCTTGGCGGCTTCCTTCTCATCGTCTCGGTCCAGCTGGCCGAGTTCGGGCAGAAGCTGCCCGAGTACCAGGCCATGCTGACGACCCGCATTGAACAAATGCTGTCGACCGTCGAACACCAGCCGTCGACCGACCACGCGATCGTCGAGACGGCATCCAAGAGCAGCGAGGCCTTGATCCAGCTCGTCGGCGCGGCGTTGACCAGCCTGCTGTCCGGGGCCGTGATCGTCGTGTTCTTTCTATTCCTGCTCTGTCTGATGTTGGGCAGCCAGCGGCCGTTCGAGCGGTCTCTCCGGCGCGTGATCCCGACGGGGAGCGATTTCCATCGCCGCCTCGCTCAGTACATTCGCCAGGTTCAGATCCAGGGTCACATCAGAACCATCAGCAACTTGATGACCGCGGCGTTTCTCACCGTTCTCTTCCTGCTGTTCCGGATCGACTTCGCGCTGCTGTGGGGCTTGCTGGCGTTTGCCCTCGGGTACATCCCGAACATCGGCCTGATCCTTGCGTGCCTTCCCGCGGTCGTGCTCGCGTTCATCCAGTACGGTCTTGGCACCGCGCTGGCCGTGCTCGTGGTCGCCATCATCCTCAACGCCACGGTCGACAACCTCGTGGTGCCGAGGTTCATCAGCCGCGCGTCCGAGCTGCCGATGGTGATCGTCTTCTTGAGCTTCATCTTCTGGGGCTGGATGTTCGGGCTGCTTGGCGTGATCATCTCCACGCAGGCGACCCTCCTGCTGCGCGCGCTGTTCGACGCCGTGCCCGAGACCCGTGGAGTCGCCCTGCTGATGACCATCGACCGGCCCGCTGTGCATTCGGCGAAAGTCACAGAGCTCGAGGTCGAGTAGGACATTCGAGCAATTGTCTAACCGGTGCTTTTGACGGCCGCGGCAGGATTGCGTGCCTGCATAGGTTTAGGTCGATGAGCGAGCACAGACTTCCAGGTCAGGCGGCAGGCGCCGCGATCCCCGCAACAACGGCTGCCGAGGCCACCAGTCGGTTCGGGCTCGGCACCGCAGTCGCGCTGATCATGGGAAGCATCATCGGCGTGGGCATCTTCAACCTGCCCTCGTCGCTCGCTCCCATCGGCCCGATCACGCTCGTCTCGATGGGTCTCACCACGGTCGGCGCTCTCGCCCTTGCAGTCATGTTCGGCGCTCTGTCCAGGCGCCTGCCGGCCGACGGCGGGCCCTATGCATACGCGCGGGTCGCTTTCGGCAACGGGGTCGGTTTCATGAACGCGTGGTCGTACTGGATCACGGCCTGGGCGGGCAACGCGGCGATCGCCGTCGGATGGGTGCTGTACGTCGAGCACTTCATCAACAAGGACGGAAACGTTCTCTTCTCCGTCGTCCTCGTGCTCATCGGCCTGTGGCTCCCGGCCGCGATCAACCTTTCGGGCGTGCAGAACATGGGCGCCATCCAGGTCATCACGACGATCCTCAAGTTCGGGGCGCTGGCCTTCGTTTCGATCGTCGGTCTCTTCTTCATCAACACCGCCCATTTCACGCCGTGGAACGTCAGCGGTCAGAGCACCGCTCTCGCGATCGGCAGCGGCATGGCGATCGCGCTCTTCAGCTACCTCGGCGTCGAAACTGCTGCTGTCGCCGCCGGCAAGGTCCAGGACCCAGACCGCAACGTGCCCAGAGCGACCGTCCTCGGCACCCTTGCCTGCGCGGTCGTGTACATCCTCTCGCTGGTCGTGGTCTTCGGCGTCCTGCCCAACGCGACGCTGAGGGAGACGAGCGCTCCTTTCTCGGCCGCCATGGACGCAATGTTCGGCGGCACCATCTGGGGCAACGTGATGGCTATCGTCGTCATCATCTCCGGACTCGGCGCCCTCAACGGCTGGACGATGATCTGCGCGGAGATGCCGCTCGCGGCGGCGAAAGACGGCCTGTTCCCGGAGCGCTTCCGCCAGATATCGGCATCCGGTGTGCCGGCGTTCGGCATCGTCGCATCGACCCTGCTGGCGTCGGTCGCGATGATCGTCAACTACCTCGGAACGAATGGAGCCAACGCCTTCACGACGCTCGTGCTGATGACCGGCATCACCGCGGCGATCCCGTACGGGTTCTCCGCGCTGGCCCAGCTGAAGTGGCGGTGGACCGACCGTCAGAAGTTCCATACACCGCGCTTCGCGCGCGACGCCATCGTCGCGGTCCTCGTGCTCGCCTTCTCGATCCTGTTCATCTGGTACTCGCGCAACACCTCCGGTGAGACGACGTTCAGCTACTGGGCGCCGTTCATCCTCGCCGGCGTGGCGCTGCTGATCGGGATTCCGGTGTATCGAGCGCAGCGAGGGCACATGACCGAGCCGGCGCCCGTGCCCGACTACCGCTGACGCGCCGCGCGGCACGCCAAGCATTTGTCTAATCGCTCAGACGGCTCCACAGGATGCCCGCATGGGCGGCCATAGATTGGGTCCGAGGAGGAATCATGAGCGTCGAAACGGCAGTTGCCCGCCCCACCATCAAGTCGCTCCATGGCCGGAGCTTTCTCAAGGAGCTCGACTTCAAGCCTGACGAGCTCCGCGCGCTGATCGATCTTTCCGCCGAACTGAAGGCCGCGCGGAAAGCGCACTCAGAGCGCAAGCGGATGGCGGGCAAGAACATCGCGATCGTATTCGAGAAGACGTCGACACGGACGCGATGCGCCTTCGAGGTCGCCGCCTACGACCAGGGCGCACATGTCACATACCTCGGGCCGGACAGCTCCCAGATCGGACACAAGGAATCGATCCGCGACACCGCGCGCGTGCTCGGGCGGATGTATGACGCCATCGAGTACCGCGGCTTCGGCCAGGGAATCGTCGAAGAGCTCGCGCGGTACGCCGGCGTGCCCGTCTACAACGGCCTCAGCGACGAGTTTCATCCGACCCAGATGCTCGCGGACATGCTCACGATGCGCGAGCACAGCGGGAAGGCGTTCGAGGAGATCTCATTCTGCTTTCTCGGCGACGCGCGATTCAACACCGGCAACTCGCTGATGATCACCGGCTGCAAGCTCGGCATGGACGTGCGCATCTGCGCGCCGAAGTCCCTTCATCCGACCGCCGAGATGATCGACACCGCGCGCAAGATCGCCGCCGAGACCGGCGCGTTCCTGACCGTCAGCGAAGACATCAAGACGTGCGTCGCGGGAGTGGATTTCCTCTGCACCGACGTCTGGGTGTCGATGGGAGAGGACAAATCGGTCTGGCGTGACCGCATCGCGCTTCTCAAGCCGTACCAGGTCAACGGCGACGTCGTGCGCGCCACCGGCAACCCGGACGTCAAGTTCATGCACTGCCTGCCCGCTTTTCACGACCGCAACACGAAAGTCGGATCGGATATCTACCGCGATTACGGGCTCGATGCGCTGGAGGTGACCGACGAGGTCTTCGAGTCGGATCGCTCGATCGTCTTCGACGAAGCCGAAAACCGCCTCCACACGATCAAGGCGGTGATGGTCGCGACGATCGGGGAAGCTGCTTGAGCACGATCGTCATCGCGCTCGGGGGCAATGCCCTTTTGCGCAGGTCGGATCCGATGACCGCCGACGTCCAGCGCAGAAATGTCGTACGAGCGGCGCGCGCGATCGCGCCTCTCGCCTCAGAGCACCGGCTGGTCGTCGCGCATGGAAACGGTCCGCAGGTGGGGTTGCTCGCTCTGCAGTCGGAGGCGTATCCCGAAGTCGACCCCTACCCGCTCGACGTGCTGGGCGCGGAGACCGAGGGAATGATCGGCTACATGATCGAGCAGGAGCTCGGCAACGTGCTTCCGGTGGAGGTGCCGCTCGCCACGGTGCTGACGATGATCGAGGTCGACCCGTCTGATCGGGCGTTTGACAACCCGGTGAAGTTCGTAGGTCCCGTGTACGAAGAGGACGAGGCGCGCCAGGTCGCCGAGTCCAAAGGATGGACCTTCCGGAGGGATGGAGGGAAATGGCGACGGGTCGTCCCGTCCCCGGAGCCTCGCCGGATATTCGAGATCCGCCCGGTCAAGTGGCTACTCGAACACGGAGTCATCGTCATCTGCGCCGGCGGCGGCGGCATCCCCACCATGTATTCGCCCGAAGACCAGGGCCGGCTTGTCGGTGTCGAGGCGGTGATCGACAAGGACCTCGCGAGCTGCCTGCTGGCCGAGAACATCGGCGCCGACCTGCTGGTGATGGCCACCGACGTCGACGGCGTCTACGCGCGCTGGGGCACGCCGGAGCAGGAGCGGGTCGGCTGGATCACACCCCAGGACCTTCTCCTGCACGACTTCGCCGCGGGCTCGATGGGGCCGAAGGTGGCCGCCGCCATCCGCTTCGCGTCGAGGACGGGCGGCCGGGCCGCGATTGGCGCGCTCGAGGACATCACAGACATCGTCGAAGGCGTGGCGGGGACGCAGGTCTCGCAGGCGGCGTAACCGATCGATCGAATCAAAAGGACTGGATTGAAGACATGACCGAATTCGGTGTTTTTTCAGAGGTCGGCCGGTTGCGCAAGGTGATGGTTCATCGTCCCGACTTGAGCCTCGAGCGGCTCACGCCTGGGAACCACGACGAGATGCTCTTCGACGACGTGCTCTGGGTGGAGCGCGCCCAATGGGAGCACGACCAGTTCGTACGCGTGCTGCGAGATCGCGGCGTCGAGGTCTTCTACGTCGAGGACCTCCTCGCCCAGACGCTGACCCTGAGCCCGCTGGCGAAGACGCAGCTGATCGAGGCAGTGATCGACCATTCGACGGTTGGACCGGCGCTGGTCGACGACGTTCGGATCATGCTCGACGAGCTTCCGCCTGACGCTCTCGCCAAATACCTGATCGGCGGCCTGACGATTGGCGAGCTCGACCCGAACTGGCGGCGCCTCCAGCGTCATTCCGCGATCGCGGCCGCGCTCGAGGACGACTCCCAGTTCGTGCTGCCGCCGCTGCCGAACACGCTGTTCATGCGCGACTCGTCGGCATGGGTCTACAACGGCGTGACGGTCAACCCGATGTTCTGGCCGGCCCGCCGGCGCGAGTCTCTCAACGTGCTCACGATCTACCGCTATCACCCGATGTTCAGAGACAACGGATGGAAGTTCTGGTACCCGCACGTCGCGCGTGAGGGTGACGAGCCGATGAGCACCGAGACCTTCGGTCCGGCCGCCATGGAGGGTGGCGACGTCCAACCGATCGGCCGCGGCGCGGTGCTCGTCGGGATGAGCGAGCGAACCACCGCGCGCATGATCGAAGAGCTCGCGCTGCAGCTCTTCGAGGACGGGGCGGCGAATCGCGTCATCGCGGCGGTGATGACGAAGGACCGCGCGCACATGCACCTCGACACCGTACTCACGATGCTCAGCGAAGACACCGTGACCGTGTTCCCGGAGGTCGTCGACACGGTCAAGGCGATCAGCTTGCGTCCGTCCGACGGCAACGGCGGATTCGACGTGACGCCGGAAAAGGATCTGCTCTCGGCCATCGCGGATGCGCTGGGGGTCAAACGGTTGAACGTCGTCGAAACCGGTGGCAACAAGTACCAGGCGGAGCGCGAGCAGTGGGATGACGCCAACAACACGGTCGCGATCGAGCCTGGCGTCGTGGTCACCTACGAGCGCAACACGCACACCATCGCCAAGATGCGAGAAGCCGGAATCGAGGTCATTCCGATCGCCGGATTCGAGCTGGGCAAGGGCCGGGGCGGAGGTCACTGCATGACGTGTCCGCTGGCTCGGGATGCAATCTAAAGCCGCCGCGATCGAAGGCACGATCTCGAGCGGTTCGGCCCTCGAGGCCATTGACCCGCGGAAGATGCTGCTGCCGCTCGCGCTCGCCCAGTTCATCGCTTCTTACGCCTGCACGAACATGAACGTCGCGGTCACAGCCATCGCGCAGGACCTTGGAACGAACGTCCATGGCGTCCAGACCGCGATCACGTTGTTCACGCTGACGATGGCGGCGCTGATGATCCCGGGCAGCAAGCTGTCCGACATCTGGGGCCGGCGGCTGTGCTTCCGCCTTGGCCTGCTCATCTACGGCATCGGCGCGCTGCTGGCGACGATCGCCACAGGGCTGGGGATGATGATCGTCGGCTATTCGCTCCTGGAAGGAATCGGATCCGCCCTGATGATCCCTCCGATCTACATCCTGGTGACCGTCTACGCGCCGAACATGACCGCGCGGGCAAAGGGCCTCGCTGTGATCAGCGCAGCGGCAGGCGTGGGTGCCGCGACGGGCCCGCTGGTCGGCGGGTTGATCACGAGCACGCTGAGCTGGCGCGCCTCCTTCCTGCTCCAGGTGCTGGCGGTTGCCGGCATCATCATCCTCAGCCGCCGCATCCGTGACGTTCCCGCCGAGGGACCCCGCCCGACGTTTGACTTCCTGGGCGCGGTTCTCAACGCGCTCGCGCTGTTCCTCATCGTTTTCGGCGTCCTGCTGTCCGCGGACTTCGGCTGGTTTGTTGCCAGCAAAGCCGTCTCAATTGGCGGGGTCACGTTGATCCAGCAGGGCGGGATCTCGCCCGTGTGGCTGTCCCTCGCCGCAGGCCTGATCGTCTTCGCCATCTACTTCTGGCACGCCTCACGCCTCGAGCACGCCGGTAAGCAGCCACTGCTCGGCCTGCACCTGTTTCGCAACCGCACCTCCAATCTCGGCCTGGTGACGCAGTGCATCCAGTGGCTGATCATGCAGGGCTCTTTCTTCGTGATCTCGGTCTTCCTCCAGACCATCGGCAAGCGCAACGCGGTCCAGACCGGCCTCATCCTCAGCCCCGCCACCGTCGGGATCCTGCTCGCGTCTGCGCTCGCCGGACGGATGGCGCGAAACCGAACCCAGAGGTTTTTGATCCGCGGCGGGTTCGTGATCTGGATCGCCGGGCTGGCTTTCTTGCTTGTTTTCGCCCGCTCCGCATCGGGCATCACGACCTTCGTGCCAGGGCTGCTGATCAACGGGCTTGGCATAGGCATCATGCTCACCGCGTCGGCGAACGTGGTGCAGTCCGCGTTTCCGGACAAGGATCAGGGCGAGATTTCCGGCCTCTCGCGAAGCGTATCCAACCTCGGTTCTTCGTTCGGCACGGCGATCGTGGGCTCAGTTCTCGTCGGAGCGACGTCGAACCAGACCTACGGGTACGCATTGCTGGTCATGGGCGCCTTCGCCCTGATCGGCCTGGGGGCGGCGATGCTCCTGCCGCCGATGGCGAAACCGCAGGAGGCGTCCCAGGTCGCGAAAAGGGAGATGGCGTGACAACGGAATCGATTTGCCCTTTGGAGGTGCAGCAGCGAGATGGCGATTGAAGAACTGGTGCGGCCGGCGACGGAGACATCGCGCTATCCAGACATCGCCGAGCACGGTCTCATCGGCGACCTGCAGACGGCTGCTCTGGTCAGCACCCAGGGCGAGATCGACTGGTTCTGCAGCCCGCGTTTCGACTCGCCCAGCATCTTCGCATCGCTTCTCGACCGCGAGCGCGGCGGTAGCTTTCGCATCAACTCGGCCGTGCCGAGCACGACCAAGCAGCTGTACTTCCCTTCCTCTGCGGTGCTCGTCACGCGTTTCATGACGGCGAATGGAGTCGGCGAGCTGATCGACTTCATGCCGGTTGACGACCCGCATCGCGCGTCGGACCGCCACCGCATCTACAGGGTCATGAGGACTGTCCGGGGCACGATGCGCTTCGCGATCCACTGCGCCCCGCGGCTCGACTACGGTCGCGCCGAACACAAGCTCGAGGTGCTGGATGCGGGCGCAATCTTCGCAGGCGACGGCATGTCGGTCACGCTGCACACGCCGATCAAGCTCGAGCGCGACGGTCGCGACGTCCGCGCGGAGGTCACGCTGGCGCAGGGACAGGCCAACGGCATCGTTCTCGAGGCCGGCCCTCGCACCGAGCCGAAACACTTCGAGCCCGCCGAAGTCCTCGACGCGGCGCAGAAGACGATCGACCACTGGCAGCGATGGCTGCTCAAATCGACGTATACGGGGCGATGGCGCGAGTACGTCCAGCGTTCGGCGATGACATTGCGGCTCATGACCTACGCTCCCACCGGCGCGCTCATCGCCGCGCCCACCGCGGGATTGCCGGAGCAGGTGGGCGGGGAGCGGAACTGGGACTACCGGTTCACGTGGGTTCGTGACGGGTCGTTCTCGATCTACGCCATGCTCGGCCTCGGTTACACGGAAGAGGCGGCCGCCTTCATGAAGTGGCTGAACGATCGCGTGATCGAGCACGCCGGCGCGGATTCAGGGCCGCTCAAGATCATGTACCGGGTCGACGGCTCGTCGGATCTTGCGGAAGAGATCCTGCCGCATTTTGAGGGCTATCGCGGCTCGCGTCCAGTGAGGATCGGGAACGGGGCCGCGGACCAGCTCCAGCTCGACATCTACGGCGAGGCCATGGATTCGATCTACCAGGCCCACAGGCGCGGTCTTCACGTCGGCCATCCGGGCTGGACTCACCTTCGCCAGATAACCGACTGGCTCGCGGACAACTGGGACCGGCCGGATGAGGGGATCTGGGAGACTCGCGGCGGCCGGCAGCACTTCACCTACGGACGGATGATGTCCTGGGTCGCGCTCGATCGCATGATCCGGATCGCGACGGACCTCGGTCTACCCGCGGACCTCACGAGGCTGGCGGCCCAGCGAGATCGCGTCTACGAACAGCTGCACGAACGTGCATGGAATGCTGACAAGCAGGCGTTCGTTCAGCACTACGCGACCGATGTGCTCGACGCCTCCATCCTTCTCATGCCGTCGCTGGGATTCGTATCGCCCACCGACCCGCTGTGGCAGTCGACGCTGAGGGCGATCGATCGCGAGCTTGTATCCGACAGCCTTGTGTACCGCTATGACCCCGCGGCGTCACCCGACGGCCTGCAGGGCAGCGAGGGAACGTTCTCCATCTGCACCTTCTGGTACATCGACGCGCTCACGCGCTCGGGCAGGCTCGACGATGCCCGACTCGTGTTCGACAAGATGATGACCTACGCCAACCACCTCGGCCTTTTCTCCGAGGAGATCGGATTGACCGGCGAGCAGCTGGGCAATTTCCCGCAGGCGTTCAGCCACCTGTCGATGATCAATGCCGCCGTCAACCTTGATTACGCCCTGGACCACCGTGGTGCGGCGCCCTGGTAGCAGAGGCTACGGTCGAGGGATACCGGCTCCGCGCTTGATGAGCTCTCGCCTGGAGTTGATCCCGAGCTTCGCGTAGACGTTCCCGATGTGGTTTTCGACGGTGCGCTCGCTGATGTGCAGCAGAGCGGCGATCTCGCGCGAGGTGTAGCCACCGGACGCAAGCCGTGCGATCTCGAGCTCGCGTCGGGTCAGGAGGCGCAGCGCATCGGCGGCCTCGCCGTTTTGTGCGGGAGGCGGCAAGCTCGAAAAACTCGGTCCCGAGATCATCTCGTCAACCTCCCCTGCAGCCCACCGAGCCCCCGCCGCCAGCAAGAGGGCGACTATGCAGATGGACACCTCCGTCGCTCGGAAGTTGGTCTCGGTGAACACCGCGCCGATGAATACCACGGCCGCGACCAGGCCCACGAACTGAGCGTGGCGCCATGGCAGCAGCCACATCGCGACCACCAGTGGAGGCAGGCCGAAAGACATCAGAACGGCATCCGGGCTTGCGAGTTCGAGCAAAAACACGAGCACGAGTGAAGTCGCAAAAATGGCTGCTGCCGGCCTCGCGAGGCGATGCCCGACCAGCCCGTAAGGCCGGAAGAGCCATTCCAGGCCCGCGCGGTCAAGGCGATGCCCGCGTTGTGCGGCCGTGTGCTGCACGAACTCCTCCCCAGTCAGGGAGGCATCATAGCGTCGCTCATCGCGCTGGGCAAATTGGCCTTGAGCAATCGCTAAATGAGTACCTCCTGCTCGCGAAACTGAGTACTGGATGCGGATGACACCACGCGTCATCACGGTGAAGCTGTGTAATTGAAGCTGGATTCGCCGAGTTACTTAAATGGGTTCGTTACGAGGACGGGAGATGGAGCCGGCACTCTACACCGTTGGTGAGGTGGCCACGCTGCTCGGCATCTCTCCGCACACCGTGCGAGCCTGGGAGCGCCGGCACGGGATCGTAAAGCCGATCCGCACGCCGGCCGGCCAGAGACGGTACCGCGCCGAGGACGTGGAGCTCCTCCGCGACGTGAAGCGCGCGGTCGAGCGGGACGGTCTTTCGCTCAGGGTCGCTTTCGAGACGACCAGCGGGTCCCAGGCGATCGACAGGCGTACCGCCCGTAGTGAGACCGGCCGGGCCGGCCAGCTCTCAAAGCGCGAAGGGATCTGGCATGGCGTCGTCGACGTCCTGCCGCACCTCGTTCTCCTGCTGGACGCCCGGGGCAAGATCGTGGAGGCCAACGTCATGGCCGCCAAGGAGTTCGGCGTTCTGCGCCAGCAGCTCCGCGGCCGTCTTTTCGCCGACCTCGTCGATCCCTATGACCGGGCCAAAGCCGTGCTGCTCTTCCGCCCGCAGGCCAGGGCGGTCGACGGTTGGGAGCTCAACCTCTCCACGGTGTCAGGACCGCGCCTGTACTCCTTTCGGTCGTGGACGGTCGGCGGTGGCGACCATGCCCGCCTGGCGCTCGTGGGTTCGCAGATGTTCGAACCCCTCGTCGCCAGCTCGCCGGCGCTCGTCGCCGACGCCGTCGCCGAAACCAAGGCGCCGCGCGGAGCCGAGGCGCCCACGGACGCACTGCACGAGCTCGTCGATCAGCTGCCCTTCGGGGTCGCTGTTGCGACCGTCGGACCGGACCCGAGGGTCGTCTACGCGAATCTGCGTCTGGCGCACATCCTTGGTTTGGCTCCGCGTGTATTCACAGGTCGCCCGGTCCAGGAACTGCTGCCTCGAGCTCCGCTGTTGGCCGCTGTGCACGACTCGACCGCGAAGAAGACGACGCAGGTCCTCAAGGGCGTGACGCTTACCGGTCCTCGTCACCGAGGCCGCAGCTACAACGTCGCCTGCCAGCCCCTGCTCTCGACGGCTCAACGTGTGGCGGCCATCCTCATCGTCCTGGATGAGGCGACGCCGGACGCGGTGTCGCAAGACCAGCTTTCCGCGTCGCTGCTCGACCCGAAACTGGATCAATCCGCCACGCCGCGCCAGCTTGCGCAGCGTGCCGTGGGAAGCCTGGCCATCCTCCTCCCGGGCGTTCCCGCCGCGGTTGCGGTCACCGGCGCTCGAGCGGGGTCACTGACCGTCGCATATTCCGCCGCGGCGGTGAACGCCTTCCGGCGTCGCCGGTCGTTCGCGCGCGCATTTCAACACGCCGTGCGTTCGGCCAGAGCGGCCGGAGCACCGAGCGAGACCACTGTGTCCGTCTCCGGCGACCGACATGTGATCACTCTCGTTCCGTTCAGCCGGGGCCGCGAGTTGGGATTCGTCGCGTGGTCTCGACGCACGCCGGGCGCTGCGACGCCGAACGCGGCCGTCGTGCTCAACTCTCTTGTCCCGCGGCTGCGCGTCGCGAGCGATCTCCTCCATGCGCGCATGAATGCGGCGCGGGACGTGACCCGGATCAACGCCATGGCGAAGGCGGCCTCGGTCGTGCGCGAAACTCGAAACATCCGCACCCTCGGCACGCGATTCCTCCAGCAGCTCACCAGCATCCTCAACGCCGACGCCGCCGCGATCCTCACGATCGATGGTCCGGATTTCGTCATCCAGACCGCGTACGCGGTCGACAGGCTGCATGTCCGGCCTGGCCAGCGCTTCCCTCTAACCGGTCAATTCGTCTCCCGCTCGCTGAAGACGGACGCGCCGCAGGAAACATCGGAGCTGGGATCACCCGCGATTCCGGGCCGCGTCAACCGCGCGCTCAGCCGCATGAAGCACGCGCTGTCGGTGCCCATCGGATCCGTCGGAGGTCACCGGAGGGTGATCACGATGCTGCGCAAGGCCGACAAGCCTTTCACTGACGACGATGCGCGGATCGTGGAGGCGCTGTCCGGGACGGCGCTGTTCCTCAGCGACTCGACCGCAAGCCGCGCGTTCGGCTGAGCCCGCGCTCAGGAGGGCGATGCCGCAGCCGCGCTTGGGCTGGCGGACGGCGACGGCGTCGTGCGGGTCGCAGTGGCCGAAGGAGACGGTGAAGGCGATGGCGATGGTGTCGGACTCGGGCTTGGACTCGGGGATGTGGACGGCGTGGGACTGGTGGCGCGCTCGGTCACCGTCACCTTTGCGCTCGCATGACAGGTGTTGTCCCAGCACAGGCTGACGACGTGCCCGCCTGGGCTCGCATCGGTTGGGATCGTCACCCGCACGTTGGCGTTGCCGTTCTGGTCCGCCTCGAAGGCACCGATCTGAACCGGGCTGCTCTCGAGCTCGATGGTCCCGACCTGGTTGGCGGGCAGGCCGCTCGCCGATACGAGCAGGCTTCCGCCTTGCTCGATGGTGCTGTCCGACACGGAGATTGCCGGCGCCGGCGACGCCGGCCGGCTTGTCGCCCACAACAACACGCCGACGGCGACCGCGAGGATGGCGACGGCCGCGATCAGCCATCCCGCGACCGCCGACGGTCGATGGTGCGAGAAGCCGACGTCTTCACGCCTCGCCGCGGCGAGAGCGTCCACCATCGCGGTGCAGCTCGGCCAGCGTGCTTCTCCCGCGGGCGCCAGGCCGGTGCGAAACACGCGTGTCGTGGCCGGCCCGAGGTTCACCGCCGGCGCGGCTGACGGCTTCGTTCCGGTCAGGACTTCATAGGCCGTCGCGGCGAAGGAGTACCGGTCGGATGCGGGGGTTATCTCTCCGCGCTCGCTTTCTTCGGGCGCGATGAACGCCGACGAGGTCGGGTCCGGCACAAACGGTGCACCGTCGGTTTGGCGCGGCATCAATGGAGCGAGCCCGAGGCCGACGATCAAGGGCTCTCCTCGCGGGTCGAGCACGATCGTCGAAGGGCTGAGATCGCCGTGGACAAAACCCTTCTCGTGCGCCGCATCGACGCCGTCGGCGACCTTGGCCAGCAGCCTCAGAGCCAATTCGTCGGGCATACCGCGTCCCCTCACCGCATCGTCGAGCGAGCTGCGACTCTCGCAGTCGTACACGACGTACGGGATCTCCTCGCTCTGCCCAAAAGCGGCTACCGGCGCAAGCGATGCGTGGCGAAAAGCGGCGACGCCGGGTGCCGCCGACTCGAATCGCTCCCGGTCGCGATCGTTCGACAGTGAGCGCAAAACCGCGATCGTCACGAAATGGTGAAGGGTGCGGTCGTAGCCTTCGTATTCGCCGCCGGCCGGAGCCGGGCGCAGGTATTCGTTCACCTCGAAACGGTCGATCACCGTTCCGGGTCCGAGGTGCCACTCGGCCACAGCGCCCTTCAATCTAAGGACGGCCTTCGGCGATTCCGGCAGCCGCTGAAAGGGCTTAGACAAACCCTTGCGCAGGCTCGTCGAGCGGTCATCGATCTGCCGAACCGGGCTGATGTTTCCCTGCATCGGCGCGCAAGGTCGGCCAGACTCGATGTATATGGCCCGGGGCGCACTGCTCGTTGCGGTTGCGGTCGCCTGCATCGTGGCGGTCTTGAACATCTCCGAGGTCGGCGCGGCGATCGTGCGCGCAATCGACGACGCCACGGGGTACGGAATCCCAAACGCGACTGCGTCGGCCCCCGGTCCGTCGCCCGGCGTCGCGGGTGCGGGGAACGAACCGCCGTTCACCGGAGGGACGTGTGTGACGTACCCCGCCACCGGGCCTGCGGCCGGCCAATCGGTTTTCGTCGATGCCGGGCATGGCGGTCCCGATCCCGGTGCGATCGGAGAGGTCGGCGACACGGCGGTCATGGAGAAGGTGGTGACGCTCGCGGTCGCCAGACGCCTGGCAGGGCTTCTCGAGAACGACGGCTACCGAGTCACGATGTCGCGGACGGGCGACTCGGCGGTGGCGGCGGGCCTTGCGGCGGGAGGAGAACTCACGCCGGACGAGATTCATCGCGACCTGCTCGCGCGGATCGCCTGCGCGAACAAGTCCGGAGCGAATCTCCTCGTCTCGATTCATTTCAACGGATCCGACGATTCGGGCATCGCCGGGAGCGAGACGTTCTACGACGCGGAGCGGCCGTTCGCTGCCAGCAATCGCCGTCTCGCCGTCGATCTGCAGCGCTCCATCACCGCTGCGGTCGCAACCACGGATCTCGGGGTGTGGCCCGACGACCAGAACATCGGGCCGGCGCTGACCCCCGCCGGCGCCGCGTACGGTCACCTGGTCGTGCTCGGACCGCCGTCGCCCGGATACGTCGACACGCCGAGCCAGATGCCCGGCTCGCTCGTCGAGCCACTGTTTCTTACGAACCCGGCCGAGGCGCAACGCGCGTCCGATCCGCGCACTCAGCAGCAGCTCGCAGTCGCCATCGATGCGGGTGTGCGCGCGTACTTCCGCGGGGCATGACCCGGCGATGTTGGGTCGCCTGGCAACCTGACAAACGACGTCATTGACGCCCGAGCGGTCAGCCGTTAACTTTTCGTCTCGGCCCGATCGGCTGCAGAAGCGACCGAGAAGTGACCCCGCAAGGGGAGGCGACTCGGAAGTGACTCGGTTGGTCGGGCCGCTTGCTTTCCCGGCGGCGTCAGGTTGCCTGCCGCACCAGCTCGGCGTCGAGCATCGACCCGCGGCAGATCAGCGCTCCACATCTGCATGGATACGCCTCGGGGCCGTCGCTCGGGTCGCCGGGGCGGAGGTTGTAGTCGTACGTCAGCTCTTCGCCGGGCTCGATGTGACGCAGCGCGTGCACGAAAACCTTGGTGCCTTCAACCGACGTTTCGCAGTTCGGGTCGCACGAGTGATTGATGAACCGGATGTTGTTCCCTTCGACTCCGGCGTCGATCGTGGTGGTGTCGTCGACCTCGAAAAGCAGCGTGTACGACGGGTCGGGATCCCACGCGCTCGAGGTGTCGCCCTCCGATCCCCGATCGATGACGCGGCCCTGATACTCGCCGACCAGGTCGCCCGGCTCGTAGGGTGTGCGCGCGAACAGACCGCGCCCGTGGACCCGCGACCGCCGCACGACATACGAGCTCATCTGCTGCTGATCCGATGATGCCAGTTCCCGAATCGTGGCCGCCGCCGGCGAGCGTCTGATGACCTTGATCTCGTTTCCTTAGAGCTTCCTTAGGGTTACCCGCCGGCCCGCGTAGCCACCTGTCACCGCGCGTTTTCGATCGATAGGAAAGGCGGTTTAGGAAAGTGAAGTTCGTGAAGCGGGCACGGACGTTCGTGATCGCGCTCATCGTGGGGATCGCGGCGTGCAGCGGCGGCCCATCGCCGAACTCGGTTCGGTACTCGCCGCCTCCGCCTCTTGCGCTCGTGGCGCTGGTCGATCCGTCGTCCGGCGATGTGGCGGGCGAACTGCAGCAGCTGGCCGGCGTCATCCGGGCGAACGCCAGCCCGAACGAAGCGGTGGTCGTGATGATGCTCGCGCCCGGCAGCCGAACGTACACCGTTCGTTCGGGTGACAGCCTGAGCTCGATCGCCGCCGCCAACGGCCTGACCCTGCAGCAGATCGAGGCGGCCAACCCGCAGTTCGGTCCCGTGGCGGGTCGCAACTGGAGCGTGATCCACAGCGGCGAACGCCTGACCATCGCAGATCGGTCGGTACCCAATCCGCTGTTGCTCGTCACCAGGGC
Organism: Candidatus Dormiibacterota bacterium; assembly: GCA_035717165.1. Classification (GTDB taxonomy): domain Bacteria; phylum Chloroflexota; class Dormibacteria; order Dormibacterales; family Dormibacteraceae; genus 40CM-4-65-16. Next base: position 21,793 of record DASTIX010000091.1, read on the forward strand.
GCCGGCCGGACCGCCGCCGCCGATGCTCATTCGCCTGCCGGCGCAACCGCAGAATCCGACCGAGTATCAGCGCGCGCAGTACGAGCACGCGGTAGCGCAGGACAACGCGACCAACAACGCGCGCATCGCCGACTGGCGGGCCGGCGCCGACGCGGCGTTGATTCCGTGGCAGAACACCGTCGCAGCTCAGATCGAGAGCAAGGCAGGAGCCGTTGGCGGTGTGACCACGTCGGCGGGCGCGCCGGCGTTGTCGGCATCGATGGCCGCGGGCCTGGCAACGCTCGGCGGTCTGTCAGGCCGGCGCCTGCTGCTCGTCCTTGGCGGCGCAAGTGTCGGTCCGTCGACGCTCGCGCCGCACAGCCTTGCCGGAGTCGCGCTCGTCATCGCGAACCTCGCCGATCCCGGCGTCGCCACGGCGTGGACCGTCGCCGGCAAAGGTGCGGGCGCCGTGTCGGTGAACGCACTGGATCCGGCGCTGACGCAGCTTCAGCTCGCGCAGGTCGTCAACAGCTAGGAGGGACACGTAATGGAATCGATCGAGAGAGTGGTGGCGGCGACGCAGCCGCTGGATCTGCCTTCGGTGGACGGCTACATCGGGACGATGCGCGAGTTCCTGTCCAAGCCTCGCGTGGCGCGAGAGTTCCAGGACCTCAAGACGGATGCGCAGCGTTTGCAGGCCGTGCGCGACGAGCGTCAGACGCTCACCGACCAGGCGGCTGAGGCCGAGATCGATGCGGGACGCATGGCTCGAATGAACGATGAGCACCGCCAGCACCGGCTGAGCTTTGGCATCGGCGTCTTTCTGGCCACGCTGTTCGTCGCGCTCGACGCGCTCCCGGCCAACCTCGCGGCGCAGACATTCGGTCTCGATCCTCTGCCGACCTGGGGCATCACCGCGGTCATCGTCGGTGCGCTCGCGGCGGGCATGTGGGCGGTCACCCACTACAAGACGGGATGGCGCCGCGGGGTGACCATCTTGGCGCTGTCGCTCGGACTGCTTGCGATTGGGGCGCTGCGGTTCTGGTTCCTCTGGGTGACGGCCGGCGACGCGCTGGCCGCGGTCCTCGAGGCGGCCGCGCTGACGGTGTTCACGACGATGATGGTCTGGCTGGGCGTGCTGGTCCTGAGCTTCACGAAGTCGCGACGAGTGTCGAGCGCGGAATCGCAGGCGGCGCGGCTGCGCCGCCGCGTCAGCAAGCTGGCCGCCCAGGAGGCGACGCTGGCGAAGCGACTCGACGCGGCGAAGACCCAGTTCCTCGCCGACGCGCAGCTCTTCTCGTTCAGCACGTTCCAGAGCGACGCGCGCCGCAATCAGTTCCTGGATTACGTGAGGACCGAGCTGGAGCGCTAACCCCGCTCGGTCCGCGGCGCTCGTGCGGCGTGATCGAGAATGACGGCGTTGAAGGACGGCCGCCGGATCGCCCTGCTCACACGCGAGTATCCGCCTGAGGTCTACGGCGGCGCCGGCACGGCGGTCGAATATCTCGCGCGCGAGCTCCGAAAGCTGGTCGCCGTCAGCGTCTACTGCTGGGGCGAGCCGCGGGACGAGCCCGACGTGTACGCCTTCAAAGCGTGGGACCGGCTCGCCGAACCGAAGCCGGAAGCCGCGGCGGTCCAGGCGATGTCGATCGACCTCGCCATGGCGGCGGCGAGCAGAGGCGCGGACCTCGTCCACAGCCACACCTGGTACGCGAACTTTGGCGGCCACCTGGCGAAGCTCATGTGGTCGGTGCCGCACGTGATGACGATCCACAGCCTCGAGCCGCTCCGGCCGTGGAAGGCCGAACAGCTCGGCGGTGGATATGCGCTGTCGCTGTTTTGCGAGCGCACCGGGATTGAAGCCGCCGACGCCGTGATTGCGGTGTCGCACGGCGTTCGCCACGACGTTCTCGATTGCTATCCAAAGGTCGATCCCGATCGCGTGCACGTCATCCACAACGGCATCGATCCGGAGATCTACCGGCGTCAGCCATCGCCCGAGACACTGACCCGTTACGGCATCGACGCGAACCGGCCATACGCATTCTTCAACGGGCGCATCACACGGCAGAAGGGACTCCCGCATCTGCTCAATGCGGTCCTCAAGCTCGACAGCGCGCATCAGGTCGTGATCGCGGCCAGCAGCCCGGACACGCCGGAGATCGCGGCAGAGGTCGATCGCCTGGTCGAGCAGGTGCGCTCGCGGGGGCGAGACCTCGTGTGGATCGACCGGTTCATCTCGCGCGAGGACCTGATCCATCTGCACTCGCACGCATCCGTGTTCGTTTGTCCGTCGATCTACGAACCGTTCGGTCTCGTCATCCTCGAGGCGATGGCCTGCGACACGGCGGTCGTCGCGTCGCGGGTGGGTGGGATTCCGGAGATCGTCGTCGACGGAGAAACGGGTTTCCTCATCGACTTCGACGCCGATGAGCCTGAGCAATTTGCATCAGGTCTTGCAGAGAAGATCTCGCTCTTGCTGGACCGGCCACAAGCCGCGCGCGCGATGGGGGAGGCGGGGCGGCGGCGCGTCGTCGAGAGCTTCGGCTGGCCGGCGATCGCGGCCCGGACGCTGGAGCTCTACGAATCGCTGTGGAAGTGAGCCAGGCCATCGATGATCTCCTGCGCGATCACGTCAGGCGCGGGCCCGATGTCCAGCGTCAGCGCGCCTTCGTCAGGTTGCGGGGGTTCGAGGTCGCGATACTGGCTGTCGAGCAATGCCGGGGGCATGAAGTGTCCGTGACGCTCGGCCAATCGCGAGGCGATCAGCTCTTTTGAGCCCGCGAGAAACACGAACACGACGCCGCGTGGTCGGGCGTTGAGAAGGTCGCGGTAAGACCGCTTGAGGGCGGAGCAGGTGATGACGCCGTTGTGGCCGGATTTGCTCCGCTCGTCGATCCATTCGGCGACGCGTTCGAGCCACGGCGCTCGGTCTTCATCGGTAAGTGGGTGGCCGCGTTTCATCTTCGCGACCGCGGCCGGCGAATGGATCATGTCGCCTTCTTCGAACGGCCAGCCCAGGCGCCGCGCGACGATCTCGCCGACAGTCGTCTTGCCCGACCCGGACACGCCCATCACCACCAGGACCACCTAGCCGAACTCGAGTCCCCATTCGGTGCGCAAGGTCTCCCCGGGCGCGAGGACGTGTAACCCATCGCCGGTCTGGAAGGCGTTGGGGGCAGCGGTCATCGGTTCGATCCCAAGCGCGCGCCGGCGACGAGCTCGATCGGAGAGCGTGTCGCCGGTGAAGGCCATCACATAGCGGTACGCATCGTCCATCCACAACGCAACGGTGCGACTCCGGTCGGGCGATGCGAGCCGCACGCGCGCCTTTCCATCCGCATCGCGCGCGAGATCGGTGAAAGCCAGATCGATGTGTTCCGGCCCGATCGCGCGCGGCGTCCGGAAGTCGTAGGCCGTGCCGTCGACCGACCTCTTGCCCGTCGGGATCAGCCGCTCGTCCACCTCGTACCACGTCGCGGCGGGGAGCTCGAGGACGCACTCGTCGATCCCGGCTGTTCCCGCCGACACGTACGGATGGAAGCCGTTCGCGTACGGCAGCCGCGAGTGATCGGCGTTGAGCGCCGTCGTCGCCACCGAGACGGACTCTTCGCGCACCGTGTATTCGATCCGCAGGCGAAGCGCGAAGGGATATCCCGGCCGCGGATACATGTCAAGGCCGAGCACCGCACGTGCCCGTTCATGCTCCTCGACCCGCCACGTCAGCCAGCGCGCAAAGCCGTGCAGCGCGTTGTGCCTCTCCGGCTCGGTCAGCGGCGCCTGGTACGTCTTGCCGTCGAACTCGTACCGGCCGTCGGCAAGCCGGTTGGGCCAGGGGATGAGCGGCTGACCTGCGGCGCCTGGAGCCATCTCGTCCGCTGGATATCCATCGAGCACGTCCCATCCTTCGCGCGTCAGCTCTCGCATACCGCCGCCGACCGTCACGACCACGAGCCGCGTGTCGCCGGCGATCAGCTCGACCTGGTCTCCGGATGCAACAAGACGGTCGGCCATCCCCGAGCAGTATCCCGGTCGGCGATGATGCTTGCGTAAGCATCGCCTTGAAACCCCGAGCGACCTACCGCGTCCAGCTGTCATCGGAGTTCACCTTCCAGCAGGCCGCGGATCTCTGTGATTACTTCCAGGCGCTCGGGATCTCTCATCTCTACTGCTCGCCGGTGCTGCAAGCCACGCCGGGCAGCGCGCACGGCTACGACGTGGTCGATCCGACACACATCAGTGACGATCTCGGCGGCGCCGCCTCCCTCAGGCATCTGCTCGATGCCGCGGCCGAGCGGGGGATGGGCGTCGTCGTCGACATCGTTCCGAACCACATGTCAACGGCGGGTCGTGCCAACCCGTGGTGGTGGGACCTCCTCGCGCATGGTCCTTCGAGCCGTTACGCCGACTATTTCGACATCGACTGGCGTCCCGCCGGATCGACGCTCAAGGACAAGGTCCTGCTCGCGGTGCTCGGCGACCGTTACGGCCGCGAGCTCGAGGCGCACGCGCTGACGCTCACCACGGAAGGCGACGAGACCGTGGTTCGCTATCACGACCAGGAATTCCCAGTGGCGCCAGGATCGCTTGACGGGGCGCATCGCGAAAGGGTCGCTGCGGACATCGATGAGCTCGATCGGCTGCTCGAGCGCCAGCACTATCGCCTCGCGTACTGGCGCAGCGCGCAGGATGAGCTGAACTACCGGCGATTCTTCACGGTCGACCAGCTGATCGGCCTGCGCATCGAGCGGCCGCAGGTCTTCGCGGACAGCCACCGCGTCATCCTCGATCTCGTCGCCGACGGTCGCGTCGACGGCTTGCGCGTCGACCACGTCGACGGGCTGCGCGATCCGACCGGTTATCTCACGCGTCTGCGACGTGCGGCGCCCGACGCCTACATCGCCGTCGAGAAGATCGTCGCCACCGATGAGCAGCTGCCGAGTGCATTTCCCGTCGAGGGCACCACCGGGTACGAGTTCATCGCAGCCGTCGACGGTGTGTTCGTCGACGCGGGAAACGAACCCGCGATGACTGCGCTCTATCACGCGTTCACCGGCGAAACGCAGCCCTACGCCGAAGTGACCCGGGCGTCGAAGCAGCACATCATCGCGACCGAGCTGGCGACGGATCTCGTGCGGTTGAGCGGTTTGATGCACGACATCTGCGAGGCCGATCGCCGGCATCGTGACCGCACGCAGAGGGAGGTGCACGAAGCGCTCGGGGAACTTGCCGTCGCGATGCGCGTCTACCGGACTTACGTGACGCCGGACGCACCGCCCACGGAGCAGGATCGGGCCGCGGTTCGACACGCCGTCGAAGAGTCGACGCGGAGGCGACCCGACATCGATCCCGAGCTGATCGCCTTCATCGGCGATGTCGTTTTGCTGGACCGGCGCGGAGATTCCGAAATCGAGCTGAGCGCGCGCTTCCAGCAGTTCACGCCGGCGGTGATGGCCAAGGGGCTGGAGGACACGGCGTTCTATCGCTACAACCGGCTGGTGTCGCTGAACGAGGTCGGTGGGAACCCGGGGACGTTTGGACGCACGGTCGAGCAATTCCACGAGCTCTGCGCCCGCAACGCCGCGACTCATCCGCACACCATGCTCACGCGCACGACTCACGACACGAAGCGAAGCGCGGACGTTCGCGCGCGCATCAACCTCCTCTCCGAGATGCCGGCGGAATGGGAGGCGGCGGTCCGGCGATGGTCCGAGCTGAACGATCGTCACCGGCCGCACGGCTATCCCGACCGCAACATCGAATACCTCATCTATCAGACACTCGTCGGCGCGTGGCCGATCGATAAAGAACGGCTCACGGAGTACCTCAACAAGGCGGCACGCGAGGCCAAGCTGCACACGTCCTGGATGAGCCCGGTGGCGGCTTACGAGGATGCTCTCGCGGCTTTCGTGGAGGCGATCCTGTCCGACGGAGAGTTCACGGCGGACTTCGAATCTTTTCTCGGCCGTACTCAGATCGTGGCTTTCGGCCGGACCGCCTCGCTCGCGCAGACGGCGCTCTTGCTGACGTGCCCCGGCGTGCCGGACATCTACCAGGGCTCGGAGCTGTGGAACATCACGCTGGTCGACCCGGACAACCGCCGCGCGGTGGACTACACAAGGCGTCGCGGCCTGCTCGACGAGGTCGCGAACATGGCGGCGGAGGAAGCCCTCGCGCGATCCGACGAGGGATCGCCAAAGCTGTGGCTCATCGCGCGTTTGCTCCGCGCCAAAGCGGACCATCCGGAGGTGTTCGCGGCGATGGGCTACTCACCGCTCGAAGCCACGGGCGCGAAGGCCCGGCACGCGCTCGGTTTCGTCCGCGGTCCGCTCCTGGTGCTGGTCCCGCGCCTGCCCGCCGGCCTCGGAGGCGATTGGGGCGATACACAGCTCGTGCTGCCCAAAGGCAGATGGACGAACGTTCTGACCGGCGCCACCGAATCCGGGGGGCGCTCCAGTGTCGCCGCGATCCTCGAGCGATTCCCCGTCGCGGTCATGACCAGCGCGGGCTGATGCATCGATTCCGGGTATGGGCCCCGCGCGCGCAGCGGGTCGAGCTGGTCGTCGATGGGCAGCGACGGCACATGGATCTCGGCGCGGGTGATTGGTGGGAGCTCGACGAAGCGAGCGCGGCCCCTGGGACGAGGTATGGGTTTTCGCTCGACGGCCGTGAGCCCCGTCCCGATCCCCGCTCGCCGTCACAGCCGGAAGGCGTGCTTGGCCTTTGCGAGGTAGTCGATCACGCCGCCTACCGATGGCGAGACGGCAATTGGATACGGCCGGCGCTCGAGCGCTTGGTGATCTACGAGCTCCATGTCGGGACGTTTTCTCCGCAAGGCACGTTCGGGGGGGCGATCGCGAAGCTGCCGCACCTCGTCGACCTGGGTGTCACCGCGGTCGAGGTCATGCCTGTCGCCGAGTTCTCAGGTGATCACGGATGGGGCTACGACGGAGTCGACGTCTACGCGCCGCATCACGTGTACGGCGGTCCGAACGGCTTCAAAGAGTTCGTGGATGCGTGTCACGCCGCGGGCCTCGCGGTCGTGCTCGACGTCGTCTACAACCACCTCGGCCCGGTCGGAAACTTCCTCGCCGAGTTCGGCCCTTACTTCAGTGACGTCCATCACACGTTGTGGGGCGCAGCGATCAACTTCGACGGCGCCGGAAGCGAGGAGGTTCGTCGCTTCGTCATCGACAACGCGCTGATGTGGATTCGCGACTACCACGTCGACGGGTTGCGACTCGACGCGGTGCACGCAATCGTCGACGAGTCGCCTGTCCACATCCTCGAACAGCTCGCGACCGAGGTAGACGGCGGCGCGTGGCTGATCGCCGAGGCCGGTATGAACGAACCGCGATTGGTCCGGTCACGCGCGGACGGAGGCTATGGCCTCGACGCGGCGTGGGCCGACGACTGGCACCACGCCGTTCACACCGCTCTAACCGGCGAGCACAACGGCTACTACGCGGACTTCGACTCGCTTGCCAAGACCGCCAAGGCGCTTCGCCAGGCATGGGTCTTCGACGGCGAATGGCCGGCGCATAGAAGAAGGACGCGAGGGGAGAAGCCGCACGGCCTGCCTCCCCAGGCTTTCGTGGTCGCGGCCCAGAACCACGACCAGGTCGGGAACCGTGCGCTGGGCGAGAGGCTGTGCGCGCTCGTGGATGTCCAGCGGGCGAGGGCGGCCGCGGCGCTGCTGTTGACGTCGCCCTTCACCCCGTTGCTTTTTCAAGGCGAGGAATGGGCGGCGAGCTCGCCGTTTCAGTACTTCACCGACCACCGCGATCCCGATCTCGCCCGCCGCGTGTCCGAGGGCCGGCGGGGCGAATTCGCATCGTTCGGATGGCGGGGTGACGTGCCCGATCCGCAGGACCGGGCCACTTTCGAGCGGTCGAAGCTGAGGTGGGACGAGGTGGGCGAGCCCGCGCACCGGGAGATGCTGGACTGGTATCGCAAGTTGATCGCGCTCCGCCGCAAGCTGCCGGCGATTGCTTCAGTGGGCGAGGGCGTGGACGCGGCGGCCGACGAGGCCGAACGCCGGCTCACGTTCTCGCGGCCGGGCGTTCGTGTCCTCGTCAACCTCGGATCGCCGTCGAGCGTCAGCGTGGAACCGCGAGAGGCTCCTCCGATCTGAGCGCAATCGCGATTCGCTTCAGCGCAATCGCGTAGGCCGCCAGCCGCAAGGACACGCGGCGGTCCGTCGCGAGCGTGTGCACCGCATCGAATGCGCTCCGCATGGTGATGGCGAGCCGTGCCTGGACCTCTTCACGAAGCCAGTGCTCGGAGTGCTTGTTCTGCAACCACTCGAAGTAGCTCACGACCACGCCACCCGCGTTCGCCAGGATGTCGGGCAGCACGGTGATGCCGCGGCCTTCCAGGATCGTGTCCGCCTCGGGTGTGGTCGGTCCGTTGGCGAGCTCGACGATCCACGGAGCGCGGACCATCTGCGCGTTCGCGGCCGTGATCTGTCCTTCGAGCGCCGCGGGGATCAGGATGTCCACCGGTTCGAACAGCGGCTGTTCGGTCGAGCCCTTCTTCACGCTCACCTTGTCGATGAAGCTGCCGCCGCGCTCCTTGTAGGAGATGAGCGCGTCGACGTCCAGGCCGTTCGGGTCGATCACCGCCGCCGTCGAGTCGGACACCGCGGTGACGCGAGCGCCTGCACGAGCGACGAGCATCGCGGCGTTCGCGCCGGCGTTGCCGAACCCCTGGATCGCGACGGTCTTGCCCGCGATCGTCTCGCCCGTTGCCTTGAGTGCGGCCTCGAGAACCTCGAACCCGCCTTGCGCCGTGGCCGTGTCGCGGCCGAGCGAGCCTCCGTGACCCAGGCTCTTGCCGGTGACCACGGCACCACCGTGGATGCCGGTCACCCTCTCGTACTCGTCCGAAAGCCAGTCCATCGTCTGGGAGTCGGTGTTCACGTCGGGCGCCGGGATGTCGACGTCGGGTCCAATGTCGCGCGCGATCATGTCGGTGTACGCGCGGGTCAGAGCCTCGAGCTCATGCACCGAGAGCTTCCGCGGATCGACCTTGATTCCACCTTTGCCGCCGCCCATCGGAATGTCGACGACCGCGGTCTTGATGCTCATCCAACCCGCCAGCGCTTTGACCTCGTCGAGCGAGACGTTGGGGTGATACCTGATGCCGCCCTTGTAAGGGCCCCTCGCGGAGCTGTGCTCGACGCGGTATCCCGTGAAGAGCTGCTGCGAGCCGTCGTCGAGCGTGATCGGTATCGACACCTGATGCACGCGCTCGGGGGTTTTGATCCTCTCCAGGACGAAAGGATCGGTGATACCTGCAACTGGCGCGGCGCTGTCGACGATGGCCGCAAATCGGGCGTATGCGCTTTCCGTTTCCATGTCGTACTCCTCTTCGCTTATCCGCAGCGCGCTGACGGCGAAGGGATCGCCGCCAACACGCAATCTCAGGATGCGTTACCGCCGCGTCACGGCCAGCGCTTTACGACCCAATCCGGGAGGGTCTTTAGCCTCTGCCGCAGGCGGCTCGCCCGAGGGAAAAAGGCTTCATGAAGGTGCGATGGGTCTATCACCCGAACGTCGTCACCATCGACGGCTGGGAAAAAGTGGACGAGGCCGCGCGACGGATGCGCGAAGGAGGCTTCGGTTCGCTGCCGGTGATGTCCGGCGATGACCTCATGGGGATCATCACCGAGCACGACGTCGTCCAGGCCGTGGCCGAAGGACAATCTGGGACGGCATCGGTGTTCGACTACATGACCGAGGCCCCGAAGACGATCCGGGCCGACGACGACTGTCTTGTTGCCGCGACCCAGATGCTCGCCATCGGATGCCGGCACCTGCCGGTGGTCGAGTCCGGCAAGGTGATCGGAATGGTTTCGGCTCGCGATCTACTTCCGCTGGTGACGGTTACGTCAGAGGCGGTCCGCGTCACCTGATCTCGACGAGCTTGTGCCGGCTCGAGTGGCCGCGCAAGATCGTGACAGCCGACCTGGCGACGCCGTAGTGATCGGCGATGACGTCCATGAGCTCGCGGTTCGCGCTTCCCTGGACCGGCGCGGATGTGAGCCAGACGTGCAGCGCGTCGTCAACTTCCTCGACACGTCTTCGCGACGACCGGGCGTGGACGACGATCGCGATGCGGCGGCTCAGTACCAGTAGGTAGGGCCTTCCGACTTCGCGGTGCTCGGCGGGTCCACGGCGATGCCCTTCGGTCCTGCGAGCCGGCGCACGATCGCCTCGATTCGCGACGTGAAACCGTCGTAGTCCTCACCCGAGCGAGCGACGATCGGTTCCCCAAACGTCACGCTCACGTCTCCCGGGCGCGGAACCCGGCGAAATCGCGGCATGACGTGGAACATGCCGTCCATGAACGCGGGGACGACGGGTACCTGCGAGTCGATCGCGAGGATGGCCGCGCCTTTTCGGAACGTCCCGATGGCGCCGGTCGCGGTCAGCCGGCCTTCGGGAAAGATGATCACCGACCACTTCTTGGCGAGCAGCTCTTTGAGATAGTCGAGATGCGCTCGGGCGCCACCGCCTCGCGGGATCGGGAAAGCGTCGACCGTCACCTGCGCGAGGCGCGCCTCCCATCGGCGCTTGAAGATCGAGTCGGCTGCAGCGACCACGACCGAACGATGCCGGTAGCGCGGCGGCAGGGCTTCGGCCATGACCACGGCGTCGAGCGCGCTCACATGGTTCGAGACAAACACCGCGGGACCGTCGAGCCCGCGGAGCAGCTCGCGGTTCGCAACTCTGAGCCGGCAGAAGCTCGACAGCGCGGGGAAAAGAAGGCCTGTCTGGAGCGCGGCGCGCATGCGCCGCATGCCGCGAGTCCGTGTCCAGTCGTCGGTATTCAGAACGTCGGTTCCCACGTTGTCCGCGAGTATGCGCCGGTTTCGGCTGCGTTGCGCTCGCGTCCTAGACGAGGAAGCGGCCGTTCTCCATCAGCCGGTGGCCGTCGACGGCGATCGTGGCGTGCGAGGCGAGAACGTCGACGTGAGTGGGCGCCTCCCAGTCGGCCTTCGTCTCGTGGCCGTACGGATCACCGAACGCCATGTGCATGCCCGGGAATTTCTCGTCCTGGAGAAAGTTGCCGATGATCCGCGTCAGTCCGACGTTGGTGCCGATCGCAAACTCGCCGACGCGATCGGAGTTCGGGTGCTGTGACGTGTACTGGCGGAAATCCGCCGCGAGCTGATCGTCGGCCGTCTCGATCGCGATCAGCCGGCCGCCTTTGACGATGAGCCGGATCGGCGGCGAGAGCAGGCCGTACTTGGTCGTGAACCAATCGCCGAGCTCCTCCGCCGCGACCACGCCGTCGACCGACTGCGGGCAGGTGAACGTCTCGCCCTCGGGAAGGTTTCCCCACCGGCCCTGCTCCCAGTACCGGCCGTCGCACGGAATCCACTTGAGCTGCGGCGAGAACGTGGCCGTGACGTCGGTTCCGAGTCCTGTCTGGACGGTGATGCTGTGAGCCTGGCGGACGAGCTCGTAAACCTTTCGCGTCACGCGGTAGATCTCGTCGTAGTCGCCGGCCATCCCATCCGCCATCACCTCTTCGGTGATGTCGATCATGTGGCCGTGCCGCAGGCGCAGCTCGTCGGCGAGGAATCGCAGCATCGGCATGCGGAAGGCCAGCTCACCGGGCTGGCTGTCGCCGACGAAGAACGAGACCGTCGGACGGTAGGCCCTGATCTCGTCGACGAGGGATCGCGGGAATTCGGTCGCCGGCCGCTGCATGTGGTCTTCCATCGTCCACACGTGGACGTCGGCGCCTGTCCCGCGCGCCTCGTGCTCGATCGCCTCGGCGATCCGCTGTCGCGCCTGCGTGCGGATGATCCAGACGCGGTCGACATTGGTGACGTTCATGCATTTGCGGACGGCGTTGTGCGCGCCCTTAGTTAGATCCAGCAAGTCCCACCGCCGGCCGGCTGGCGATGCCCGTCACCTGCAGGATCTCGGGCTCGTCCAGCGAATCGTTCTTGAGCAGTGCGTGCGCCAGCGCGTCGAGCTGCTGGCGGTGATCGGTCAGCAGTTTCTCGGCGTCGGCCTGGCATTCGTCGGCGATGCGCCGGATCTCTTCGTCGATCAGCTGCCCGGTAGCCTCGCTGTACGGCTTTTGCAGTGTGCTGCCGTCTGCGTCGCTGAAGTTCAGCGGGCCGACCTTCGCGCTCATGCCCCAGCGCACCACCATCTCGTGCGCGATCCTCGTCACCTGCTGCAGGTCGTTCTCCGCACCTGTGGTAACGATCCCATAGACCAGTCGTTCGGCGGCGCGCCCGCCCAGCGCGCCGACCATGCGGGCGCGGAGGTAGTCCTCGCCGTAGTTGAAGCGGTCGTCGACGGGACTCTGCAGCGTCACGCCCAGGGCCATGCCCCGCGGAACGATCGTCACCTTCCTCACCGGGTCGGCTCCGGGCACGAGCAGCCCGAGAAGCGCGTGGCCCGACTCGTGATACGCGATGCGTTCGCGATCGGCGGCACTCAGCAGAAGCTTGCGCTCGCTGCCGAGCAACGTCTTTTCGATGGCGTCCTGGAAATCGGCGGCCGTCACATTCGTCTCGCCTTTGCGCGCGGCGGTCAGCGCGGCTTCGTTCACGAGGTTCTTCAGGTCGGCGCCCACAAGACCGGGCGTCGACGAAGCGATCTCGTCGAGGTCGACATCAGGCGCGAGAGGCACGTTCCGCGTATGGATGCGCAGGATCGCGGCGCGACCGCGGCGGTCGGGCGCTTGCACCGTGATCCGGCGGTCGAACCGGCCTGGCCGCAGGAGCGCCTGGTCGAGGACGTCGGCGCGGTTGGTGGCAGCGAGCACGATCACGCCCTCGCGCGAGTCGAACCCATCCATCTCGGTCAGGATCTGGTTGAGCGTCTGCTCCTGCTCGTCGTTGCCGCCGACCCGGAGCGCTGCCGAGCGGCTCCGCCCGATGGCGTCTATCTCGTCGATGAAGATGATGGCCGGAGCCGCGGCGCGCGCCTTGGCGAAGAGGTCGCGCACGCGGGCCGCGCCGACGCCGACTATCGCCTCGACGAACTCCGAGCCGGCGATGCTGAAGAACGGCACTCCGGCCTCGCCGGCGACCGCGCGCGCGAGCAGCGTCTTGCCGGTTCCGGGAGCGCCGATGAGGAGCACGCCCTTCGGCGCGGCGCCGCCGAGCTTGGTGTACTTCTGCGGCTCCTTCAGGAAGTCGACGATCTCCTGGAGATCGGCCTTGACCTCATCGATTCCCGCCACGTCGGCGAAGGTCGTCGCCGGTCGCTCCGCGTCGTAGAGGCGAGCGCGGCTCTGGCCGAAGCTGCCCAGGATGCCGCCCGCCCCTCCTCCGGCGGCGCGCCGCGAGAGGTAGAGGAACCCCAGCACCAGCAGGATCGTCGGACCAAAGCTGAACAGCAGCGTCTGCCACAGGGGGGTGGAAGCGTTGGGGTCCTTGGCGTTGATCACGACGTTGTTCTTGAGGAGCAGCGTCTGGAGATCGTCGGTGGCGAACGCCGGGCGCTGAGTCTGGAACTTCGTCGAGGTCGTGCCGGACTGGGAATCGGCGACAGGCTTCTTGGTGTCACCGGTGATGGATTCACCGGTTGCGGTGATGCTCGTCACGTTGCCCTCGCTGACCTGGGCCAGGAACGTGTTGTAAGAGATCGTCACCGTGGGTGGCTGGCCGGTGAAGAACTGCGTGATGACGATGTTCAGCAGAAGGAGGACGCCGAGCACGATCCAGAATCGCCAGGTCCTGAGCGGCGCCAGCATCGTCGGCGGCTGGTTTTGGGGTCCCTTGGCACGCGGATTTGGCTTGGCCGGAGGCGGATTCTGGGCCATTAGCTGATCGTAGCCCGCTTCCGGCACGCCGACCCGTGCGGGTTTGAGCGCCGCTTGAGGGAGGGTTGAACCTCGTCTCGGAACCTCATGCGCA
>DASTIX010000092.1:0-2118 GCA_035717165.1 Candidatus Dormiibacterota bacterium
GCGGCGGTGCGAGGAAAGACGCCGTTGAATCGTGACTGCGCAGTCGATCGCATCTTTCGCCGCATCGAAGATGACGAAAAAACCGTCTCCTGCATGATCGATCTCGCGGCCGTGATGCTCTGCGAAGCACCTGCGCAGCTCCCCATCGAGCCACGAGCTCAGGTCGTGCCACGCCGTGTCGCCGATTGCCTCCACCAGAGGCGTGGAACCGGTCAGGTCGGTGAACATAAGCGTCTTGTGCGCTGTGTTCGGTCGCGCATGCGCTGACAGGGCCGCGCGGAGTTCCTCGCGCGAGCGGATCTCGAGTTTCTCGTACACGTGTCGCAAGTGGTATTCGACCGTCTTCGGACTGAGGTACAGCCGGGCCGCCGCTTCGCGCGTGGTCGTCCCCTCGGCCAGCGTCAGCGCGATTTGCAGCTCTTGCGGCGTGAGCTGTAGACGGTGGCTTTCGTCGCGCACGCGCGCCGTCTCGCCGCTCGCCTGCAGTTCGCTCATCGCGCGCTCGCCCCATGGCGCGGCGCCCAGCTCGTCGAACGCTTTGAGCGCCGCGTGCAGCTGCTTACGCGCCTCGACGCGCTTGCGCACGCGGCGGAGCCGTTCGCCGAAATAGAGCTGTGTCCGAGCTTGCTCGAAAGTGTCTGATGTCGATTCGTGGTGGCGCAGCGCAGCTTGGAAATGGGACGCGAATTCTCCGTCGCCGGCGACGAGAGCAAGCGCGCGAGCCGCGCGCGCCAGCGAAAAGGGCTGACCTTTGGCCTCGGCGGCCAGCTGATACGACCGCGACACTTCTCGCGCCTCGTCAGTGCGGCCCAACCTGACCAGCGCATCGACGATGTCCGGCGCCGGTGACAGGTCTGGGTCTGTCAGCGAGTTCTCACGCAAGTAGGCTGCGCATCCGGATAGGTGTTGCAGGGCCTGCTCGGGCCTCCCGAGGCCGAGCTCGAGCATGCCGATCGCGATCATCGCCCACGCCCGGAAGAGGGCAAGGCCAAGCCTCGTGGAAAGTTGCAGGCCCTCGGCCGCGTTGCGTCGGCAGTCGTCGGCGCGTCCTTCCAGCGCGTCGAGCCAAGCCAATCCTGAGACTGGCCCCGCGAGCCACGCGTCTTGCGCCGTCTCGCGGGCGAGCCGCATCGCTTCCTCGTAGAGAGCGCGTGCCAGAGGCCACCGGTTGGTCGCAAATGCGTCGCGGCCAAGGAAGAAAACAACGACTGGAAGGGCAGCGGTCGGCGCGTGCTCGCGTGCCTCGACCAGGGCGCGGTCGAGCAGGTCGCGGCCCGCCTGAGCCTCACGCAGGAAAAGGCCCGTCACACCGGCGCACAGGACGAGCAGGGGGTCCCGGGTGTCGAGGGCCATCCGCTCGAACAGTGGAACGGTTTCGTGCAGATGCTTGGGGCCGTCGCTACCGCGGCCGGCCATGATGGCGAGCGCTCCATAGGCGACGTGGGCGGCGATGGCCACGTCGGGCGGGTCTCCAGGCTGGATCATGTCGATCGCGTGCTGGGCTGCGGGAAGCATCACCGTCGGGTTGCCGGCCCCGTAAGTCGAGACGGAGGCGTCGGCGAGGATGCGGATCGCCTTCAGCCGGTCGCGCGGTTCGACGGTCTCGGCGGCGGCGACGAGTGTGTGGTAGCCCTCGAGCAGCGCGCCGCGCCGCATCGCGATATGCCCTGCCAGGATGTCGATCTCCAGTTGGAGCGCGGGGCTGGCCAACTTGCGGGCAGCCCTGAGCGACTCCTCCGCCTGATCGGCCTGACCAGCAAGCCAGGCGCTTCCGGCCGCGTGCAGATACCGCGCCGCGCGCAGCTCTTCCGATTCGGTGAGCCGCGCCGACTCGGCCCACGCGCCAGCCGCCGCGGCGTAGCCAGAGGACTCGCGAGCACGTCGGGCCGCCGACTCAAGCGCGTCAGCCGCATCGGCGTCCCAGCCCGCGGCCGCGCCGGCCAAATGCCAGGCGCGACGGTCCGCATCTTCAGCGCTCGATAGCACACCTGCAAGAGCTCGGTGAGCGGCCCGGCGCTCAGCCGGGGAAGCAGAGTGATAGATGGCTGCGCGCGCCAACGGATGGATGAACTCGAGCTCGTCGGCGCGTTGGAGGATGATCGATGAAGCGCCCTCCGC
>DASTIX010000093.1:0-3045 GCA_035717165.1 Candidatus Dormiibacterota bacterium
GATCCGCGGCGGGGAATATCCGAAATCTGAGTTCACCGGGTACACGGAGCTGAATTCCGACTCGGTGATCACTCAGATCCGCGTCAACGGCGACGAAGCCAAGAGTGCGCAGGCGGGAGACCTAGTCGAGATATCGCTCGAGCGAACGCCCTTTTATGCCGAGTCCGGGGGTCAAATCGGAGACACCGGCATCATCACGACACTTGACGGCCTCGTAGAGGTGGATGACACGCAAAAGCCGTCAGAAGGTTCCATCTCACACATCGGCACGGTCATCAACGGGTCGGTGCACGTCGGTGAAAAAGCGACCGCAGCCGTCGATGAGAAGCGGCGACGTCAAATCATGCGTCATCACTCGGCCACCCATCTTCTGCACAAGGCGCGGCGCGAAACGCTCGGCGAGCAGGTCGTACAGACGGGTTCGTGGGTCGGGCCCGACCACACGACGTTCGACATTCCGCTGAACCGTGCGATCACCAAAGAAGAGCTCACTCGCATCAATCGCCGGATCAACGAGAAGGTGCGCGAAGGACTGCCGTTTCACGAAAGCCAGAAGCCGTACAAAGAAGCGGTTGCGCAGGGTGCGATGCATCTCTTCGAGGAGAAGTACGGCGACGTCGTGCGCGTCGTTTGCTTCGGTGATTGGACCTGCGAGCTGTGCGGTGGCACGCACGTCAAGAACACCGCGGACATCGGTACCGCAGTTGTCGTTTCCGAGTCGAGCATCGGCTCGGGGTTGCGACGTCTCGACATGGTCGTCGGCGAAGCCGCGGACGAGCTGGTCCGCAAAGATCGCGAGCTGCTGACCGACCTCGCGCGCTCGTTTAACACCGGCCCCGACCAGCTTTCCGACCGCGTGCAGGCGCTGCGAGCGCAGGTCAAAGAGCTCGAGCGCGAACGGGAACGCCTCCGCCACGAGCGCATCGGGCGCGACGGCATCGAGGTCAAGCACGGAAAGATCGACTACGTGGCTGAAACGGTGGACGCGTCGAGCGTCGACGAGTTGAAGTCCTACGCCGACCGCTACCTGGAGAAGGTGAAGTCGGGGATCGTAACCGTCGTCGCCAAAGACAAGTTTGTCATCAAGGTGTCCAAGGACCTGACCAGCCAGTACGATGCCAACCGCCTCAAAGAGCTGTTCGGCAAGGGGGGCGGGCCGGCGCATCTCGTCACCGGCACCCTGACGGTCTCCGCCGACGAGGCTTTCAAGCGCCTCGAAGAAGCATTGAAGTGACCAAATTCAAGTTCCTCCGCAAGCGCAGCGACTACTACCGCCATTTCACCGTCCTCGACATCGGCACCGACCTGATCAAGGTCCTCGTCGTCCGCCGCGAAGGCCCCGACGGCGAGGTGCTCGGAGTGGGGAGGGAGCCTCAGGCGCCCGCCGCGATGTCAGGCGGCGCGATCGCGGACCTCGAGTCCGTCATCGTGTCCTGCAACCGCGCGCTCGAGGCCGCCGAGGACATGGCGAAGACGGTGCCGGGTCAAGTGGTCGTCGGGATCGCCGGCGAGCTGATCAAAGGCTTCTCGTCGACCATCGCCTACCCGCGCGAGAACTCGAAGTCGCGAGTGCGCTCGAGCGAGATGTCGACGATGCTGCAGATGGTTCAGCGCCGCGCGCTGCGTGAGGCGCAGCACCTGCTGGAGATGGAGCGCAGCTACGGACAGCTCGAGGCGCGCCTCGTGCACTCCGCGATCACGAACGTGCGCGTCGATGGATACCCCGTCACGAATCCGGTCGGATTCACGGGCAAGAACCTCGAGGTGACGGTCTTCAACACGTTCGCGCCGATGACGCACATCGATGCGGTCGAATCCGTGGTGCGGGAGCTCGATCTTGAGCTTGCGGCAGCCGTCGCGCAGCCTTATGCCCTCGCGCGCGCATGCGCCAACGAAGAGATCTGGGCCGAGGGTGGCATCTTCGTCGACGTCGGCGGCGGAACGACCGACGTGGCCTTGATCCGAGATGGCGGCGTCGAGGGAACTCGCATGTTCAACCTCGGGGGCCGCGCATTCACGCGCCGCCTCGCTCTCGCGTTTGGTTTGAGCTACGAGGAGGCCGAAGCACGAAAGCTGCGGCACTCCGAGGGCCTTCTCTCGCCGGACCAGCAGCGACAGGTGTCGGAGCTGCTCGGCGCCGACGCCGAGGTCCTGCTCCAGGGTCTGGCGCTGAGCATCAAGGAGCTCTCGCGCGGGGAGCGGCTGCCCACGAGCATCTATCTCTGCGGAGGCGGGAGCCTCCTGCCTGAGCTCACCACCGAGATGGTCAAGAACAACTGGGCGGCCGGCCTGCCCTTCCCCCGAGAGCCTCGGGTCCGGCACCTCGTGCCGGCGGATGTCCGCAACCTGAGCGACTCCACCGGCCAGCTGACAAGCCCCCAGGACATCGCCCCGATGGGCCTGGCGAACCATGCCCTCCGAACTGAAGCCGAGGAGCGCGACACGGTCAACACCGTCATGAGACGGGTCCTGTCGGCTATAAAAGTCTGACCAGACCCGCAGGAGACTCATAAACGCCATGGCAACGAACCCGATTTACGTCGAAACCGAAGAGGAGATCCCGGAGCTCGTAGAGCGACTTCGCCGCTACCACGGCGAGGACACGATGCTCGTCCTCCCGATGCGCTCGCGCATCGGCCAGAGCCGGTTCAACTTCCAGCTTCTGCGCAACTATTCGGCCCGGCTGGGCAAGCGGGTCACCGTCGTCTGCGACGACCCCGCGGTCCAGAAGATGGCTTCGGAGACCGGATTTCCCGTGTACGGGGCGGTCGGTCCGCAGGGCGAGGGCATCCCCTCCGAGGCTGAGGCGCCGCCCGCCGTTCGCAAATGGTGGCAGCGGCGCGAGGTCGCGCCCACGACTCACGTCGGAGTTGCGGCGCCGACCCGGCTGGTCACCAAGACGGCGACCGAGCTCAAGCCGGGCCGCTTCCTGCTTTACGTGACCGCCGTGACGCTGGTCCTCGTCGGCATCTTCGCCGCGGGCGTGTTCGTGCCGTCCGCGTCGGTGACGCTGGTCGCGCAGGCGACACCGTTCACGACGAAGGA
>DASTIX010000094.1:0-7188 GCA_035717165.1 Candidatus Dormiibacterota bacterium
AGAAGCGAGCGCGCATCGCGAAGTCGCTCGACAAGCGCGTCGACCGGATGACGTCGCAAAAGATCGAGGTCGGCCCGCGCGAACGCACCATGCGCGTCAAGCTGCCCGATCCACCGCACGCGGGCCGCACCGTGCTCGAAGTCGTCGATCTCGCCAAGGCCTTCGGTCCGAAGACGGTGTTCGAAGACGTGACGTTCGACGACGGTCGCGGCGAACGATTGCTCGTCCTCGGGCTGAACGGTGCCGGCAAGACGACGCTGTTACGCACGATCATCGGCGAACTCGAAGCCGAACTCGGCACGGTCGCACTCGGTCACGAGGTCTCGCTCGGCTACTACGCGCAGGAGCACGAAGGCATCCGTGCCGGCGTGACCGTGCTGGCCCACATGCGCGAGCAGTCGGACGCCGAGGAGCGCGTCCTGCGCGCTCTGCTCGGAATGTTTGCGCTCACGGGCGACATCGCACGCCAGGACGCGGGCACGCTGTCGGGCGGTGAAAAGACCAAGCTTGCGCTGGCACAGCTCGTGGCGGGGCGACACAACCTGCTCCTCCTCGACGAGCCGACCAACAACCTCGACCCGCCGTCGCGCACCGGTGTGGCTCGCGCGCTGGCGGAGTGGCCCGGGACGATGGTCATCGTCAGCCACGACCCAGAGTTCGTCGAGGCGCTCGAGCCGGGCCGCGTGTTGTTCATGCCCGAGGGTCGCGTGGACTACTGGGACTCGGAGCTCCTCGACGTCGTGTCGATGGCCTGAGGAGCGCCGGCAGCCGCTCGTTGAAATCGGGCGGATACGTGTGGCCGAGGCTGGGAATGACCTCGAGCTCCACGTGATGCTCCCGCTGTCTCAACTGCTTGGCCAGCAGCTCGACGGGCGCGAGAGAAGGATCTCTTTCTCCGATCAGGATGGTCACGTTGAGGCGTCGCCATCCGCCTGGTAGGTTCGGATCCGGTCCGGCAAACGGAGCGATCATGACGACCGAACCCGCCACGATCAGATCCGCGCTGAGCGCCGCATTCAGTGCCACCCACGCCCCCTGACTGAAGCCTGAAAGCACGACACGGCCGTGGGGCGGGAGCGCACGCGCTATCTCCCTCAGGTCGCGCCCGACGCGCTCCCGCGGCGGATCCCAGCAGTACCCGTCGGCGGTCGCGGGTTGGGAGGATTGTCCGGCTGCGACGATCCAGCCGAGCTCGGTCGCGCGTCGCCAGGCCCCGAGCTCGCTGACGGCGTTGCCGGTGGCCCCGTGGAGCGTCAGAACCAGCGGCGCGACCGGGCTCGCGTTCGCCGGCATGGCCGTCAGCACTAGCGGTTGGAGGTTGCGCGCCTCGACGCGACGGCGGGCTTCAGCGGTCAATACCTCGAATCGATCTCTTCCCCGCAGTGATGCCAGCGCAGGTGTGAGCAAGAGGGAGACGCGCCACAGGTGTCCCGCATCGAGCGCCCGGGCGATGGTCGCTTCCGCGTCATCGAGCCGCCCGGCCGCAATCTGTTCCGACGACTGCGCGTACCAGGCCCAGTCCGGCCGCTCTCGCTCCACGAAACTCACACAATAGGTGCGTGGCGGCTGATGCCCAGGAGATCGTCATGCCTGACCTGCAGGGCGCCGAGGAGATCACCGTCGGCGCATGGAGCAAGGAGCAGGGCGAGCATGTCGCCGAAGGCGAGACGCTGATGGAAGCGCACACCGACAAGGTCAACGCCGAGATTCCGTCTCCGATGGCCGGAACCGTCGAGGCTCTCTTGCTCGACGTCGGCGACCTGGTCGTGCCGGGCCAGCCGATCGCGCGTATAACACCGGACTGATTTGAAAGTCGCGGTCGTTGGGGGCGGCGTCATGGGCGCCGCCACTTCCTGGAGGCTGGCCAAGCGTGGCGCTGAAGTCGTCTGCTTCGACCGCTTCTCCCCGCCTCACACGCACGGATCGTCGTTTGGCGACTCACGGATCATCCGCACGGCGTACTTCGAGGGGGCGTTCTACGTACCGCTTCTCCGCGAATCGTTCGAGCTGTGGCGCGAGCTCGAGTCGATCGGCGGCGAGCGTCTGCTGACCATGACCGGCGCGCTCTACATCGGCCGCTCGGATTCCGAGGCCGTCGTCGGGGCGCAGGAGTCCGCGCGGCAGCACGGCCTCGAGATCGACGTTCTTTCAGCGCCCGAGCTGCGCAAGCGCTATCCCGGCCATTCGCCACGTGATGGAGACGTCGCCGTGCTCGATCGCCAGGCCGGCATCCTGAATCCCGAAGGTGCGGTGACGGCGATGCTCGCGCAGGTGCCCGACGTGCGCCGGGAGCATCGCATCGACAAACCGGATCAGCTGCTGCGCGAGTTCGACGCAGTCGTCGTGGCGGCGGGGCCGTGGACACCCGAGCTCATACCGTGGATTCCGCTGAAAGTCGAAAGGCAGGTGCACGCCTGGCTCTCGATCGCGAAAGACGCGAAGTGGTTCGCTCCGGATGTATTCCCGGTGTTCATCCGCCAGACCGAGCAGTTCGGCGACGTGTACGGGTTCCCCGCCCTGGACGGCGCATCGGTCAAAGTCGGCCGTCATCACGACGGCGCGAACACCGACCCCGACCACATCAACCGTCAGGTCGGCGACGCTGACATCGATCCGCTGCGCTTGATGGCGGCGACCTACCTGCGCGGCGTCAGCGGTCACGTGCGCCGGACGCTGACATGCATGTACACGAACACTCCCGACCACGATTTCGTCATCGACTTCGCGCCCGAAGATCGACGTATCGTGGTGATCAGCGCTTGCTCAGGTCACGGGTTCAAGTTCGGTCCGGTCATCGGTGACATCGCGGCAGACCTCGTTCTCGACAGCAAGACCGGCCGCGACATCTCACACTTCGCGGCTGCGCGGTTCACGACCTCGGATGTACCAGGCGACGACCACCGCCACGACAAGTAGCGCGACCACGATCGCGACTTTCTCGACGACGCCGCTGATGCGCTGGTAGTTCTCTCCCAGCAGGTAGCCCGCGAGCGCCAGCGCGGCGCACCAGGGCAGCGCGCCGACAAACGTGAGGATCGAGAACTTCGGAAGGTCGACGCGGGCGAGGCCGGCGGGGAACGAGATGTACGTGCGCACCACGGGCAGCACCCTGCCGATGAGCACCGCAAGCAGACCCCAGCGCCGGAACCAGCCGTCAGCGAGCTCGAGGTGGTGACGTCGAATGCCCAAGTAGCGCCCGGGACCGAGCAGCAGCGGCTCTCCAAACCGGGCGGCGAGGCCGTAGGCGATCAGCGATCCGAC
Organism: Candidatus Dormiibacterota bacterium; assembly: GCA_035717165.1. Classification (GTDB taxonomy): domain Bacteria; phylum Chloroflexota; class Dormibacteria; order Dormibacterales; family Dormibacteraceae; genus 40CM-4-65-16. The sequence goes on from DASTIX010000094.1 coordinate 3,262, forward strand.
GAGGTTGGCGAACGCCCCGACGACGATCACGGCGGCAAGGCCGCCCTGGACGTTGGCGGTCGCGGCGAGCAGCCCGGCCGTCGGCATGATCACCTCGCTGGGAAACGGAAGGCCGCAGCTCTCGCAGACCATGAGCACGAACACGGCGACGAGGCCATAAGAGGCGATGAAGTTGGTGAACGCGGCGGTCAAACCGTGTGAACCGCCGCTGCCTTGACAGCTCGAAACGGAAGCGTCCGCACCTGCTGATCGTCGATGAGAATCTCGAAGTTGTAGAAGCCCGGCTGGGTGATCGGCACCGACGTGAGGTTGATGACGATGCTCGCCGACAGGTCCCAGCCGTGCGGATAATCCGCCGGCACCTGTCGCGGCGGCAGATTGACCACGATGGGTTGCGGCACGAACGGTTTGCCGTCTTCGTCGGTGCAGTGCACCTCGACTTTGTGCGGTCGCTCGGTCTCCAGGCGAGTCGTCTGCAGGCGCAGCACGATCACACCGCCAAAGGGCGTCGGGAACTGATCGCGGATCAGCGTGTCGAAACCCGCGCCGAGTATGTACACGAGACCGTTCGGCGGCGCCTCGGCGGCGTTGGCGAGCAGCGCCCAGTCGAGCCTCATCGCTTGACGACCTCGCCGTCTTTCACGACCAGCTTGATGTTCTCCGGCTTGGCAAGGAGCTCGAGGTTCGCGACGGGATCGCCGGGAACGCCGATCAAATCGCCCCACGAGCCGGCATCGAGGCTGCCCACGCCCTTCATCCCGATCGTTTCGGCTGCGACCGAGGTCGCGGCGCGAATGCAGTCGATCGGCTCCATGCCGAGCTCATGCATCAGCAGGAACTCTTCGCCGTTGGTGCCGTGAGGTCCGACGCCGGTGTCGGTGCCGAAGGCGATCTGCACGCCCGACTCGATCGCCTGCTTGATGCTCTCCTTGTGATCGCCGATCACCGCCTTCGCCTTGGCGATCGCGTAAGAAGGCATCTTCCCCGCCTCGGCGTGGCGAATCACCCAATGCGGCGCCACGAGCGTGGGGATGAGCGCGTTGTGGCCGTCCAGCATCATCTCGATAGCGTCGCCGTCGAGCCATATGCCGTGCTCGATGGTCGCGACGCCCGCCTTCAGGGCGTTCTTGATGCCGGCGTTCGCCTGGGCATGCGCCATGACCTTCCGGCCCTGCACCCGCGCCTCTTCCACGGCGGCTTTGATCTCGTCGAGCGTGAGCGCCGAGTGGTGCGGCTGATCGCCGGGCGACAGCACTCCGCCTGACGTGCAGAGCTTGATCCAGTCCGCGCCGGCCCGGATGACCTCGCGCACGCGCAGCCTCATGTTCTCGACGCCGTCCACGACCGCGTGCGGACGGTCCGGAAGTGGGATGTCGAGATCCGCCCCACACATGAAATGCGAGTCGGTGTGGCCGCCGGTCTGGCTGAGCGCGGTGACCGTGACGAACATCCGCGGTCCGGGGAAGTAGCCGTTGTCGATCGCCATCCGCACGCCGGCCGGCGAGCCGGACGCATCTCGGACCGCGGTGAAGCCAGCATCGAGCGTGCGCTTCGCGGCGCGGACCGCACGCATGAGCTCGAGCGTCGGCGGCGTGGTCAACTCGCGCGAGAAATCGAGTCCCTCCCCGAGGCTGGTGAGATGGACGTGGCAGTCGATCAGTCCGGGCAGAAGGGTGAGGCCACTCGCATCGATCGTGTCGGAGTCACGCGGAACGGCGACGCTGTCGCGTTTGCCCGCTCGCGTGACGCGGCCGCCCTCGATCACGACGACTGCCTCGCGCGCGGTCTCGCCGGTCGCGGGGTTGAGAAGCGCGTCGCCGAAGACGGCGATGGTCACAAGCGGATGTTATTGGGTCTGGCTACTGAGATTGGCCGCCCGGTCCCCGCTCGAAGACCGGACGGCCGCAGAGCTGTGAGTTCCTCAAGCTTGCCGCCCCGGAGCACTGGGCAGACGGCAGTCAGTTCGAAAACCTAGACAAATTCAGTACAGAATCGAAGCATCGTGACCATCAACAAGTTCTCGTTCGGATCGGTCAGGATCGACGGACAGACTTTCGAGCGGGACGTCGTGATCGACCGCGGTCAGGTCCGGCTGCGCAACAAGAAACCATCGAAGCGGTACCGAGACGAGTTCGGCCACACGCCCCTGTCGGTTGACGAGAAGATCCCCTGGAAGTGCAAACACCTCGTCATTGGAACCGGCGCCGACGGTGCGCTGCCCGTGATGGCAGCCGTCCGCGACGAAGCTCGTCGCCGAGACGTCGAGCTGACTGTCGTGAAGACGAAAAGGGCCATCGACCTGCTAAATCACGCCGCTGCCGAGACGAACGCGATCCTGCACATCACGTGCTGATCGATCAGACGCTGAAGAATCCCGAACGCACCGCGTAGAGCACGGCTTGGGTGCGGTTGTTGACCCCGAGCTTGAAGAAGACCGCGCTCATGTGGTTGCGCACCGTCTTGTGACTGATTCCGAGCTGGCGCGCGATCTCTTTGTTCGAGAGGCCCGACGCAACCAGCCGCAGAACCATGACCTCGCGGTTCGCCAGCTTCTTCTGCGCAGTCGAACCTTCGTACGCCCATAGGGCGGAGCCGCGGCGCGCGGGGGTAGGCGCGCGGCCGCGGCGGGCCCCTACGGAGATTTCCTGCAAGTCGATGGTCAATCTCGCCCCAGCCGGATCGGTAGCCACCAAGTCCTCACACCTCTGCTCCCAAGGGGTCGTTGAGCGAGAACTTATCAAGCGCCAGGCGGCGGGTCGGGCAGCGGCGGCGGCAAAGCTATCCAAAGAGTTAGACAGCGGCCGGATGAGCACTGCATTTCTGCAGTCGAGGAGCTCTCAGCGGTGCGATACGCGAACGGCCTGGCCGAATTGCCAGCTGGGTACGTCTGGGCTTGCAGCCTACGATTCGCCGCGAGATGGTCGAGTGGCTGGTTGGCGGCGCAATCTTGGTGGTCGTGCTGTTCGGTTTGTGGCCTGTTGTTGCCTTACTCGAATACATTGCCAAGCGGCCGAAACCGATAGCGATTCGGTGAATCGCCGATCCTGAACTGGCACCGATTCCGCAATCGTCAGTCCACAGGCGCGTCTCGTGTGGCCGACGTCGGAATAAGCGGTTGTGTTGCTTACGGCTGCCTGGCAATCCTGGTGACCTTCGTTCTGGCCGCAACTGCGGCTTGGTTCGCGAGCTCCCGTTAGTGCGGTGCGGTTGATCAGCCCGTGAGGGAGGGGCCGCCTCGGACCTTGCCGCGCAAGTCGATCTCAAGAACGAAGATCATCGGCCGCCACTCCCGACCGTCCGGCTCCCTGATTCGATAGTTCTCCCGGATTTCGCGTTTGAGGCCGACATGGTCGAACCCCGAGAGCCGGAACCTGTCGAACAGCAGGCGGTGCTTCTGGAATTCCGGGGTCGGAACCAGCCGGAAGCTGCGATTGAAGCCAAGGTCGACATTCCGTCGGTACGAATCGCCGACAGGCAAATCCTGCAGTTCACCGAGCACTGCACCGTCTCGGTCCACGAGCTCGCGCCGGCCGGTTTCGGCACGTTCGTTGCTCATAGGTCGCCGTCCTCAGCGTCGTCGGTATTCGCCCCGGTGGAATGCGTAATCGAGTAAGCCGGGCAACCGCTCACTGTCCGAGTGGGGCCTGGATGGCCAACCTGATGACCTCTTTTGAATCCGCGTGCCCGTCCCGTGGCTGCCAGACCCTGCGGCTCGCAGAGTGTGGAGACCGTATGCCGCCATATTCGGCACAGTCGTTTGGCATGATTCTCGTTGGCGTGTTCGAGCAATGACTAGCCACCGCCCCTCGCCGCCAGAGGGGCGGTATTGGGAATGACGACTCACCACCCTCCCGAGCAGCCGGAGAGGCCGTAGCGTGCCTATCGAATCCGCACTGGCGATGTGGCTGGGAATGGCGGGGTCGTTTG
>DASTIX010000095.1:0-55529 GCA_035717165.1 Candidatus Dormiibacterota bacterium
GTGGTCGGCCGCGCGGATCGTCTCCTCGTCGTGCTCGACGACGATCAGGGTGTTGCCCAGCGAGCGCAGGCGGGCCAGCGTGGCAAGCAGCTTCTCGTTGTCCCGCTGGTGCAGGCCGATCGACGGCTCGTCGAGGATGTAGAGCACGCCCATCAGCTTCGACCCGATCTGGGTCGCGAGGCGGATGCGCTGTGATTCGCCGCCGCTCAACGTGTTGGCCGCGCGCTCGATCGTGAGGTAGTCGAGGCCGACGTCGATCATGAACTGCAAGCGCTCGCGGATCTCTTTGAGGATTCCGCGGGCGATGAGCTGCTCGCGCTCGGTGAGGTCGAGCTTGTCGACGAACGCGATCGCGGCGCTGACCGAGAGCTCGGTGACCTCGGAGATGTTGCGGTCGGCAACCGTCACCGCCAGGGACTCCGGCTTCAACCGCCGGCCCTTGCACGCGGGGCAGGGCTTGTCCGACATGTAGCGCTCGAGCTCGGCCTTCAGATACTCGGACTGCGTCTCCTCGTACCGCCGCTGCAGGTTTGCGATCACGCCTTCGAACGGCGCCTCGTACCACCGCGAGTGCCCGTACTGGTTCTTGTAGCCGAAGCGGATCTTCTTCTCGCCCGTGCCGTTGAGGAGGAGGTCGCGCTGCTGCTTGGGCAGCTTCGACCACGGCTTGTCCATGTCGATGCCGAAGTACTTGCTGACCGACTCGAGAAGCTCGGGATAGAAGAACTGCGACTTGCTCCAGGCCGCGATCGCGCCGTCGTGCAGCGACAACGATGGATCCGGGACGACGAGATCGCCGTCGACCACGAGCTGCGATCCGATGCCGGTGCACACCGGGCACGCGCCGTGCGGGTTGTTGAACGAGAAGTTGCGCGGCTCCGGCTCCGGCACGCTCGTCCCGTCGTACGGGCACGCGTAGTCCTGAGACATCTGCAGCTCTTCGCCGCCATCAACGGGCGCGATGATCACCGAGCCGCTGCCGAGCCTTGCCGCGGTCTCGATCGAGTCGACCAATCGCGTCCGCTGCTCGGGTCCGACGACGATGCGGTCGACGACGACCTGCACGTCGTGCTTCTTGTTCTTGTCCATCGGGATCGATTCGCCGATCTCGTAGAGGCTGCCGTCGACACGCACGCGGACGAAGCCCGACTTGCGGATGTCGTCGATCAGCGAGCGGTACTCGCCCTTGCGCCCCTTGACCACCGGGCCGAGCACCATCACGCGCGTCCCCTTCGGCAGCCGCTCGACGTGGTCGGCCATCTGCTCGACCGTCTGCCGGCGCACCTCGCGTCCGCACACAGGGCAGTGCGGATGGCCTATGCGCGCGTAGAGAAGCCGTAGGTAGTCGTAGACCTCGGTGACAGTGCCGACCGTCGAGCGCGGGTTCTTGGAAGTGCCCTTCTGGTCGATCGAGATCGCCGGCGAAAGGCCCTCGATGATGTCGACGTCGGGCTTCTCCATCTGGCCGAGGAACTGCCGCGCATACGCCGACAGCGACTCGACGTAGCGCCGCTGCCCCTCGGCGTAGATGGTGTCGAAGGCGAGCGACGACTTGCCCGAACCGCTCAGGCCGGTGAAGACGACAAGCTTGTCCCTTGGGATGGAGAGCGTGACGTTCTTGAGGTTGTGCTCGCGCGCGCCACGGATCGTTATCTGGTCAGTCGGCATTCGAACCTGTAGCTATTCCTTCTCTCTGGTTACGGCAAACGTCCCGCTCGCGGTGGCGACGAGGCGTCCGTCGGTGGTTTCGATGCGGCAGTCGGTGACGATCGTGCGACGGCCCGCATGGACGATACGTGAGGTCGCCTTCAATTCGTCCGCAACGTCATCGGTCGAGACATAGCTGAGCTTCAGGTCGAACATCGCCGCGCCCTCCCCCGCCTCCTTCTGCATGGAGGCCTCGGCCAGCTCTGAGGCCCTACTCACGGCCCTGGCCCTCCGGCACGGGCATGCAGGTAGAGGATGCCCGCGCTATCAGCCGAGCGCGGTCGTCGAAGACGTCGGCCTCGCTGAAGAGCAGCGTCTCGCCCATCTCGATCACCTTTCCGACGGCTCGAAGCCGGCCGGCGACGGCGGGACGGACGAAGTTGATCTTCAGCTCGATCGTGGTGTTCCACGTGCCGTCCGGCTGCAACGTCGCGAGCGACATCCCCATCGCAGCGTCCGCGATCTGGGTGATCACGCCTCCCTGGACCACCCCGCCGCCGTGGCGGTGCTGAGGACCGGCCTCGAGCTCGAGCACGACACGGCCCGGTGCCGCTTCAGTGATGCGGGCGCCCAGGGTTTCCATCCAGCCCTGCGGCGGCGCGGTCAGGAGCGCCTGGGCGCGAGCCCAGTTCCGAAATTGAACATGTTCAGAAAGTCTTGACATTCGGTCTAGCCCCTTCTAGGCTCTAACTTGAACATGTTCAAATTAACTGAACTGGGGTGATGAAGATGGATCTCCGACTCGTCGACTACGCGATCTACATAGTGGCCAGCGCCGCACTGACCATCTGGGTCGGTAACACGCTGTACCGCAACGGGCGGCCGTTCCTGGTCTCGGTGTTCAAGGAGGACGGCCTGGCCGACTCCGTGAACCACCTCCTCGTCGTGGGCTTCTACCTCGTCAACTTTGGTGCGGCCGCGATCCTCATCAACACCGGCGGCACGCCGGGCGACTGGCCCGACATGCTCAAGCAGACCGTCACGCGAATCGGCGTCGTCTTGCTCGTGCTCGGCTTCATGCACTTCAGCAACGTGTTCACGCTTCGCTCGATCCGCCGGCGCGACAAGAAGACCCCTCCCCCGCCTCCCAACTACAACCCGTACGTCCCCGCGCCCGGAGCCTAGAAGGTCTTGGCGATCGCGGCACCCAAAACCCGGCGCGGCGAAACCTCGAGGGCGGTCATTCTGGGGGCCGCCCTCGACCTGTTCCAGGAGCGTGGCTACGAAGCCACCACGATGCGGGCGATCGCCGACCGGGCCGGCGTGTCGCTTGGCAGCTCGTACCACTACTTCCCCTCCAAAGAGCATCTCGTGCTCGAGTTCTACCGCCACACCCACGATCTCCACGCCGAGGCGATCAAGCCGCTCCTTGCGCGTGAGCATGACCTCGCGGCGCGCCTGCGCGGAACCATGCGGGCAGTCATCGTCACCTGCGAGCCGTTCCACGCCGTCGCGGGGTCGATCTTCAGCACGGTCGCCAATCCGGCCAGCCCGCTCAATCCCTTCGGCGCCGCGGCCAAGCCGCTGCGCGACGAGGTCGTCGCGCTCTACGGCGAGGTCGTGAGCGGATCCGACGCGCGCGTCCCGGCTGACGTGGCGGAGATGCTGCCGCTGACGTTGTGGCTCTACCAGATGGGGATCCTCTACTTCTGGATCTTCGACAAGTCCCCCGGTCGCCTGCGAACGCTCGAGGTGATAGACGAGACGACCGAGCTGATCGTGCGCCTGATCGGCCTCGCCAACCTTCCCGTCCTGCGCGGGTCGCGAAGGCGAGTCCTGTCTTTGATGAAGTCGATAGTCGATCGCGACTAGGGTCCGCGTCGGGACTTCCTCCAGTTGCGAACCATCGTCTTCTGCTTCGGTGCGGCAGCGATCGCCATGGCGACGTCCGCGTCGTCTTCCTTTTCAGTGGACACGGCTTCGCCTGAGAGCCGGCGGCGAAGCGCGATGATGCGGTCGCGCACACGCGCGGCGTCCTCGAACTGCAGCTCCTTCGACAGCCGGCGCATCTCCTTCTCGAGATCCCGCACGATCGCGATCAGGTCCTCGCGCGGCACGCCCGCACCGGCCATGATCTCGATGGCGTCGGCCTGCAGGTCGTTCTCGTTGATCTCCAGCGCATAGATCGCCTTCTTCACCGTCTCGGGCGTGATTCCGTGCTCGGCGTTGTACGCCATCTGCTTCGCGCGCCTCCGCTCCGTTTCATCCAGCGCCTGGCGCATCGAGTCGGTTATCGAGTCCGCGTACATCACGACGTGGCCTTCGACGTTGCGCGCCGCGCGACCGATGATCTGGATGAACGACCGGTACGCGCGAAGGTAGCCCTCTTTGTCGGCGTCGAGTATCCCGATGAACGCGACCTCAGGAAGGTCGAGTCCCTCGCGCAGCAAGTTGATGCCGACGACGACGTCGACCTCACCCGTGCGCAGCGCCGTCAGCACCTCGATGCGCTGCATCGCGTCGAGCTCCGAGTGGAGATAGCGGACCTTGACGCCGTACTCACGCAAGTAGTCCGCGAGGTCTTCCGCGAATCGCTTCGTCAACGTCGTGACCAGCGAGCGCTGTCCCATCTCGGCGCGCTTGCGGACTTCCGCCAGAAGGTCGTCGATCTGCCCCTCCGTCGGCCGCACCTCGACGGTCGGATCGACGAGCCCGGTCGGACGGACGATCATCTCGACGGTGCGCTGCGTGCGCCGCATCTCGTAAGGACCCGGAGTCGCCGACACGTAGACGACGTTCTGCGCGCGCTCCTCCCACTCCTCGAAGCTGAGCGGGCGGTTGTCGAACGCGCTCGGGAGGCGAAAGCCGTATTCGACGAGAGCGGCCTTGCGCGAGCGGTCGCCGCCGAGCATGCCTCCGATCTGCGGAACGGCGACGTGCGACTCGTCGACGAAGATCAGCGTGTCGTCGGGCAGGAAGTCCATCAACGTGTACGGCGCGTCACCCGGCTTGCGCCGCGTCAGGTGCAGCGAGTAGTTCTCGATGCCGGCACAGGTGCCGGTCTCCCGCAGCATCTCGAGGTCGAAGTTCGTCCGCTGACGCAGCCGCTGCGCCTCGAGGAGCCGTCCGTGGTCTTCGAACCACTTGCACCGTTCTTCGAGCTCGACCTCGATGTCGTGCATCGCGAGGCGGAGCTTGTCCGCCGGCGTTACGTAGTGCGATGCGGGGTAGATCGTGAATTCGGGGCGGGCGCCGAGGATCTCGCCGGTCACGGCGTCGAGCTCCTGGATTCGCTCGATCTCGTCCCCGAAGAACTCGACCCGGAAAACCTTCTCCTCGTTCGCGGGCACGACGTCGACCACGTCGCCACGCACGCGGAACCGAAGCCGTGCCAGGTCGTAGTCGTTGCGCTCGTACAGCATCTCGGTGAGCTTGCGCAAGAAGACTTCACGCCTCACGGACTGGCCTTGCTCGATGTGCAGCGACTCGCCCATGTAGTCCTCGACCGACCCGATGCCGTAGATGCAGCTCACGCTCGCCACGACCAGCACGTCGCGTCGCGTGAGCAGGGATTGCGTTGTCGAGTGGCGCATGCGGTCGATATCCTCGTTGCGGCTCGAGTCCTTCTCGATGTAGGTGTCGGTGCGGGCGATGTACGCCTCGGGCTGGTAGTAGTCGTAGTAGCTGACGAAGTACTCGACCGCGTTGTTGGGCAGCAGGCGGCGGAACTCGGCGCACAGCTGAGCCGCGAGCGTTTTGTTCGGGCTGAGCACGAGCACCGGCCGCTGCATCTGCTCGACCACCCACGCCATGACGTTGGTCTTGCCGCTGCCCGTCACGCCGGCGAGGACCTGCTGGGAAAGGCCCGCGCCGATGCCCTCGACGAGCTGCGCGATGGCCTGCGGCTGGTCTCCCGCCGGCTTGAAGGGTGCGTCGACACGAAATGGGCTGGGCATGGGCCTATTCATTCTAAGGCGCACAAACGTTCGAAGCCAGTCCCTCGGGGACCCGTCGCGTTACCCCAGTAGGACCCTTTTTTCCTGAGGAGGTGTGCGTGTGAAAGACGAGATCAAAGGCAAGGTCGACGAGCTGAAAGGCAAGATGACCGGAGACAAGTCAGAAGAGATGAAGGGCAAGGCGGAGCAGACGGGCGACAAGTTGCGCCGCGATGCCCGCGACGTCAAGGAAGACCTGACGAACGGCAGCGACGCCGACCGCGAGCGGGAGCGCGAATCCGAAGACGTCAGCGGAAAGCGGAGCTGGTAATCGACTAGGGCAAGGCGAGGATCAGGGCTTCCACGATCGATCCTCTGCTGAGTCCATCACCCCCGGCGGGCACGCGCACCAGAGCGTGCGCGCCCGCCAATGACATCAGGCGCGAGGAGGACTGAGAACCGGTCGTCTCGGCGACCAGGTCTTGCCCCTCGCGCCTCAATGTGACGCGCTGGTACTCGGTCCTGTCGGGTGTGGCCCGCGCGTCGTAGTCAAGACGCACGGGCAACGTCGGGCGGCGCAGCGACGCAAAGCCCTGCATCTTTCGCAGTGCCGGGCGGACGAAGACCTCGAACGTCACCAGCGACGAAACAGGAAAGCCAGGTAGTCCGAACGCCACCTTGCCTTCTCTCAGGGTCGCGAAGGTGAACGGCTTTCCCGGCTTGAGCTTCACCCGACCGACGTGCACCGTGCCAAGCGATTCGAGCAGCGGCTTGACGAGGTCGTGCGTTCCCACCGACACGCCGCCCGAAGTGACGAGCACGTCTGCCGAATGGAGCGCCTCGAGCACGAGAGCGCGCAAAGGCTCGGGCTCGTCTGGGGCGATACCCAAGAGGTGGACGTCCGCGCCCGCCTCACGCAGCGCCGCGAGAAGCGCCCAGCGATTGGAGTCGGGAATCTGGCCAGGACGCGGCGTCTTCCCCACCTCCACCAGCTCGTCGCCGGTCGACATGAGCGCGACCCGGGGCCGGCGCCGCACGGGTAATCGCGCGCGGCCGGTGGCGGCGGCGATGCCGATCTCCGCGGCGCCTAGGTGAGCGCCCGCGGATAGGATCCGATCGCCCGGCTTCAAGTCATCACCGACTTTGTGAAAGTTGGTTCCGGCGTTGAGCCCCGCCGGCACGGTCACGGTGCCGGCCGCGAGCTGCACCTCCTCCACCATGACGACGACGTCCGCGCCGTGCGGGACCACGCCGCCGGTCAGGACGCGGGCCGCCGTGCCTGCGGAGATGGCGCCGTCGAACGGTCGTCCGGCCGCGGATTCACCGAGGACGCGCAGCGTCTTGCCGGCGTCGGACGCACGCACCGCATACCCGTCGACCGCGCTGGATGGAAACGGAGGCAGCGGCGCGCCGGCGAGGAGATCCTCCGCTAGCACACGACCGAGGCAATCCGCCAAGTCGACATGCTCGACGCCCAGGATGGGCGTGTGCTCGAGCACGGTGGTGGCCGCGTCGTCGGCGTCGATCAGCGGATAGGTCGAGATCCTCACGCCACTTGACGATAGTCCGGACTAACGGCCGATTCCCGGCGCGCAGACCGTGCGATAGTCCGGACTAACGCGCGGGGTGGCTTACTCGTAGCGAAGCGCGCGGGACGGGTCTTGGACCGCCGCACGCAGCGCCGGTAGGAGACCGCTCACGCTGCTGAGCACGACCGCGAGAACGACTGCGACCAGCACCACGGGCACGTCGGTCTGAAAGACGTCGAAGCCCGCACTGCTGATCGACTGCGTCAGCCGGTCGACGGCGGCGTTGCCCAGCCGGGCGAGCCCGACCGCGACGAGCGCGCCGATCAACCCACCCGCCAGTCCGATGCCCGTCGCCTCGACGAGGAACAGCAGCATCACGTCGCGCGAGCGCGCTCCGAGGGCTTTGAGGACGCCTATCTCCTTTGTGCGCTCGAGCACCGCCGTGTACATCGTGTTGGCGATCCCGAGACACGCGAGCAGGAGCGCGACGATCGCGAGGCCGAGGAGAGCGAACCGCAGCTTGCCGAGCAGGTCCTCGAAGTTCCGGAACTGATCGCCGAACGTCTGCGTCTGAAAACCAAGCGCATCGACGTTGGAGCGCAGCGTGCCCACTGCAAGCCCCGAGTCAGCGAGCAGCGTGATGCTCGAGTACTCGCCGCCCTTCCAGCTGTTCGCGGTCGCGACGGTCGACCAGTAGGACCGCATCACGCCGTTCGGCGCAAGCGCGCCCGGCGCGCCCGCCGGCATGTAGTCGGACGAGACGATCCCGACGACCAGAAATGCGATCGTGCTCGGCTGCGTCACCTGGTTCTTCGTCAGCGAAGGGCTCAGCGCGCCCGACGTCGCGTTGAACTTGACCTGAGTGCCGACGGCACCGGTGGGCGATACGAAACCAAGGCTTCGCGCCTCACTGTCGGTGAGGAGCAGCTCGGTCGCCTTGTCCGAGCTCGGCATGCGGCCCGCGGCCAGCGCAGGGAGCGTGCTCGACGATCCGAGCGGCGGCAGCGAGACGAGGTCGCCGGCGGGCGGAACGGCGGGCGGTTTCACCCCGATGGTCGATGCCGCGCTGAAGGTCCCGCTCATCCCGATCTGTCCCCAGGCCGCGCGCACGTGGGGCAATCGGGCGAGCGTTGTCAACGTCGCGGCGTCGAGCGCGGGCGCTGTCGCGTCCGCCACCGGATAGACGGCGACCTGATGGACCTGGCTCGTCGCCAGCGCCGGGGCGTCAAGCGCCTGCTGCAATCCACCGGCGAGCGCGCCGATGAGGCTCAATGCTGCGATGCCGATGGCGACACCGGTCGTGGTCAGGACCGTGCGCAGCGGCCGCCGTCCGGCGCTGCCGAGGCCGACCTTCAGCGAGTCGCGCCAGTGCATCCTCGGCGCGGGGTCGAGAGGCTCCTGGCTGCGCACGGTCGGCTTGCCCGACTCGAGCTCGATGGCGCGGCCGTCGATCATGCGCACGACGCGGCGCGCGCGCCGCGCAACTTCGGGATCGTGGGTGACGAGCACGACGGTGGCGCCGCGCCGGTTCAGGTCCTCGAGCAGAGCGAGCACACCCTCTCCGGCGGCGGAGTCGAGGCTGCCGGTCGGCTCGTCCGCGAGGATCAAACCGGGCCGGTTGGCGAGCGCCCGCGCGACGGCCACCTTCTGCTGCTCTCCACCCGAGAGCCGCCCGACGCGCGTTCGCGCGCGCTGCTCGAGGCCGACGAGCGCGAGGAGATGCCGTGCGCGCTTGAGGCGCAGCTCGGGCTCGACGCCCGCCAGCGTCAGGGGCAGCGCGACGTTGTCCTCCGCCGTCATCGAGTGGATGAGGTTGAAGGTCTGGAAGATGGTGCTGACGCGCTGCAGGCGGTAGTCGGAGAGCTCGCGGTCGGGCAGCTCGCCCAGCGGCAGCCCGGCGCCGTAGACATGGCCGGTGGTGGGCCGGTCGAGGCCGCCCATCAACGACAGCAGCGTGCTCTTGCCGCAGCCGCTCGGCCCGACGATCGCGACGAACTCTGCGGGCCCGATGTCGAGGGTCACGTTGCGCAGCGCCGCGACGTGCATCTCGTCGCGGCCGCCGAATTCACGCGAGACGGCGTCGAGCCGCAGGCCGACGGCCTGCCCCAGGAGGTCGCGGAACTCGTCGACCGGCTCCGGGTGAGACTCGGCGTCCGGTTGCGGGAGATCGTCCGGACGATCGACCGTCTGGGAAGCGATGGAGGGCAGTTCGTCCGGACGAACGCCGATCAGCTCGGTCACCTCGGAACCGCCGTTCGTGCCGTTGTGCAGAGCTTCGCCGGCCTCCCGCGCATTGCGGCGCGCGCGACGCCCGCGGCGCTTGGAGCCGCTGGACTCACTGGGCTCTTGCACGACTGTGGCCACCCCGCCCTCCTTTCCTTCCGCAGTCTAAGTGTTGAGTTAACGGTCAGCGGCTCGGTTTGGCTACTTGCTGCTCCAGCCAGTTCAGGTAGGCCGATGATCCCCCTTCGATCGGCACCTGGATGATCTCCGGAAGCTCGTACGTATGGTGCGAGCGGATGTACTCCTCCACCGCCGGCGTGAGCGACTCGAGCGTCTTGACGAGCAGCAGCGCCTCGTGATCGCGCCGCAGCTGGTTCTCCCAGAAATAGAAGGACGCGACCGTCGGAATGACGTTGCAGCACGCGGCGAGGCGCTCGACGACGAGTCCCTCGCCGATTCGCTCCGCATCGTCACGGGCGCCGGCCGTGACGAGGATGAGAACCGCCTTTTCTTCCACCCGTTAATTCTGGGGTCTTCGCGGTCTGCGAGGCCGGTCGAGCCAGACCGTGCCCGCAAGCAGGGCGATGGCTCCCAGCAGCAGTCCGCCGACGACGTCCGATTCCCAGTGCACGTCGAGGTAGAGGCGGTCGAACGCCATCAGCACGATGATGGCGACGGCTCCGATCACAGCGAGCATTCGCACGCGCGGTGATGGCGAGAGGCGTCTGATCACGAAGGCGATGAGGCCGTACGTGATGACGGTGCGCAGCATGTGACCGCTTGGAAAGCTGTTGCCTCCAAGACTTCGGCCCAGGAGCTCGCTGATGCTCGGTCCGTCGGCCTGCGAGATGGAGCGTGGAGGACCGGGGTGATAAAAGCTGTACCGGTAGAAGGCCTCGAACGCTTCGGCCGCTACGAAGACAAGCACCGCCAGCGCATCGGTGCCGAATCCCTCCTGCCACAGATAGAAGGCGAGGCCGGCGAGAAGTATCGTCGTCAGCTCGACGCCGCCCAGCTCGGCCACAGCCTGGAAAGCTCCATGGAGTCGCGGCTGCCAAACGTCGTGCATCGCTGAGGCGACCTGATGGTCGAGCGCCGTGAAAAGACCGGCACTGATCGCGAGCGTCAAAGCGATGAACGCCGCGCCGAGAATCGCGATCCCGAAGAATCGCGGAGTTAGCGACGCCAACGGAGACCTCGGCGAGAGATTCGGTGCCCAGGCGGCCGAGATGCTAGGCGCGGCCGAGCATCGCAGCGAGCGCATACCTCCTGGGGTCCCCGCGCCGTGGTTGCGCGGGGGTGACGAGAAGCGCAGGACGCAACAACGCAGATCGGCTGCATGGGCGCCGAAGATCCGGCGATGGACTCTGTTGGCGCCGCTACCGCTGACAACGGGTGCAGAAGACGGTGGTGCGACCGGCGATGCGCACGGCGCGAAGCGGACGGCCGCACGTGAAGCAAGGCTCGCCGCCACGTCCATAGACGAGCAGCTTTTCCTGCTGGCCACCGAGCTCGCCCCACGCGTCGCGATACGTGTCGACGGAGCTCCCTCGATTCGCGATTGCGACTCGAAGTGATTCGCGCATCGCCTCATGCAGCCGCTGAGCCGATCTCTTGCTCACAGTGCCGGCGATGCGATCGGGTCTTAGCCGCGCACGGTGCAGCGACTCGTCGGCGTAGATGTTGCCCACGCCTGCGATCGCCTTCTGGTCCAGCAGCACCGCCTTCAGCGGCGCGTTGCGTCTGCGCAGACGGCGATAAAGCTCCTCGGCGGCGAAGTCGGGATCGATCGGCTCGGGGCCGAGCCGAGGCATCTTCTTCGCGTCGAGCAGCGCACTCTCCGTGCCGAACAGCAAACGGCCGAAGCGCCGTGGATCGCGATAGCGCAGCTGCAGGCCGTCATCCAGAAAGAAGACGGCGTGGGTGTGCTTGGCGAGCGGTGTGACCGAGTCGACGAGCCTCAACTGGCCGGTCATGCCTAGATGCACGACTAGAAGGAGGTCTCCTGAAAGGTGGATGAGGATGTACTTCCCTCGACGCCCGACCGACTCGATGCGCAAGCCCACGATGGCGTCGACGAACTCCTCCGGCTCGGGGTGACGGACGATCGTCGGAAATACGAGCTCAGCGCGTTCGATCGTCCGGCCGACCAGATGCGGCCGCAGGTCCGCGACGATCGTCTCGACCTCTGGAAGCTCAGGCATCTCTCAGGCGCGGACGACCGCGAGCTTCTTCATGTCGGCCCAGTTCGGCCCGACCTTCATCTCGACCTCGATCCCAGTGTCGAGCTCGTAGGCGCCCGTCATGATCCGCGGCACCTTCTCCGCGAACTGATCGACCTCACCCTGAGGCACCTCGAAGAGAAGCTCGTCGTGCACCTGGAGCAGCATGCGGCCCTCGATCTCATCGGCTTCGATCTCACGATGCAGGCGCACCATCGCGATCTTGATGATGTCGGCGGCGAGCGACTGCATCGGAAAGTTGATGGCCATCCGTTCTGCGGCGCTGCGCAGCTGAAAGTTCGGTGAGCGCAGATCCGGAATCGCGCGGCGGCGGCCGGTCGCACTGATGAC
Source organism: Candidatus Dormiibacterota bacterium (assembly GCA_035717165.1). Lineage (GTDB taxonomy): Bacteria > Chloroflexota > Dormibacteria > Dormibacterales > Dormibacteraceae > 40CM-4-65-16. Next base: position 11,908 of record DASTIX010000095.1, read on the forward strand.
GAGCCCTTCTTCGCGCGCCTTGCTGCGCACATCGTCGAGGTACTCGCGAAGCCGCGCGTACGTCGACCAGTACTGAGCGAGAAACTCCCGCGCGACGTCACCGGTGATGCCGAGCTGCTGCGACAGGCCGTACTCGCCCTGCCCGTAGATGGATCCGAAGTTGGCGACCTTCGCCAGGCGTCGCTGGTCGGGGCTCACGGACTCGAAAGGCACCTTGAAAACCGCCGATGCGGTTGCCGTGTGGATGTCCTGGCCCGCGGCGAACGCTTCGAGCAATTTCGGATCGCCGCTGAGGTGCGCGGCGATGCGCAGCTCGATCTGCGAGTAGTCGGCCGAGACCATGACATGGTCCGGACGGCCCGCCTTGAAGGCGCGACGGATCCGCTGGCCGAGCTCGGTGCGGATCGGGATGTTCATCAAGTTGGGGTTGGAGGACGCGAGCCGACCCGTCGCAGTGCTCGCCTGGCCGAAGGACGTGTGCACCCGTCCGCTCAACGGATCGACCAGCTGCGGAAGCGCGTCGACGTACGTCGACTTCAATTTCGAGAGCTGTCGGTATTCGAGGATCAGGCCGACGATCGGGTGCTTCTCGCGCAACGCTTCGAGCGTGTCGGCGTCGGTCGAGTACCCCGTCCGCGTGCGTTTGCCGACGGGCAGACGAAGGTCTTCGAACAACACCTTGGCCAGCTGCTGCGGAGCGTTGAGGTTGAATTTCTGGCCCGCGACCTGCTCGACCTCGGACTCGATCGCCGCCAGCTGGGAACCGAGCTCGTCCTGCATCTGCTTGAGATAGGGCACGTCGATGGCGACGCCCTCGGACTCCATGTCGGCGAGCACGCCCGCAAGGGGAAGCTCGATCTCGTGGAAGAGGTAGTCGACGCCGAGGTTGCGCATCTCCGCCTCGAGACGCGGCCGCAGATTGAGAATCGCCTCCGCGCGGCGGGCCGCAAAGTCGGCGGCTTCGTTCTCCGGCACCGCGGACGGCCTGCGCGCCGCGCGCCCGGTCCCGAGCAGCTGCTCGACGCCCACGAGCTCAATCCCGAGAAACTCGCGGGCGAGGTCTTCGAGACGCGGGTCGCGCGAACCCGCACCCAGCAGGTAAGCGGCGAGGAACGTGCTGAACGCCCACTCCCGCCGGCCGCCTCCGAGTGAACGCAGAGCGAGCTCCGTCTCCTTGGCGTCGTGGCCGGCGATCGGCCGCCCGCTGAGGGTCGAGGCGACCGCGTCCATCGCCTCGGGCTCAGCGACGTAGAAGGTTCTCGAGCCGGTCGAGACGCCCAGGCCCGAAATCCGAGCGCCACGGCCGGCGCCTTCGGAAAATGCGAACACCCCGACGTCGCTCGAGCCGTCCAGGAGGCCCGCCGCCTGTACAGGATCCGTGACGATTTCGAGCCCCGCGGGGCGCGGCGCCGGCTCGAACGCGAGGCTCGGCTGCACAGGCACCTGGTCGGGCGGCGGAAACCGGCTCAGCAGCTGGCGGAACTCGAGGTGGTCGAAGACGCGCCGTGCGGTGTCGTAGTCATAACGAGTCCAGCGAGCCTTCTCGAGCTCGAGCTCGACCGGCACGTCCTTGACGATCGTCACCATGCGCTTGCCGAGCCGAACCTTGTCGGCGTTCCCGGTGAGCGATGTCTTGAGCCGGCCTTCGGGCAGGTCGCCCACGCGGTCGAGAAGCGCATCGATCGTGCCGTAATCCTGGACGAGCTTTGCCGCCGTCTTGTCCCCCACTCCCGGCACGCCCGGGATGTTGTCGGAGGTGTCGCCGCGCAGCGCCTTGAAGTCGACGAGCTGCGGGGGCTCGAAGCCGTAGCGCTGGCGGACCTGATCCGGGCCGTACACGAACGTGTCGGTGATGCCGCGGCGCGGAACCAACGCTTCGACCGACTCGGTGACGAGCTGCAGGCAGTCCAGGTCGCCCGACACGATCGTCACCGAGTGGCCGCGTTCCTCGGCGATGCGCGCGAGCGTGCCGATGACGTCGTCGGCCTCGAATCCCTCGACGCCGTAGATCGGAATCGAAAACGCGCCGAGAACCTCACGCACCATCTCCATCTGCGGCCGAAGGTCCTCCGGCATCGCCCGACGCCCTGCCTTGTATTCCTGGTACTCCTTGGAGCGGAACGTCGGCTTGCCGAGGTCGAACGCCGCGATCGCGAACTCGGGTCGCGACGCGAGCACGATGGCGAGCATCGACGTGAACCCGTACACCGCGTTGGTGACGCGACCATCCGAAGTGCTCATCGGCGGCAGCGCGAAAAAAGCGCGGTAGATGAGGCTGTGGGCGTCGATCAGGATGAGGCGCCCACGTCGACCTTTCGGCACGATCGGAGTCTACCTAGCACGGTTCGACACCCTGTCGAGGGCTCGCGCGTTCAAATAGCAGGACCTTGAAGACCCCAGGGCTAGAATGGACTCGAGGATGAAGAACCTCATCGAGGTGTCCGTCGACAGCATCCGTATCCACATGCCGACGGCTCAACATCTCGTGATCCTCAAAGAGAAGGAAGCCGACCGTTACCTGCCGATCTGGATCGGTTCCTTCGAAGCTCAGGCGATCGCGACCAAGATCTCAGGCAACACACTCGGCCGTCCGCTCACGCACGATCTGATGGCCACCGCGTTTGCCGACCTCGGCATCAGCGTCAAGCGCATCGTTGTGACGCGACTTGCCGACCAGGTCTACTACGCGCGCCTGTACGTCAAGCAAGACGGCAGGGACCTCGACTTCGATGCTCGGCCTTCCGACGCGATCGCGCTTGCGGTGCGGGTCGAATGCCCCATCTTCGTCGCCACCGAGGTGATGGAGACCGCGGGCATCATCCCCGAAGCCGACGAACTCGACGGCGAGAAGGACAAGGCGGAGAGCGCGGTCGTGGACGAAGAACGACTCGCGGTTTTCCGCGACTTCGTGAACAGCCTGGACCTCCCGGAGCTTCCCGACGAGCCGGGTGCCAAGGACGAACCCGGCGGCGGCGGCGCGGCGCCCGGAGGACGGCCCGGCCGGGGCTAGAAGACGCCGCTCCACGGCGAGTACGACCTCGCTCTCCGCGTCGTAGTCGCCCTCCTGATCGGCCTCTGCATCGGGGGCGAACGCGAATTCCGCGGCCATGCGGCGGGGCTTCGCACCATGGCATTGATCAGCGCAGGTTCGTGCATATTCACCGGCCTCGGCCTGATTCCGGATTTCCCGAGGATCGTCGACCCGACGCGCATCGCCGCGCAGGTCGTCACGGGCGTCGGCTTCCTTGGCGCGGGGAGCATCCTGCGCCAGGGCGAGGCCGTCCGCGGGCTGACGACCGCCGCCTCCATCTGGGTTGCCGCGTCACTCGGCATGGCCGTCGGCTTCGGCTACTACGCGTTCGCGCTGTTCGTCACCGTGGTCGTCGTGATCGTGCTCTTCGCGCTCAAACCGGTGGAGGAACGAATCTTTCGGCGCCGGGGACATCGTCGCGAAACCGACCCGCAGCCGGACGAGATCACCCCGTGACGGTCGCCATCGTCACCGACTCGACCGCGGATCTGCCGACATCGCTCACCCGCGGCCGTTCGATCACGGTCGTGCCGTTGACGCTCAACTTCGAAGGGCGATCGCTGCTCGACGGCGTCGACATCCGGCCGTCGGAGTTCTATCGCAAGCTGCCCAACGCGACGACGCATCCGACGACGTCGCAGCCCGCCGCGGGTAGATTTGCCGAGACCTACGCCGAGCTCCTGTCAAAGCATTCCGACGTCATTTCCATTCACATCTCGGAGAAGTTGAGCGGCACTTATGCGTCCGCCGTGCAGGGCGCAGAGATGACCGACCCGAAACGGGTGCACGTCGTCGACTCGCAGCTCGTGTCGATGTCGCTCGGACTCATCACGCTTGCGGCATCGGAGATGATCACCCGTGGCGCCGACGCCACCGCGGTCGTCGAGCGCGTGATCGAGATGCGCGAGCACGTGCAGACTTACTTCTCGGTCGCAACGCTCGAGTTCTTACGGCGCGGCGGCCGCATCGGTCGGGCGAGCGCGATGCTCGGTTCGGTGCTCCAGGTCAAACCGGTTTTGTGCATTCGCGACGGACTCGTCACTCCACTCGAGCGTGTCCGCACGTTCGACCGCGCGCTCAACCGCGTGGTCGAGCTGACCCGCGAGATGGATGACGGCAAAGGTCTGTGCGTAATCGTCGGACACGCCGACGCGGAGGCTGACGCGGAGCGCGTTGCGCGTGAGCTGGAGCCGCACTGCGACACGCTGATGATCCAGCCGTTGGGTCCGGTCGTCGGCGCGCACGCCGGCCCTGGCGTGGTCGGGGTCGGCTGCTATACGGCGGAGCTCGTGCCGCTGGGCATCAAATCCTCCGCCAGCGCACGGACGCCGGCGTGACCGTCTTCGCGACGAGGCCGTCGACCGCCAGCGCCTGGAGGTGCGCGAGGCCTTCCTGGAGAGCGAGCCGCTTCTCGTAGAGGTTCTGGCGGGGGCCCCAGAGCTCGAGCGCCACCTGCCATCCCGACTTCTCGTGGCGGTCGACGATCTCGAGGATCTGGTCGAACCGCCGGCGGTGGTGACGCGTCAGTGCGTCCACTCTGGCCGCAACTTCGGTGAATGGGCGGCCGTGCGCCGGCATGACCTGGCTCGGCTCCAGGTCGACCATGCGCCGCAGCCCGTCGAGGTAGTCGTGCAGCGGATCGGGTGTGCTCTGCGGATGCAGGCCGATGTTCGGCGAAAGGTCTGGAAGGATGTGGTCGCCGGCGAAGAGAAGGCCTGACTTCTTTTCGAAGAGACAAACATGCCCGGGCGAATGGCCCGGCGTCCACTCGACGTGCAGCCTGTGACGCCCCAGGTCGACATCCTCCGCGCCGTCGAGCTGCACCGCGGGATCCGCAGGCTTCACGACCTGGCTCAACGCCCGCTGCGAGTTGCTCAACACCTCAGCCTCGTCGTCGGGCACGCCGTTGATCAGCAGGTACTGGCGCACCTCCGCGACAAGCTGCTCGAGCTCGACGTAGCGCGGATGCACCAGCGGGACCTCGAGGCGGTGCATGTATAGGTCGGCGCGGCCCGCTCCCGCGAGCGTGCCTGCGGCGCCGTAGTGGTCCGGATGGATGTGGGTAGTGAGCAGCCTGCGCAACCTGCGTGCGCCGAGCTGGTGCACGGCGGACCGGATCATCTCGACCGACTCGTCCGAGTTCATGCCGCAGTCGAGCAGATCGGCCTCGTCGCCGTCCCTGAAGAGGAAGACGTTGACCAGCCCGTCCTCGAAGGGAATGGGCAGGCGCAGCTCGAAAACGTCGCCTGCAACCTCGGTCAGAGCTTCTACGGCCACGATGGAATTCTCGCGGTATCTAAGATGGGTACTGTTCCGTACTGGAACGTACTAAAAACTGCAGCAGAAAGCTCAGGAGGTTTCGATGTCCGAAGTCCAGATGACCCCCGACCAGATCGTCGAGGCGATGCCCGAGTTCCTCATTCCGGAGAAGGCGGGATCGACCAAGGCGACGATTCAGTTCGACCTGAGCGGGGATCAGGGCGGCAAATGGTGGATCAAGATCGCCGACGGCAAGGCCGAGAGCGGCAAAGGCGACGCGCCGGAGCCTGCGAACCTCACGCTCCTCGCGGACGCGCACGACTGGGTCAACATCATGACCGGCAAGCTCGACGGGACGGCCGCCTTCATGCAGGGCAAGCTCAAGATCAAGGGCGACATGGGACTCGCGATCAAGATGCAGTCCCTGTTCCGAAGGCCGAGCTAAAAAGTCCTCCCCACGCAGTGGGGAGGTGGCGCCCGCAGGGCGCCGGAGGGGCCGGGGCTAGTAGGTGAACTTCCAGGTGCCGAGCCTGGAGGACATCTCCCCATCGAGGTCGAGCAGGCTCGGGTGCACGTCGAGCACCACGACGTTGTGAGGCGTCAGGGCGACGCGGCGTCCGTCCGACAGCTGCGCCGCCTCAAGCGCGTTCCCCCACTCGATCGGATCGCCTCGGGTCACGCGGGGCAGCTTGGTGGCAAGCCAGCCGTTCAGGTCGGAGGCGCCGGCGCGGTCGTAGGTGGACACGATCATGAAGCCGAAGAGGCCGGGCTCCGGCGCACACGTTGCGGGCTGCCCAGAGGCGGGGGTCGGGCACTGAGGCTTGCAGTCGGTCAGGCATGTGATCTCGAAGGTGAGATCGACGCCCGTCGGGCTGTCCGTGGCCTGGACCTTCTCCTGGTACCTCCAGGAGCTCGGGTAGCAGAAGCCCCACCCAAGCTGCTCGTCGGAGTAGCCGTGGTCTCCAGATGAACACTTGAGATCGGCGCCGATCTGAGGTACGGTAGGCACGGACCGGGGGGTCGAGCCAGCCTGGCAGCTCACGCAAAGGGCCAGGAGCAGCGCTAGCATCGCCGCGGTCAGGACTTTCGGGGGAATTGGCAGCGGGGACGGCATTCGGCGACTAATTGTGGCGGCGGGTACGCGCGTAAGTGCATGCGTTTTGCCTTCGAAAACACGTGCGGCCGGTGCCCGTAACTAGTTTGGAGGGGGGTTTGCAATGGCGGCGAAGAAGAAAGGAAGCGCTCCAGAGGAGAGGCTGGAAGCCGATCGGAGGCGGCTCGAGCTCCTGGCCGCGCAGTGCGGCGAGGAGGCGGGGCTGCACCGGCCGCTGAACGATGTGACCGGCGGCGTCATCACGGGGATCCCGGAAGAGACGGATCTCGCCCAGGCCCTGTCGGACCGCGAGACCAGCGACATCCTGATCCACCTGCTCGACCAGAACCGGGAGCAGGTCGAGAGGGCTCTCGAGCGTCTGCGCGAGGGCACCTATGGCACCTGCGAGGGCTGCGGGAGGCGAATCCCCGAGGCGCGGCTGAGCTACCAGCCGGCGGCTACGCGGTGCGTCGAGTGCCAGGGCCACTGGGACCGGATCAACGGAAGAACCGCCTGAGTCTTGTAGGCACGCGCTAGACAAGTCGCCGGAAACCTTACCGTGGGCGCGTGCGCGCGCCTATCCCGTGGAGGTGGCTGGCGCTTTTCGCGGCGGTCAAGGTCGCCGGCACGATGTCGGTTGCCGATCGCTACGGCTGGCACCGTGACGAGCTCTATTACCTCGCGTCTTCCAGGCACCTCGACTTCGGCTACGTCGACTATCCGCCGGTAGTCCCGCTACTCGCCGCGCTCGACCAGGCGATCGCGCCCGGGTCGCTGGTCGCCCTGCGCCTCCTCCCCACGCTCGCGGGCGCAGTGGTGATCGTTCTGACGGCGCTTATCGCACGCGAGCTCGGCGCCGGCACGCGCGCGCAGGCGTGGGCGGCGTTCGGCTCGTTGCTGTCGCCGATGTTCATCGGCGGCCAGCTGATGTTTCAGACCGTCGCCTTCGACGAGATGACGTGGGCGATCGCCCTGTTCGTCTTTACGCGGATCCTGCGCGACGGCGGTGGCCGCGCGTGGATCGCACTCGGGCTTGTCATCGGCGTCGGGCTCGAGACGAAGTTCACGATCGCGGCGCTGCCGGTCGCGATCTTTCTCGCGCTGCTCATCTCGCGGCGCGAGATTCTCGCGACTCCCTGGCCCTGGATCGGCGCAGCGATCGCGATCGCGGTCTTTGCGCCAAACCTCGTGTGGCAATCCACCCACGACTGGATCAGCGTCCAGTACACGCTGTCGCACCGCGGCCACACCGATGGGCCGATCGCGTACTGGGTGCAGCAGCTGCTGCTGTTCAACCCGCTGTTCCTCGTGCCAGGGATCGCCGGCATGGTCGTTCTCCGCCGCGACCGCCGCTTCGCACCGCTCGTCTACGTGGGGGTGTTCGTCGAGCTGATCTTCTTTGCAAGCGGCGGTAAGTCGTACTACCCCGCGCCGATTTACCCGGCGCTCTACGCAGCCGGCGCCGTCTGGCTGGATGGCCGAATCCACGCCCGGTGGCCCGCGGTCGCGTTTGCCACGGCCACGATCGTGCTGGTACTCGTCATTCTCCCGCTCGGGCTCCCGGTCCTCGATGCGCAGGCGATGGTGCGCCAGAACTTGTGGAAGACGCGTAAGGACTACGCCGACATGATCGGCTGGCGTGAGCTCGCGCAAGCGACCGCGAAGGCCTATGACTCGCTGCCGGCGAACGAGAAGGCGAGCGCGATAGTGATGGCGCAGAACTATGGCGAGGCCGGCGCCATCGATTACTACGGTCCCGCGCTCGGGTTACCGAATGCGGTCAGCCCGCACCTCACCTACTGGTACTGGGCGCCGCGGAACATGGACCCGAGCACGGTCGTCCTCGTCGGGTTCGATCAGAGCTTCGCGGACGCGCACTTCGCGCAGTGTCAGAACGTGGGGACGATAACGAACAACCGAGGCATCCACAACGATGAGTACGGCGGGCTGGTGCTCATCTGCACGCAGCCGAGGCAGCCACTCTCGTCCTACTGGAAGTCGATTCAGACCCTCGACTGACGGCGGAAGACGCTGAACATCGCAACGATCACGAGCACACCGATGACGATCATGCCCGAGCCGATCCAGAACCACGTCCGGTCTCCGGTCATGAAGCTTCCGGGGATGTAGCCCAGGCCCTGGCCGGCGAAGACGCCGCCGATCAGGACCACCAGGATTCCGATGACGATGAGTGCGGCTTTCATACCGCGAAGTTACCGCCTGCGGTTACAGCGCGCCGCTCTTCTACATCCCGCCATAGACAACTGATTTCTCTTCGGTGTACTGCATGAAGGCCTCGACGCCGTGCTCTTTGCCGAAGCCCGATTGCTTCGTGCCGCCGAACGGCAGCTCGTCGTGCGCGACCACGAGCGCGTTGACCCACGTATAGCCGGCTTCGAGCTCCAGCACCGCGCGATGCGCGGCCGCCATGTTGGTGGTCCAGATCGACGAGCCAAGGCCGTACTGGGAATCGTTCGCCAGGCTGAGCGCCTCGTCGAGGTCCTTCACCTTGCGCACGGGCAGTGCGGGCCCGAAGACCTCCTCCGTCCACATCCGCGCGCCGTCGGGGACGTCGGTGACGATGGTCGGCTCGATGAACCAGCCCTTGTCGTACTCCGAACCCTTCGGCCTGCCGCCGCCGAAGAGCACCTTGGCGCCGCGGTCGGTCGCGTCTTTGATCTGCGCCTCGACCTCCGCCCGCTGCGTCTCGCTGTGCATCGGACCCATGCGCGAGTCCTTGTCGAGGCCGTTTCCGGGCTTGAGCTTGGAAGCTCGCGCGATCAGCTTCTCCATCAGACCGTCGTATGCGCGCTCTTGCACGTAAAGGCGCTTGGTGGAAAGGCACTGCTGGCCGCAGTTGAAGAAACGGCCGACCGAGATCGCGCGCGCGGCGCCTTCGAGGTCGGCGTCGTCCAGCACGATGCACGGATCGCTCCCACCGAGCTCGAGAGTCACCTTCTTCAACGTCTCCGACGCCTTCGCCATGACGCGCTTGCCGGTCGGTGTCGAGCCGGTCAACGCGATCTTCTTGATCAAGGGATGCCCGACGATCGCCTCGCCCGTCGCCTGACCGACGACGACGTTGACCACTCCTTCGGGCAAGCCGCCTTCCATCAACGCTTCGATGCACGCGAGTGTCGCAAGCGGCGTCGTGCTCGCAGGTTTCAAGACGACCGTGTTGCCTGCCGCGATCGCCGGCGCAACCTTGTTCGCGGCAAGCGTCAGGGGAAAGTTCCAGGGCACGATGGCGCCGCAAACACCGATCGGCTTGCGCACGACGAGCCCGTACGTCGTCAGATCAGGCAGGCGGACGTACTGACCGTGGATCTTGTCCGCCAGGTCCGCGAACCAGCCGATGTTCTCGCCGAACCGTCGCGCCTCCAGCCTCGACTCGAGGATGGTCTTGCCCTGCTCCTTGGTCAGCAGGGGCGCGATCTCCTCGACCTTGGAGAGCATGTGCTGCGCCGCCTTGTGCAGGATCTCGCGGCGCTGGTTGGATGGCATCTTCGACCACGAGGGGAAGGCTTTGGCCGCGGCATGCGCAGCCTTGTCGACGTCGGCAGGACCGCCCGCGGGAACCTCGTCGACGACCTCGCCGGTGGCCGGGTTGCGGACCTCGTACGTCTTGCCGGACGCGGCCTTGGTCCGGTCGCCTTCGATGATCATCGTCGCCATGCGGTTCTCACCCCCGTCGATTGGTTGAATTCGGTACTTGGTTAAGGTTAGTTGGAAATGTCGGTGAGGCTGGAGAAGGAGGGCGCCGTCGGCGTCATCGTCCTCGACCGTCCGCCGGCCAACGCGTATGACTACGAGTTCCTGCGTGAGCTCGGATCCACCATCGACGACGTTAGGGTCGACGCAGATGTGCGCGCGGTGGTCATCAGCAGCGCTTCCGAGAAGTTCTTTTCCGCTGGTGCGGATCTGAAGGCGTTCGCCGCGGGATCTTCGCGGCGCCGGTCGATGACCGCGCTCCTCGGCAACGAGGTGTTCCGGAAGATGGAGATCACGCCGCTCGTCTTCGTCGCTGCCATTACCGGTCACGCGCTCGGCGGAGGCCTCGAGCTCGCGCTCGCATGCGACCTTCGTTTCGCGTCGAAGGGCGGTTACCGCTTGGGGCTGACGGAAACCAGCCTCGGTCTCTTCCCGGGCACCGGTGGCACGCAGCGTCTTCCCCGCCTCGTCGGTCTTTCAAAAGGCATCGACCTGATCGCGAGAGGCGCGACTTTCGGGCCCGACGAGGCGCAGGCATACGGCCTCGTCGATCGGCTGTTCGACGATGCCGAGGTCTGCCTCCGCGAGGCGAAGGCTTATGCCGGCGCGATCGCCGACGGAGCCAGCGAGGCCATCGGCCGCGCGAAGGTCGCGGCGCAGATGGGTTTCGGCTCGCCGCTCGACCTCGGCCTTGCGATCGAACGGGAGGCGATCACGCGCGTGTTCGTGTCGAGGGACGCCGAGGAAGGGATCAAGGCGTTCGGAGAAAAGAGGAAGGCCGACTTCAAGGGCGAGTAGGTGCAGCTGAAGCCGCTCTACTCGGTCCGGTTTCGATACCCGGCCGACTGGGCGGTCGAGCTCATCGGTTCCGCGGGCAAGGAAGAACAGCACTTCTTTCTCGCGGAGGGCACTTGCACCGGTCGGCTTGCGGGCCGCTTTCGCGGCGCTAACCATCCGCGCCGGCGCACGGATCTAACTTTCGTGCCTGACTTCCAGGGCGCAATCGAAACCGATGACGGCGCCATCATCTACTTCGACTATCAGGGATACGGTCGCGCGTATCCAACGGGCATGCGACAGATCGTCACCGCGGCTTTCCACGTCACATCGCATGAGAGATACCGATGGCTCAACGACGTCGTATGTGTGGGATGCGGCGAGGTCCGGTGGCCGGACAAGCCTCCCGAGGAGGTCAAGCAGATCGACGTCGAGCTGGTGATCGATTTCAGCGAGCTTGTCTGGGAAGCGCCCCAAGACTGAGCGTGGTAATGTTTCGTGCGCGGATTTCTTACAGGAGGTGCGTCTGATGACCGAGCTTGCATTGACCGTTTTCCGGCCGTCGGCCGCCTCCGGAGCGTCCTTCTAAAACCTCCGGCCTGGCGGACCGACATGTCCGCTCTTTGTTTCATCCGGAGGAACCTGCGTTGCTCAGTGACCGCATACCGGTCCGCGTCATCGCCGACTTTGGCGCGGACTATCTCGTCGAGGACGGTGACTCGACGCGCCGCGCTGCTGCGCGACGCTGCGACCCCGCGGTCGGCGACTGGGTGCACATCGATGGCGACTTCATAGTCGAGGTGCTTCCGCGCCGCACGGTGTTCTCGCGCCGTGCCGCCGGTGCGGAGACGCGCGAGCAGGTGCTCGCCGCCAACATCGACGTCGCGTTCGTCGTGGCGGCCGCCATCGACGTCAACGAGCGGCGCCTCGAGCGCTATCTGACGATCGCATGGCAGAGCGGTGCGGCACCGGTTGTCGTCGTCACCAAGTCCGATCTCGTGACCAGTGTCGAAGAGCCTGCGTTGGCCGCGCCGGTGATCGTCACCAGCGTCGTGACGGGCGCGGGCATCGACGACGTCCGCGCGCAGCTGAATCCAAGCAAGACGGGCGTTCTGCTCGGGCCGTCGGGCGTCGGCAAATCGACATTGATCAACGCGCTCGTCGGTGCCGACGTCATGCGCACGCGCGAGATTCACCGCTCGGGCGAAGGCCGGCACATGACGAGTCATCGCCAGCTCATCCACCTTCCCGGCGGCGGGATGCTCATCGACACGCCTGGTCTGCGCGAGGCGCAGCTGTGGCAGGGCGAGGACGCCCTGTCCGGAGTGTTCGAAGACATCGAGGCGCTGGCGCTGCAGTGCCGCTTCGCGGATTGCTCACACCAGAGCGAGCCCGGCTGCGCAGTCAACAACGCGATCGTCAGCGGCGAGCTGGACGCGGATCGCTTCGCGAGCTACCGCAAGCTGCTGCGCGAACTGCGGGCCGTGGCCATGAAAGGCGACGCCCGCCTGCGCCAGGACGAGCGTCGCAAGTGGAAGCAGATCTCGATGGCCAATCGCGCGCGCGAGCGTTACTTGCGGCGATGAATACCATCCCAGAAGGGAACGAAGCCCTTGGCAATCCGATCGAGGACCTTGTCGGCCTGCGCCTGGGTGATCACCTTGTTGTCCACCAGCTGCTCAAGCCTCGGCTTGAGATTCGCCGCGAGCTTGGCCGCGAACTGATCCTTGGTCATGCCCTTGTCCTTGGCGAGGTCGCTGACCTTCTGGCCGGACCGGAGGTCTTTGACGAGCGTTTGCGGAGTGATTCCCAGGACGTCGGCCTCGCCCTCGATCACGGCGCGACGGATCGCGCGGCGGTCGGCGTGGCGGTCGGTCGACGGCTGGGTCGTGCCGGCGGTCGGCTTGGGCGACGGCGAGGGCGAGGCGGCGAAGGCGCTCACCGCTCCAAAGCTGAGGAGCGCGGCGACACCCGCGGCTCCAACTGTCTTGACGGCGACTGCTGCAAGGGGGTTCATGTTGTTCTCCTCACGAACGAAATTCCGTGAGGCTCAGATTCGGCTTGCGGTGTCAACGCCTCGTTGCCGCCGCGTCACGCTTGTGTAACTAGCGCGTCCAGAAACCTTCGGGGTCGAATTGTCGGATCGCTGTCAATTCGAGTTCGGTCGGCGCTGACGTTTCGCTTACACGATCAGAGACGTGTAAATCCCAGCCGGTGTTCTCGCGCACTTCGTCGACCGTGTGGCCGGGATGCACGCTTTCGAGGATCGCCTCTCCCCCGCCTTCGCGAAACCGAAACACGCCAAGCGTGGTGATGATGGCCGACGGCCCTCCCCCGAGCAGGCCGTTGCGCTTGCGCCAGCCAGGCGTCCCATCGCCATAGCCCGGAGAAGTCACGAACGACACGCGGTCGACGAGACGGCGCTTCTCGTGCGCCATCAATGTCACCCAGCGGCGGCTGAGGATGGCGATGTCCGCGCCTCCTCCGCTGCCGGGCAGCTTGACCGCCGGCCGCGAAGGATCACCCACGTAGGAGGTGTTGAGGTTGCCAAACCGGTCGACCTCCGCACCGCCGATGAAGCCGAGGTCGACGTTGCCCTGGGTCATCAGCGCCATTACGTTGGACATGCGCGTCGCCCACAACGCGCCCGTCACGTTGGGCGGGTCGCCCATCGTGCCGAGAAACGCGGAAGCGGGCTGGTCGCGCATGAGACCAACCTCGAAGAGCCCGCGCGCAGTCGGCGCATGTGAGTTGCGCGCGACGGCATAGGCAAGAATCGGCAGGCGCATGCCGACGAACACGAGGTCGCCGTCGCGGATCTCGCGCGAGGCGACCGCGACCATCATCTCCTGCGGCGTGAAATCACTCATCGCCGAAATCTGCGGGCACGGATGGCCTGTGATTCTTGATGCGCAGCGATTCGACGTCGACGCGCTCCATGTAGGCGTCTCGGTCGGGCACGTCGAGCACCCATTCGCGCAGCCATTCTTCGAACCCTTCGCGCGACCGCGACCGCTCCGCGTAGTCGCGATACATCGTGTGGTCCCGCTTGAAGTAGCCCTGGACGGGCGCTGGGTGCGCTCCACCCGGTACGTGCACAACCGCGGCAACCTTCGATTCCGGAAACACGATGCGGTTCGGATCGCTAAGCGTCACTCCGGCGTCGACGAGCTCCTCGCACGTGACGATCACGTGATCCGCCGCAAGGCCGGCCTCTTCGGTGATCCCGAGCGGACCCCATGCGTGGGCGCGCCCCTCTGCGTCGGCCCTCTGGACGTGGACGATGGCGACGTCCGGACGTACGGCCTTGACGTGAACGAGGTCGCCGGCGACCGAGACGTCCGGATTGGTGCGCAGGATGTCGCTCCCGAGCAGAGTGCGCGCCGGTAGATAGGGCACGCTCCAAGCCGCCGCCCACAACGCCAGCGAGATCGAGAAGTTCGAGTGGTCTCGCACCTCGATCGCGTGCGGAATCGCTTGCTCGCATGCGCGCCGGTAGCAGTGACCGAGGCCTTCGGACACGTTGCCCAGCCATGCCGCCGTGACCCGACCAACGCAGCCGGCGCCGATCAGCTGATCGAAAAGGGCGTCCGATATCGGGCCGACCAGGTTCAAGTTCCGGCGCTTCTGCCGGATGAGCTCGTGACCCGCAGCGAACGGAATGAGCGCTTCCAGAGCAGTCCCCATCGCGACAGTGGCTCGGTCCGGTACCAAACGTTCGATGGCTTGCGCCATCGACATCACCTTGCTTATTGCGCGATGGACTCCATATAGGAACGGTAGTTCCGTTCGAGCTCAGGCATCGAGTCGCCCCCGAACTTCTCGAGAAACGCGTCGGCCAGCGTCAGTGCGACCACGGCCTCGCCGATGACGCCTGCGGCCGGCACGACGCACACGTCACTTCGCTCGTAGTGCGCCTCCGTCTTCTCCTTCGTGCGCAGGTCGATCGACATCATCGGCTTCTTCATCGTCGAGATCGGTTTGATGGCGACGCGCAGGTCGATCGGCTCGCCGTTGGTCACGCCCCCGGTGATCCCACCCGCGCGGTTCGTCAGGTGCCGGAAGCGTCCCTCCTCATAGTCGATCTCGTCGTGGAATTCGGATCCCCGCCGAGCCGCTCCCTCGAATCCCGCGCCGAACTCGACCGCCTTGATCGCGTTGATCGACATCACCGCCTGCGCGAGCCGGCCGTCGAGCTTGCGATCCCAGTGCACGTAGCTGCCGAGCCCCGGCGGCAGTCCACGCGCGATGACCCGAAACGTTCCGCCGAGCGTGTCCCCTTGCTCGCCGACCTCGTCGATCAGCGAAACCATCCGCTTTGAAGCCTCGGGATCGGGGCATCGCACCGGCGACAGCTCGATGTCGCCTTCGGAGAGCAGATCCGGATCGACGCCATCGAAGCCGATGTCGATGGTCCCGATGGACTGCGTGAAGCTCAGCACCTCGACGCCGAACTGATGCAGCAACTTCCGCGCCACGCCGCCGGCGGCGACGCGCGTCGCGGTCTCCCGCGCCGACGAGCGCTCGAGCACGTTGCGAATGTCGGTGTGACCGTACTTCAGCGCGCCCGCCAGGTCGGCGTGGCCGGGACGCAGGCGCGTCACGACCTTCGGCTCGAAGCCTTCCTTCGAGGCGGTCATCTGCGCGGTCCAGTTGACGTGGTCCTTGTTCTCGAGCACCAGGGTCACGGGGCTCCCGATCGTGAACCCGCCTCGGACGCCGCTGACGATGCGCGCGAAATCGGTCTCGATCTTCTGCCGGCCTCCGCGGCCATGGCCGCCCTGCCGGCGGGCGAGGTCCTTGCGCAGGTCGTCCTCGGAGATCTCGAGGCCGGAAGGAAGACCTTCGATGACGACCGTCAGCTGCGGCCCATGCGACTCGCCCGACGTCAACCACCGCAGTCCAGACATTGGAGGCGATGATATCGGCGTTGGCGAGGCGCCTTGAGGTCGCGCTGATCGACGTGGGCGGCACGCTGTGGCCGAACTCGTGGCCCATCCGCCAGACGGATGGCGAAGGACGGCGGCACCGGGTCAGGACCGCGATGTTCGGCTACGACAAGAACATCGTCGACGCCCTGGTCGACGACCTGCTCAGCAGCAGCCGGCCCGGCGACGAGGCCCGAACGGTCACGACCGAGGCGCCGATGGTCTTCGGGGCCGACGAGTTGATCACCGGCTGTCTGCATCGACAGGGCCTGCCGGTGGATGCCCAGACCATCTCGCGCATCCGCCGCGCCATGGCGATACCGGTCCACGACCGCTTCCAGCTGCTGCCCGGCGCTCGGGAGCTTCTTCAGGCAATTCGCGAGCTCGGGATGCGGACGGTCGTAGCCAGCAACACGTATTGGCGCGACGCGGACAGCTATTGGGAGGACTTTCGGGCGCTGGGGGTCGGCGATCTGATCGACGGAATCGTCACCTCGGTCGACGCCGGACATCTCAAACCGCATCCGGCGGTCTTCGAGCTGGCTATGCGATGGGCCGGCGTGGACGCTCACCAATGCGTCGTCATCGGCAATCGCGAGGACAACGACATCGGGCCGGCCCTTGCGCTTGGGATGAAGACGATCCTCGTATATCCGGACGATCCGAAGCCGGAGCACACGCGCGCCGACGCGATGGCGCCAGATCTCTGGGCATGCGCACAGGTCGTGCGGGATATGCTCGAAAACGAATGAAGAACGAGGCTGCGCGCGATATCGAGCGCATCGTTTTGACGCTCGACGTCAATGGTGAGCGCCGTGCCATTCTCGTGCCGGTTCATAAGACCTTGCTCGAGGTCTTGCGCGAGGACATGCAGCTCACCGGAACCAAGCACGGATGCGAGCTCGGTGAATGCGGCACGTGCACGGTGCTCGTCGACGGCAAGCCGGAGCTGAGCTGTCTGCTTCTGCCGATTCAGCTCGAGGGCCGAGCGATCACGACGATCGAAGGCATGGCCGCCGGCGCCGACCTCCATCCGCTCCAGGTCGCTTTTGCAGAGCTCAGCGCGGCGCAGTGCGGCTACTGCACACCGGGAATTCTTCTGTCTGCGCGATCGCTGCTCGAGTCGAACCCTCGGCCGACGCGTGACGAGATACGCGAGGCGCTCGCCGGCAACCTGTGCCGCTGCACCGGGTACATGAAGATCCTCGAGGCGATCGAGCTCGCGGCGGAGCGGATGCGATGAAAGTCGTAGGCAAGCCGCTTCCGAAAGTCGACGCCGCCGCGAAGGTCACGGGACGCGCCGTCTACGCAGACGACATGCTGCCCGCGCGCACGCTGCACTGCAAGATTCTGCGCAGCCCGCATCCGCATGCCCGGATCCTCTCCATCGACGGTTCAGCGGCGCGGCGGATTCCCGGCGTCGTCGCCATCATCACCGGCGCCGACCTCCCCATCAAGTTCGGAATCCTCCCGGTCACGCAGGACGAACGTGCGCTGGAGCATGAGAAGGCACGCTACGTCGGAGAGCCGATCGCGGCTGTCGCCGCCGTCGATGAAGAGATTGCGGCCGCCGCCTGCGATGCGATCCACGTCGAGTACGAGGTACTCGAGCCGGTGATGTCCATCGACGCGGCGCTCGCAACTCCGAAGGACGAGCGAATTCACGATTACGGAGGCCCCAACAACATCCACAAGTTCGTCACGCTCGAGTTCGGCGAGGTCGATGCCGGATTCGCGCGAGCCCACCACGTGCGGGAGGACGTGTTCTTCTACCAGGGCAACACGCATCTGCCGATGGAGCAGCACAGCGCCATCGCGACCTACATCGACGGCAAGGTCACGCTCTGGTCGTCCACGCAGGTCGTGCACTACGTCCATCGCGCGGTTTCGAAGGTGCTCGAGCTGCCGATGCACCGCGTACGCGTCATCGGCGCCGCGCACGGGGGCGGGTTCGGCGGCAAGACGGATCCTTTCGCCCACGAGATCATCGTCGCCAAGCTCGCGATGCTGACGGGCCGGCCTGTCAAGTGCACGCTCACGCGCGAGGAGGTCTTCTACACACACCGCGGGCGTCATCCGGTGCTGATGTGGGTGCGCACTGGCGTCGACGCCGAAGGGCGGATCACGGCGATGCACTTTCGCACGGCGCTCGACGGCGGGGCGTACGGCTCGTACGGCGTGGCGTCGACCTTCTATACGGGCGTCCTGCAGACCGTCACATACGACATCCCCGCGTATCGGTTCGAAGGCTGCCGTGTTTTCACCAACAAGCCGCCCTGCGGGCCGAAGCGCGGTCACGGCACGCCGCAACCGCGCTTTGGGCTGGAGCTCCACCTCGAGAAGGTCGCACGTGACATCGGGATGGATCCGGTCGAGCTCAAGCGCCGCAATTTCGTCAAGCCGTATACGCGTGCGGTCAACTGGCTGCGCGTGACGTCGTGCGGACTGGAGGAATGCACGCAGCGCGTGCTCGAGGCATCCGGATATGACAAACGCTTGCGACGGCCAGGCCGCGGCATGGGCTTTGCGATCTCCAGCTACCTGTCCGGCGCGGGCACGGCGATCTACTGGAACGACATGCCGCACTCGGAGGTGCAGATCAAAGTCGACCGCGGAGGCGTGACCGTCTACTGCGGCGCGATGGACATCGGACAGGGATCGGACTCGGTGCTCGCGACGATCGTCGCCGAAGAGCTCGGATTGCAGCCGTCCGATGTGCGGATGGTCACCGCGGACACCGACACGACGCCCATCGACCTCGGGTCGTACTCGTCGCGCGTCACGTTCATGGCGGGCAACGCAGCGCTCGAAGCGGCGCGCAAGATGCGAGCGCTCCTCGTCGAGGCCGTCGAAGCGCGCGGCAAGAAGTACGAGGACGTCAGCTTCGAGGAGGCCAGCGTGCTCGGCGAAGCGCGCTTCGGCACACTGACATCGGCGGGCAGCTACACCCCGCCGAAGATCGCAGGACCTTACAAGGGATCGGGGGTCGGACCGAGCCCTGCGTACAGCTACTCGGCGTGCGTCGTCGACCTCGATGCCGATTCGCGCACTGGCTTGATCAAGGTGAACAAGGTCTGGATCGCGCACGACGTCGGCCGCGCGATCAACCCGCTTCTCGTCGAGGGTCAGGTCGAGGGCAGCGTCTACATGGGATTGGGCGAGGCGCTGATGGAGGAGCAGGTATTTCGCAAGGGCCTGCACAAGTGGCCGTCGATGCTCGAATACAAGTCGCCGACGTTCCTCGACATGCCCGACGTCGAGACGTTCATCGTCGAGACGATCGACAAAGAAGGTCCGTACGGCGCGAAGGAGGCCGGCCAGGGACCGCTTCTGCCAGTTCCCCCGGCGATGTGTGCCGCGGTTTACGACGCGATCGGCGTGTGGATCGACGAAATCCCGATCACGCCCGAGAAAGTCATCGAGGCGCTGAGGCGCAAAGACAAGGGCGAGGAGGCGCGTTACGGGCCGCCGCGCTTCCCTTCCATTCCGTATCCGCCGGCGATCAAGGTGGAGCCGCCGCCCAAGGACCTGGACATTGCTCAGGCTTCCACGATTTAAGTTCCTTCGCCCGAAGGACGCGCGCGAGGCGGCGCGCATGGCCGCAGAGCTCGGGCCGCGAGCGATGTTCGTCGCGGGCGGCACCGACGTCTATCCGAAGCTGAAACGAAGGCAGTTCGAAATCGACACGCTCATCGGTCTCGGCTTTCTGCCGCGCGGAGTGCGCAACGGATCCGACACCTGCGTCATCGGCGCGGCCACCACGCTTGGCGATGCCTCCGTGGACGCTCATCTCATGAAGACGTTCGCAGGCTACGCGGAGGCCGCCGGGCTGGTGTCCTCTCCCCCGCTTCGCAACGCCGGAACCATCGCCGGCAACCTTTGCGTCGACACGCGGTGCAACTACTACGACATGACGTACGAGTGGCGTAAAGCAGCCGGTTTCTGTCTGAAGAAAGACGGCGACATATGTCTCGTCGCGCCGAGCAGCCCGCGCTGCTGGGCGGTCTCGTCTTCCGACACCGCGCCGATGGCGATAGCGCTCGACGCTACGGTCACGCTCGTGGGCGCCAACGGGGAGCGTGAAGTGCCTGTCGCTGCGCTTTACCGCGACGACGGCATCGACTACATGGCCAAACAGCCGTCGGAGGTCGTGACCGAGTTACGCCTGAAAGCATCGGCTGGCATGCGCACCGCTTACGTCAAGCTGCGGCGCCGCGGCTCGATCGACTTTCCGATCGCCGGCGCTGCCGTCGCCGCCCGCTTAGACGCCGGCGTAATAAAGGACTGCGGGATCGTGCTCTCCGCCGTCGCCTCCCATCCACTCGAAGCCAGGACCGCCGGCGAGTTCCTCAAAGGTCGTCGCCTCGACGCCGAGACGATCGCTGAGGCGGCCGAGATCGCCGCCAAGCCTGCCAAGCCGCTCGACAACGCCGACCTCAGCCACTTCTGGCGCAAGCGGATGGTGCGCGTGGTTGTGGAAAACGCGCTGCAAAGAATTAGGGATCAGGAAATCGGGCTCGACCGTTAAGCTTTCGGATCGGTAAGCACTCTTGATTCATTTTTCTTACATCCAGAAAGGCCAGGGAATGGTTGAGTACGCGCTCATCCTTGCCCTGATAGCGCTGGTCGTGATCATCGCTTTGATCGCGACCGGCTCTCAGTTGGTCAACGTCTACTCCAACATCACAGCAACGATGTGCAACTACCACGTGGGGTGTTGACGCGGCGTAAACCCCTCGCGGGACAAGCGCTCGTCGAGTACGCGCTGATCCTGGCCTTGATCGCACTGGTTGTGATCGTCGCGCTCCTTCTCACCGGACAGCAGGTCACAAACCTCTACTCGAACATCACAGCGACGATGTGCAACTACCACGTCGGCTGCGGCTAGCAGGCCTGCTCTAGTCGCCTACGGCCTCCGCCGCCGCTCGCGCGGCGCGTTCGGCGTTTTGCCTGACACGCTCGACGTCGCGCTGCGCGAGCGCTTCCGGCGGGAAAAGCGACGAGGTGAGCCCGACCACCTTGACTCCGAGCCGCAGGTAAGCCGCTATGTCGTCGATCGGCACGCCCCCTGACACCCAGAACGGCACCCCGGCGAGCGGCCCGTTGAGCGCCTCGACGTAGCGCGGTCCCCCCACCGGCGCGATGGGAAAGACCTTGACGAGCGCCGCGCCCGCCAGCCGGGCCTGGTAGATCTCGGTAGGCGTCAGAGCCCCCAGCACGCAGAGCATGTCCTCCTGCCGGCAGGCCTCCGCCACCTCCGGAAGCAGCACCGGCGTGACGACGAACGACGCGCCTGCGGCCTTCGCCTCTCTCACCGCGCCTGGATCCCAAACCGTGCCGACACCCACCGGATAGCGTCCGAAGGTGGTCGCGATCAGGCCCTTGATCAGCTCGAAGCACGAGGGCACCGTCTTGGTGATCTCGATCGACTGCACGCCTCCCTCGATCGCCGCGAGACAGGCCTGGAAACCAGCCTCGGCGTTCTCGGTGCGCAGCACGCCGCAGAGTCGGTTGGGGAAGGCTTCGGCAATGCTTCGCACGCCGCCTCGATTATCCCGCAGCCAATTCCCGGGCTGATTATGCTGGTACATACGTATGACCGGTGCACCCACCGCCACCGAGAGCACACGCGATCAGATCATCCACGCGGCCGCCGACTCGCTTCTCGAAAACGGCTACTCGGGCACGAGCGTCAGGGCGATCGCCTCCAAGGCCGGCGTGGCAATCGGCAACCTCCAGTACTGGTTCCCGACCAAGTCCGAGCTTCTGGTCGAGGCCTGGCGCTATCTCACCGCGAAGTCGGTCGAAGAGCTGCGGCGGACGCTCAACCAGCTGACCGACCCCCTCGAGGTCCTCGAGGTTGGCGTCGAGTCGCTCTGGGATTCGCTCCGCCGGCTCGGTGACGTCCAGCTCGCCGCCTTCGACCTCCTCGTCCAGGCGCCGCGCACCGAGCGCCTGCGCGCCTACCTGCCCGAGCTGTTCACGCGGTATCGGGAGGTGATCCAGGAGCAGCTCGACCGTCTGGAAGAGGACGGCCGGATCCGCCTGCTGGTCCCGCGGGACGTCCTCGTCCCGCTGGTGCTGAATACCGTGCTCGGATTCGGGTTGTACTACGTCGTGACCCGCGACGACGAATCGTGCCTGCGCGCGCTTTCCGCGTTCCGGCAGCTTGCCGGCAGCGTGATCGAGCCCGTTCAATGAGCGTGCAGGTCCTCGATCGCGAGCTCGACCGACTCGAATCGCTGTGGTCGGACGGCCTCTCGGACACGTACCGGGTGTACCTGGACGACGTCGGACACTTTCCGGCCGACGTGAGAGAGCGGCTCGCGCTTGCCGCGGCGCTGATCGAGGTCGGGACGCGACTGCAGGGTCTTGGATCTCACGCCGCTCCGGCGACAACGCTCTTGATGGGCGACCTCTGCCTCGCCCGCGGCTCGCGTCTCCTTGCCGACCTGGCGCCGCTTGCCGTGCAGGTGGCCTTCGCGCGGGCCATCGAGACGGTTGCATCGGCGGCCGCCTCGCAGCATCCGGCGCCCCCCACCCGCGCCCTCCTGCAGCAATCTCTGCGAGCGGCCGGATGAAGAGCGCTCGGGTCGCGTTCGAATCGACGCACGCCACCGAGTTCGTCGACGTCACCGACAGGATCCGCGATGAGATCCGCAATGCGGGCCTTCGCAACGGTCGCGTGTATCTGCAAACGCTGCACACGACGGTCGGACTTGCAGTCAACGAAAACGAGGCTTTGCTGCTCCGCGACTTCGAAGCGATGCTCGAACGGCTTGCTCCGACGGGGGCCGGGTACGAGCACGACGATTTCGAGCGCCGCTTCGACATTCCTCTCGACGAGCCCGTCAACGGTCACGCGCACTGCCGCCAGCTTCTGCTCAGCGCATTCCTGACTCTGCTGGTCGAAGACGGCGAACTGGTCCTGGGACGATGGCAATCGGTGTTCGCGGTGGAGCTCGACGGTCCGCGACGGCGCCAGCTCGCGATGCAGCTCGACGGCGAGTTTGCGCGCTCCTACGAGTCGCTCGTCGAGACCGAGCTCGCGCGCCAGCTCCTCGTCGACCCCGAGCCGGTCGCGGCGCCGATGCGCCGGCTTGTCGAGGCCGGCGGAAAGCGGCTGCGCCCGAAGCTGGTGCAGCTGACCGCGGCCACCGGTCCGCGCAGTGATCCGCTTCGCGCCGCCGAGCTCGCGGCGGCGGTAGAGCTGCTGCACAACGCAACGCTGATCCACGACGACTACGTCGACGAGAGCACGCACCGGCGTGGCCGGCCGACCGTCGCGGCGCAGGAGGGTGCCGAGCGCGCGATCGCCGTCGGTGACTACTACTTCGCCAAGGCGACGCGACTCGTGGCGGAGATGGGCAATCCGGCGGTGACGGCGGCGATCGCCGAAGCGCTCGAGGCGATCTGCGCCTCGCAGATCGACGACGTCGCGTTCCGCGGCACTTACCCGGGAGACCGTGAGTCGTACCTCAGGGTGGTTCGCGGCAAGACCGCATCGCTGTTCGCCGCGGCATGCGCATCGGGCGCGCTGCTTGCCGATGCGCCGCCCGAGATCGTCGGCGCGCTGCGCCGGTTCGGCGACCTCCTCGGCACCGCTTTCCAGATGGCCGACGACATGGTCGACTTCAGCCCCAGCTCGGGCAAGCCGCTCGGCCTCGACATCCGCCAGCGCGTGCTCTCGCTGCCCTTGATCTACGCGGCGGAGGATCGCGACGTCGGACCGGAGGTGCGAAAGTTGCTCGCCGGCGCGCTCGGCGACACCGAGGTGGGACGCGTCACCGAGCTGGTGAATACGAGCGAGGCGCTCCCCCGCGTGCGGCGTGAGGCGGAGGCGCTCGTCGAGGCTGCGGTGCGCGAGCTCGAGAGTGTCGAGCTCGACGGGCTCCGGCCGACGTTGATCGGCCTTGCGCGGTCAGCTGTTGACCGCAACTCCTGAGAGCACGCCGACAGTTCCCATCGCGAGCGCGATGAACCTGACGTCCGACCACCCCGCGCGCATCGCCATGTCGCCGAGCTCGCCCGGTGTGCGGTACGAATCGACGGTGTCGCTGAGGTAGCGATACGCGTCGGGTGCGCCCGACAGCGCGCCGCCGACAGCCGGCAGCAGAGTGCGGAGATAGATCCGGTAGGCACCGCCTATGGGCCCGCGTGGCGGACGAACGAACTCGAGCACCACGGCGCGTCGCGCGACGCGGACCATCTCCCGCAGACCTCGGACCGGATCGGCGAGGTTGCGGAGGCCGAAGGCGATGGTCGCCCCGTCGAAGGTGCGATCGTCGAACGGCAGCGCGAGCGCATCGCCCTCGATGAACTCGAGCTCTGGGTAAGCGGCACGCGCGATGTCGAGCATGCGCGGGCTGAAGTCGAGGCCGACTACGCGTCCATCCGGTCCGGCGACCTTTGCGAGCTCCGCGGTCAGCTTGCCCGAGCCGCACGCAACGTCGATCGCCGATCCGCCTGGTCGCAGCTGCGTCTCACGCGCGGCGCGCCGCCGCCATCCGCTGTCGGTGCCGATGGACAGGACGGTGTTGACGCGGTCGTAACGGCGGGCGATCCGGTCGAACATCGACCGGACGGCCTGCGGATCGCGTTCGCTCAGATTCTCTGCCAGACGGACGCGATGCCCTGGCCGACGCCGATGCACATCGTCGCCAGGCCGTACTCGGCGTCGCGGTGCTGCATCTCGCGGACGAGCGTGCTGACCAGGCGCGCGCCGCTGCTGCCCAGCGGATGGCCGAGCGCTATCGCGCCGCCGTTGACGTTGACGCGGTCCTCGTCCAGCCCGAGAAGCCGCATGCATGCCAGCGACTGCGACGCAAAGGCTTCGTTCAACTCCACGACCGCCATGTCCGAAGGCTCGAGTCCCGCTTTCGCCAGCGCCTTCAGCGACGAAGGCACCGGGCCGATGCCCATGTAGTCCGGGTGCACCCCCGCCGGTGCGGCCGAGACGAGCCGCGCGAGCGGCTGCAGCCCGCGCTCGCGGGCTTTCGCGTCGGACATGAGCACCATCGCGGTCGCACCGTCGTTGAGCGGCGACGCGTTGCCGGCCGTGACCGATCCGTTGGCGGCGAAGGCCGGCTTCAACTTCGCGAGCGCTTCGAGTGAGGTGTCGGGGCGCGGACCTTCGTCGTCGACGATGCCGTCCAGGGCCGCGATCTCCTCGGCGAGCCTGCCCGAGAGTTGTGCCGCGACGGCGCGCTGGTGACTCCGCAGCGCGAACGCGTCCTGGTCCTCGCGCGAGATCTCGTACTTCTGCGCGACCCGTTCGGCGGTCTCCCCCATCTGCAATGTGCCGTACATCTGGGCCATCTTCGGGTTGACGAGCCGCCACCCGAGGGCGGTGTCGTAAACGGTCTGCTGGCCGCGAGGAAATCCGGCGCCGGGCTTGGCCATGACCCACGGTGCGCGCGTCATGCTCTCGACGCCGCCGGCGACTATGACGTCCGCGGCGCCGGACTGGATCTCGCGCGCGGCGGCGATGGTCGCCTGCATGCCCGATCCGCAAAGCCGGTTCACTGTCTGGCCGGGGACTTCGACGGGAAAGCCGGCCAGCAGCAGGGCCATGCGCGCGACGTTGCGGTTGTCCTCGCCCGCCTGGTTCGCGCATCCGAGGATCACGTCCTCTACCTCTTCTGGCTTGACGTGCGCGCGGTCGCACGCCTCCTTCAAGACAACAGCCGCGAGATCGTCCGGCCGGACGTCCTTGAGCTGCCCGCCGTACTTGCCCATCGGCGTGCGAGCGGTGGCGACGATGACCGCCTCTGGCATATGGCTACTTCTTGGCGCGGCTCGCCTGGAACTTGCGGACGCCCTCGGCGAATTCGCCGCTCGCGGCCTGCGCTTCCTGGAGATACGACTCGAACTCCACCGCCGCTTCGTACGTCGACGTGAGCGCGCGGTTCACGGCCTTCTTCGCGCCGGCGAGCGCCTGCCGGGGCTGCGACGCGATGTGCTGCGCGAGCTCGTTCACCTCGCTCTCGAGCCGGTCCGCGGGCACGATCCGATTGATCAGCCCCAGCCGATGCGCATCCGCCGCCGGCAGCGGCTGCCCGGTGAAGAACATCTCGTACGCGACGCCCAGGCCGGCCAGGCGCGGAAGGAGGAAGCTGGCCCCTCCTTCCATCACAAGCCCGATGTTGATGAAGGCCTCGGTCAGTGACGCCTCCGGCACGCCGACACGGATGTCGCAGGCAAGCGCGAGGCTCGCGCCGATGCCGAACGCGGGGCCGTTCATCGCCGCGATCACCGGCTTCGACATGGTGCGAAGACGGATGAACATCGCTCCGTACTCGTCGCGCAGCACGCGACCCAGGTCTTCGGGCGTGCGGCTGTCCATGCCTTGATCCATCTCGGCGATGTCACCGCCCGCCGAGAATGCGCGGCCGCTGCCGGCGAGGACGATGACGCGTACCGCATCGTCGCGCTCGGCCTGCTTGATCGCATCGCTCAGCTGCTTGCGCATGACCGAGCCGATGGCGTTCAGCTTGTCCGGCCGGTTGAGCCGGATCCACGCGACCGCGCCTTCGGTGTCGAGCTTCACATGCTGTTCGACTTCGACTGCCATCTCTCTACCTTCCTTTGAACGCGCCTTTCCGTTTCTCGAGGAAGGCGTGCATTCCTTCTTTCTGGTCTTCGGTTGCGAAAAGGAAATAGAACGACTTGCGCTCGGACGCGAGGCCTTCGGCCAGCGGCGTCTCGAAAGCCTTGAGCACCGCCTCCTTGGCCATGCGGACCGCGAGCGGCGGCTTGGTCGCGATCTCGCGAGCCATTCGCCTGGCGACCTCGATGGTCGTCTCGGCGGGAACGACCATGTTGACGGCGCCCAGCTCGTAGGCTCGCTGGGCGGTTATGGGCGCGCCGGTGAGCATGATCTCCATCGCGACCTGCTTGCCCACAGTGCGCGGCCACCGCTGCGTACCGCCCGCGCCAGGGATGATGCCTAGGTTGATCTCGGGCTGACCGAAGCGCGCGCTGTCGCCGGCGACGATCAGGTCGCACATCAGCGCGACCTCGCACCCGCCGCCGAGGGCGTAACCGTTGACCGCGGCGATCAGTGGCTTTTTGAAGTTGGCCACCGGCCCCCAGCGCCCGGTCTGGTCGCGCAGCAGCTGATCCACCGCCGACTGCTCCGCCATGTCGCCGATGTCCGCTCCGGCGGCGAACACCTTGGCACCACCGGTCACGACCACGGCGCGCACCTCATCGTTCGTCTCGAGCTCGGTCAGCGCACCGGCCAGCTCACCGATCAGGGCCGGGCTCAACGCGTTCAGAACCTTGGGCCGGTTCAGCGTGATCGTGGCGATCGGCGGGTCGATCTCGAGCAAGATGTGCTCGTAAGCCATCGTGGCTATCATCGGCTAAATGCCTCGCCGCCTACTGGACTCCTACGGAAGGGTCGCCGACGACCTGCGCATCTCGGTCACGGACCGATGCAATTTCCGGTGCATCTACTGCATGCCGGCGGAAGGCCTCAAGTGGCTGAAGCGCGAGGACATCATGCGCTTCGAGGAGATCGTCCGCCTGGCGCGGATCTTCGTCGAGAACTACGGCGTACGCACGATTCGCATCACCGGAGGCGAGCCGCTCGTTCGCGTCAAGCTCGAGGAGCTGATCGGGATGATCAACGCGATCGACCCGACGCTCGACATCACGATGACGACCAACGGTGTCCTTCTTCGTCAGAAGGCCGCCGCCCTTCGTGAGGCGGGCCTGAAGCGAATCAACATCTCGCTCGACACCCTGCACCTGGACCGTTTTCAAGAGATGGCGCGCAGTGACGCGTTCGTGCGGGTGATGGACGGCATCACCGCGGCGCGCGAGGCCGGACTGTGGCCGATCAAGCTGAACATGGTCGTGATGAAGGGCCGCAACGACGACGAGGTCGTCGACTTCGCGCGCCTCGCGCACTCCGAGGGCTACGAGGTCCGGTTCATCGAGTTCATGCCGCTCGACGGCGACAACATCTGGACGAACGAGCAGGTGGTTCCTAGCCTGCGCATCCAGGAGCAGATCGAAGACCAGTTTCCACTCGTGCCGTTCAACGACCTGCGGCCCGGCCCGGCGACGCGCTTCGCCTTCGCCGACGGCTCACCTGGCGGCGTCGGGTTCATCTCCTCCGTGAGCCAGGCTTTCTGCACGACGTGCAACCGGATCCGGCTCACCGCCGAGGGCGGCCTGCGCACATGCCTCTTCTCGCTCCACGAGACTCCGCTCCGCGACGTCATGCGTTCGGGTGCCTCGGATGAGCACCTGTGCAAGTTCATCGAGACAGCGATCTGGCGCAAGGAGGAGGGGCATCTGATCAACAAGCCGGGATTCGTGAAACCGGCGAAGTCGATGTCCCAGATCGGAGGCTGAGGCCGGAGCGCCGCGCAACCCCCGGATAGGCGCGCCAATCCGGGGTTTTGAAGCGCAATCAGGCCTGATACGCGAGACTAAGCGAAGGCCAGTGCTCAACAGCGAACAAGCTCCGCGACCCTTCACCGTCACCGAGCTCGCCAACGAGATCCGCCGCGAGCTGCGCCCCCTGACCGCGGTCCTGGTCAAGGGCGAGGTCAGCGGCATGAAGAAGGCCGTCGCCGGCCACTACAACTTCTCGATCGGCGACGGATACAGCAAGCTCGAGGCGATCCTCTGGGCGGACGCGGCACGACGCGTGACCACGCTTCCGGAGGACGGCCAGGTCTTCATCTTTCGCGGCAAGATCGACTTCTTCGCGAAGAACGGACGGCTGAGCTTCGTCGTCGACCAGGTCGAGTTCGACGACGTCGGCAAGCTTCGCGCACGCCTGGAAGAGCTGAAGCGAAGGCTCGAGCTCGAAGGCGCTTTCGACGCCACACGAAAGCGAAGGCTTCCCTTTCTCCCCAGCAACGTCGCACTGCTGACGTCGCCGACCGGCGCGGTGATCAACGACCTGCAGGAGACGATCTGGGACCGCTATCCGAACATGGGCATCGTCGTCTATCCGGTGCAGGTCCAGGGCGCCGGCGCGCCGATGAGCGTCGCCCGAGCTCTGCGGCGATGCAACCAGGAGGGCCTCGCAGACGTGATCGTGCTCGCGCGTGGCGGCGGCAGCTTCGAGGAGATGTACGCCTTCAACACGGAGCTCGTGGCGCGCGCGATCCTCGACTCGCATTTGCCCGTGGTAACCGCGCTGGGCCACACGTCCGACCGCACCGTTGCGGACCTCGTCGGTGACGCCGAATGCCGGACCCCGACCGAAGCCGGCGCGCGCGTCGTGCCGAAGAAGGCTGACCTTCAGGCGCAGCTGCGGGAGAAGCAGCGGCGCCTTGACCGGGAGCTCAAGCAGCTGGTCGGGCGCTATGTCGAACGCATCGAACGCGCCTCGCGCGACCTCGGGCGGCTGTCGCCGATCGCTCAGGTCGCCCGTCGAGAGGAAGGCCTGAAGGACCGACGCCGGCGGCTCGAAAGCGCCGCTGCGGCGCGGT
Organism: Candidatus Dormiibacterota bacterium; assembly: GCA_035717165.1. Classification (GTDB taxonomy): domain Bacteria; phylum Chloroflexota; class Dormibacteria; order Dormibacterales; family Dormibacteraceae; genus 40CM-4-65-16. The sequence continues at coordinate 41,164 of DASTIX010000095.1, forward strand.
TGACACGAAGCGCGAACGCGCTCGCCGCGCGGCGCGCCGCCGACCGCCTCGAGCGGGCCCTCGCCGAGCGCTTCGCCGGCGCCACGCGGGCACTGGCGCATCGCGCCGAACGCCTCAACGCGCTGAGCCCGGACGGCGTCCTGGCACGCGGTTACAGCATCACCCAGGATGCCGAGTCCGGCGCCGTGATCACCTCCGCCGCGTCGACGTCGCGCGGACGCGCGATTCGCGTTCGTCTTGCTTCTGGACGACTCGGCGCGCGCGTCGAAGAGGTCGAGCGGTGAGCCAGGACCTGACGTACGAGCAGGCGCTCGACAAGCTGGACGCGCAGCTCAAGCTTCTCGAGGACGGCAACCTCACGCTCGACGACGCGCTCAAGGCGGTGGACAACGCGCGCGTCTATTTGAAGGTCTGCACTGAGCGGCTCGAAGACGCTCGCAAGAGGATCGAGGTCCGCGCGGAGCCCGAAGCTACGGAGTAGCGACGGCCTCCTCGGGATGCGAGAGCTCGAGCTTCGCGTCCATCGCGCGCAACCGCTCGCTGAGATTCTTGATGAACTCCAGCAACACCTCGGGGTGCTCGTGCACGATCGCCTGCAACCGATCTCGACGCAGCACGCGCACCGTCGTCGCCGACGTCGCCTGCGCGCCGGCCGATCGCGGCTGGTCGTCGAAGACCGACATCTCGCCGACCACGGTCCCGGTGGATTGACGCGCGAGCGTGACCTCGCGGCCGTCGTGGTCGAGATGAATGCGAATCTCGCCGTCGACGATCACATACAGCTCTCCGCCGACGTCGCCGCGGCGAAACACGGACTCGCCCTTCACGTAGTGGCGCGTGACCATAAGCCGATCGATGCTCGCCAGCTGCTCCAGGGTGAGCGTACTGAAGAGCGGGACCTGCTTCAGCGCGATCAGCTCTTTCATGTTTTCACTCAGCCCATGGATCGCGGCGTCGGCCGTCTCGCGAACCCATCTGTCTTCGTGATGCGCAAGGTCCTCCAGCTCCGTGGCGGTCAGCGGCCGGGCGAGAACAGGATCGAAGGATTCCGGTTCGAGCAGTCGCGCCAGCGGGACGGCGAGCCAACGCGGGCCGAAGTTTAACAACGTTTCCAGCGCCTCCATCCGCGTTTGCGAGTGGATCGAAACGAGTCCGCGCTCGACCGTCGCGAACCCTCGCTTTCCGTGCAAGGCACGCATCGCGGCCATACCGGATTGGGCGGCGTTGCTGACGTAGTCGTCGAGACCGATGCGGAGCAGCGGATACTGCTCGCCCGCCCGAGCGGAAAGACGCGCGAGGTGGACGGCGCTCGCCAGCTGCGACTCCAGATGTGCTCGCGCGTGGCCGTACAGCTTCGGCTGGCCGCTGCGCATGAGAGCTTCGACCGCGGCGGCGGCCGTTTCGTCGCGCGTAAGGAGCAGGGGCAGCGCCAGGGTCAACGCTTCCGGCGCCTGCGCGGCCATCGCTTCGGCGGCAAGCCGCCGTACGTCGCGGTCGCCGCTCGCCAGGCCCTCGGCAAGCACCTCGGCGAACTGCTGGCGCAGGTCGTCGGGCGGCGACCAGCGAATCGCCTGCCGCAGCGCCTCGCGGCGCACCTCGAGCTCCTCGTCGCGCATGCACTGGAGCAGGGCCGTCGCCGCCGCGTCGACGCGGCCCTTCATGCGGGCGAAGCTGCGCAGGCCTTCTCGCCTCACGCGCGGATCGCGATCGTCCAGGGCCGCGGTGATGCGTGATTCGTCGGCGGTGAACGCGGCCGCCCACGCGGCGGCGGCACGGTCGGCGGCGGCGTCCGAATCCGCCAGATCGGCAAGCACCTCCTCGGAAGCGCTCCACCGCTCCCGTCTGGTCATGCCGGCGATGGCCGCTGCCGCACGGACCGACCCGTCCACATCCATCCGCGCGGCCTCGAGCTGCTCGATGCTGATCGCGTCAGGCGACGCCATCTGGAACGCGAGCCGGCGTACCACCGCGTCGGGCGAGGTGACGAGCTCCGCCAGCATCGCCGCGAACGTTTCCGGCGCGGACTTCGCGAGCGCCGCCGCCGCGAACTCGCGCGATTTCGCATCGCCGCCTCGCAGATAGCCCTTGAGCTCGGCCACCTCGTCCGGCGTAGGCCGGCCGATCGCCTGCTGGAAGTCGCTGAGGTTCAAGGCGTGGGCGCGGAGCCGCGCGTAGATCGCGCCCAGGTATTGGGCGCGGACCCGCCACGCGGCAATCGCGAACACGATGCCGGTGACGAAGCCGAGAACGGCCAGCAGCTCGACGCTGATCACTCCGGCTCGCTGCACCACCAGGAGTCCCGCACCCGTGATGACCGCGGCGCCCGGGAGCACCAGGTTGTCGAGCAGAAATCGCAGCTTCGGCACCACCTGCGCCGGCAGGGCTCCGCCCAGGACGTTCTGCGAGGGGTCGTCGAGCCCGGTCTGCAATCCGTTGCGAACGATGAAGAGGAAGAGCGCGGTCGCGAGCACGGGGTTGAGAGCCACGGCCGCGAAGCCGACGACCGTGAACACCGGCAGCACGAGGATCGCGTTCTTGACTCCGAGCCGCTGGAGCACAACCGGGGCCACGACGAGGCTGACCACGAGCTGGACGACGTAGGTGGCGAGCCAGGCGTTGCCGATCAGGATGGTCAGCGCCTGGAGGTTGTTGTGCGTGGCCGACACGAAGAGGACGGCGACGAGATAGTCGCCGACGCGGCTCGCGACCTGGAGCACGAGCGCGAGCAACACAAGGGTCAGCACCAACCGGCTGCCGGTCACGTACTCGATCGCGCGGCGCATCACCGCCAACGCGCCGTGCTGCTTGCGCTCGATGTCGTGCTCGACGAGAAGCTGATCGGCGTCGTCGATGAATGCCGGCCGGAACAGCGTGCGCTCGAGGCTGAGCGACATCACGATCGCGGCCACGGACCCGAAGGCCCACACGAACATCAGCGGCTCGGTTGCGAATACCGCGACGAGCGTGGTCGTGACACCGGAAAGGATGTAGCCGATGCTCGATCCGGCTGCGATCACCGGGAAGATTCGCTTGCCCTCGAGCACGTTGAAGTGCTGCGTCACGAAGCTCCAGAAGTTGAGCATCACGAGCTCGAACGCGACCGAGTAGACGACGTAGGCGAAGAACGCGACGAATGCGCTTTCGTCGATCACGTACGCCGTGAAGGTTCCCAACGCGGCGACGACGTTTCCGGCGAGCACGATGCGAAACGCGCGCCCGACACCGAACCGTCGCGTCAGCGCGCTCTGCAGCGCGGCCATCGGCCAGACGCTCAGCGCTAGCACTATGAAGAACAGCGGGTACGCGTGCGGCCCGGCCTTGTTGAGGAAGATCGACTGCGCGCCGCTGAACGCGGTGTACAGCGCCCAACCGAGGACGATCGCGAAGCCGGCGACCTGCAGCGTGCGGCGCAGCTCCGTCCGGCGCACATGGAGGGCAGTCGCCAGGACCGGGGTCAGGACGTCAGGTCTGCTGGACGCTTGCGATCCTCTGCAGCGCGGCGATCCGTTCGGCGATCGGTGGATGCGTATCGAAGAGCTTGCTGTAGAAGCTGCCGTGGTGCTCTTCGGGGTTGTCGATCATCATCGCGGCCACCGCGTGGTTGAACCGCTCGGGCGGCCGGTCGTTCTGCTCGATCTTCTGCAGCGCCGAGATCAGCCCTTGCGGGTTGCGCGTGAGCTCGACTCCGCTGACGTCGGCGAGGGATTCACGCTGGCGTGAGAGCGCAAGCTGCATCAGCGGCCCGACGAGAACCGCGACGAGCGTGAAGAGAGCGCCGATCGCGAAGATCACGAGCATCGCCTGCCCGCTGTTGCGGCCACCCCCGAGACGCACTCGACCGACGCTGTTCCAGAACACGCTCGCGATGATCGCGGCCATCCCGATCATGGTCGTCACGACGAGCAGAAGCCTTACGTCGAAATTCTTGATGTGGCTCATCTCGTGCGCGAGCACGCCCTCGAGCTCCTCGCGGTTCATGATCCCCAGCAGGCCGGTGGTGACCGTCACCGCGGCGTGGTTGGGGTCGCGGCCGGTCGCGAATGCGTTCGGGCTGGGGTCGTTGATCACGTAGACCTTCGGCATGGGCAGCCCGTCACCGATCGCGAGCGCCTGCACAATGTTGTAGAGCTGCTGGAACTGCTGCGGGTTGGCCTCCTGCGCGCCCATCGCCGCCAGCACGGTGGCCGATCCGAAGTAGTACGCGTAAAGCGCCGCGCACACGCCGAGGAGGCCGAGCACGATCGCGCCCCCGATCGCACCGCTTCCGCCGTATGCGATCACACCGATGATCGCCCCGACGGCAAGCCACACCAGCAGAAAACCGACGATCACGATGATGCTGTTGCGCTTGTTGCGGGCGATCTGGTGATACATGGCTAGCTCACGTTGCCTCGCGGCTCCCCCGACCGACCGTGTTGCGCACCTGCTCGGCGACGTAGCGTCCCCAGATCTGCGCCCACACCAGGCCGTTGGCGAAAGCCGACTGGTCTTCGGAATGGTGCTTGAAGTGGTAGGTCCACATCGCGCGGTGGCGTTCGAGCGAGATCTGGCGCTGACGTTCTCGCGATGCGGGTTTGACATTCCGCCGGGCGCTCGCCGTCGGCAGATAGAAGATCTTCCACCCGCCCAACCTCAGCCGGTAGCAGAGGTCGAGGTCCTCGCCGTACATGAAGTAGCGCGGATCGAAAAAGCCCACGCGATCGAGCGCTGATCGACGGAGCATCAGGCAGGCGGCCGTGCCCGCGTCCATTTCGTGGACCTCCGACTCGCTGACGTGACCCATGTTGTGCCGGCCGAATCGTGGGCTTCTGGGAAAGAGCTTGCTCAGACCGACGGTCTGATAGAACAGCGAGCTCGGGATCGGAAACGCGCGGCGCGCGTCCGGATCGAGCCTGCCACTTGGGAGCGTCAGCCGCGGACCGACACCTCCAGCGTCGGGACGGGTGAGCAGAAGGTCGGCGAGCCGGCCGACGCACTGCACGTCGACCACCACTTCGGGGTTGAGCAGAAGGATGAAACGCCCCTGGCACCGCTCCAGCCCGACGTTGGCGGCGCGCCCATAGCCGAGGTTCTTTGACTGCACGAGCACCGTCGCGTTGGGAAACTCGTCGGTGACCGCCGCCGGTGATCCGTCGGAGGAATCGTTGTCGACCACGACGGCATCGACGGGAACGTCGGCGCTCGCGAAGAACGCTTTCAGCGATTGCAGCAGCTCGTCTTTCGAGTTGCGGCTCACGACCAGCGCGGTGACGAGCGGCTTGGTGGGATCCGGCATCGGCCAAGAATTATCCCGAACCGAACCCTAGAATCCATTCTTCGTGCAGCGACTGGATCTCGGCCAGATGCTGGCCCAGGTCCGGCGAAACCAGCTGGTCCGCCAGAACTTGATCCTCTTCATCGGCGGGCTGGTGGCCGGCGTCGGCGGATTTGTCTATCACGCCATCGCCGGGCGCGTGCTCGGCCCTGAGGTATACAGCCAGGTCGCGTTCCTCATCGCCGTCTACGCAGTCGGGACCGGGCCGGCGTTGATCCTCATCGTCGTGCTCGCGCGGTACACGGCGATGCTCAGCGCCCGCGGCGACCCCGGCGTGCGATCGCTTTTCGGGCGCACCGTCCGGTTGATAGCGATCCCGTGCTTGTTCCTGATTCTGCTCACGACGCTTTTCGCGCGTCCGATCGCACGTTACGGTCACGTCGGCTCGAGCATCCCGATCCTCATTCTCGGTTTCTCGATCGCGCTGATCTGGCAGGTCGCGATCCCACGCGGCATCCTGCAGGGCCTGCAGAGATTCACCTCGCTTTCGCTGAACCTTTCGCTCGAGCTCGTCGTGCGCACCACGGTCGTCTATGTGCTGTTGAAGGCGGGCTACGCGGTGTCCGGCGCGATGTTCGCCGTCTTCGCCGGGCTTGCATTCGTGTTCTGCCTCGGCATTTACTCGCTTCGCGACCACTTTCAACGCATGCCGCAACGCGTGCGGCTTCGCGTGATGGCCAACTTCTCCCTCACCGCGTCGGTCGGGATCATCGGCATCCTGATCCTTTACAACCAGGACGTGATCCTCGCCAAGCACTACCTCAGCGACCACCAGGCGGGCATCTACGGCGGCCTGAACAAGATCGGCACGATCCTCTACTTCCTCACCCTGAGCGTGAGCCAGGTGCTTTTCCCGCGCGTGGTCGACGCCGTCGCGAAGGAACAGCACCCCGGCCGAATCCTGCTGTACTCGGCGGGGATCCTGACCGCGCTCGGCGCGTGCGCGCTCGTGGTGTTTGCGCTCTTTCCCGGCCTGGTTGTCAACGTCCTTTTCGGACCGAGCTTCCGCGACGCCATCCCGCTCGTCTTCCCCGTCGGAGTGATCGGCCTGGCGCTGTCTCTCGACAACCTCCTGGTGCAGTTCTTCATGGCCGTGCACGACCGCTTGTTCATGCCGATCCTCGCTCTTGGCGTTGTGGTCGAAGCCGCGCTCATCGTGGTGTTTCACGCAGGAGTCGGCCAGGTCGTCCTCGACGTGCTGGTCGCCCTGGTCGGATTGCTGGTGCTGCTGGGGATTCGCTGCTACGTGCTGCTTCCGCGGCTGCACGCCGAAAGCCTCGCCGAGCCCGAGGTCGCGGTCACCTAGAAAAAGTTCGAGTCCCGCGGTCCTTTTAGGGACTCGCGGGACTCAAATAAAGTGCTCGGCAACGACCTACTCTCCCGCCGGGTTACCCCGGCAGTACCATCGGCGCTGGAGGGCTTAACTTCCGTGTTCGGAAAGGGAACGGGTGTCTCCCCTCCGCCATGATCACCGAACGCCGCAGATTATACCGAGCGCTCGGGAAAGCCCGGAGCCCGCTTAGCGGGTGCGGCGGCGGCGCGCGCGGAGGCTCTTGATCTTCCGCGCTTCGGCCGGCGGGACGTAGTGCGAGCGCCGTCGCATCTCGCGCACGAGTCCCTGTTCCTGCACTTTGCGGCGGAACTCGCGCAGCGCCTGCTCGAACTCCTCAGGATCCTTGACGACTATTCGCACAACCTGTCAAGGATACAGGCCGCCGTGATCTCCCCGTCGAGTTAACGGCTTGAAGACCGGCGCCCGGAGCGGATAGTCCGGACTAACGCAACTTTCGGCCAACGGGAACGCGCGATAGTCCGGACTATCGCGCGTTCGTAGCTGTCTAGGGGTTGACTCCCGCGAGCGTGACCGTTGCAGTGTGAGTCCCGCTCGAGTTCACCCACGTGACGGACACGCTGTCGCCGGGCTGGTGCGACTTCACCGCCGTGCCCAGCGAGTCCGCCGAGGTCACCGCGCTGTTGCCGACCTTGGTGATCACCGAGTACCGGCTGATGCCGGCGCTGTACGCGGGGCTGCCCTGCTGGGGAGCAGCGGTGACCAGCGCACCGGACGACACTCTGAGGCCGAGCTGCTGCGCGGCTTCCGCGTCGAGCGACTGCACGGCCACGCCGAGGTATCCGACCTGGCCGTAGGTGAGGTCTGAGGCCTGCTCGTGCGCGCGGACACGGTTGACGACCGACAGCGCCGTGTTGGAGGCGATGGCGTAGCCGACTGTCGACGCCGCGGAGCGGAAACCCTGCGCCTGCCCGGCCGTGATCATGCCGATCACCTGGCCCGAGGTGTTGACCAAAGCGCCGCCAGAGTCGCCCTCGTAGATGACGGCATCGCTCTGGATCATGCCGTTCAGAGTCTCGGCGCTGCCGCCGCCCTCACTGGCGGTAATCGTCTGGTCGAGCGCGGTGACGTGACCTGACTGTGACGGTGCGCCGCCCTGCCCGAGCGCGTTGCCGATCGCGGTGACCGAATCGCCGACCTGCACCGAGGACGAGTCGGCGAAAGACACGGTCGGCAGCGAGGACACGTTCTGATCGATCTGGATGACCGCGACGTCCTGCGAGACGTCGACGCCGACGACGTGCGCCGAGTAGTCCTGCGACCGGCCCTGCAGCGTCACGCTGATGCTGGTCGAGCCCGTGACGACATGGTTGTTGGTCAGGATCTCCCCCGTCGGGGTGATGAGCATTCCGGAGCCGGCCGCCTGGCCGTTGCCCAGGGTCGTGTTGATGTCGACGATGGCGCGGTCAACGCTGTTGGTCGAGTTTCCCGACCCGATGCCGGGCGTTGCGACGCTGATCGGCGATTCCGGTGTGAGCGCGTTGGCGCCCTGGTGCGTGTTCAGAGCGCGGGCGAGGCTGAACCCGATGCCGGCGCCAGCGGCCGCCGCGACGACCGCGATGAGCACGATGAACGCCGCGATGCGACTCCAGACCGACGGCTGGGGCGCAGGCGGCTGCGCCGGCGCCCACGGCGGCGGCACGCCAAAGCCTTCGCTGGCCGGGGGTGGAAGGGGCGAACCCGACTGCGCGGGTAGCTGCTCCGGTGGTTGATCTGGGTTTTCGATTGACATCTGGACTTCCTCCGCTGACCCTCCTGGGACGCTTTTCTAGGGCTTCAGCTTCGTCCCGCAAGCTGGGAGGCGACTAGACGGATCCTTAGCGTTTTCTGGGAACGCCGCCTCCTAGTGCTTCGGCGATGCGGAGGCCGAAGGCGACGCCGAGGGCGACGATACCGGAGAAGCGCTCGAAGAAGGCGATGCGGAGGCCGATGGGGAGGTCTGCGTGAGCGGCCGCGCCGGCGCCGCTGCCTGCTCGGCGGGCGCGGGCGTCGCCGGCTCAGGTGGCGCGGGCGGCGTCGCGAGCGACACGAGCAGCATCACCACCAGCCCGACGACCGCGAGAGCAACCGGCACCGCCAGCGTTTGGGCGCCCAGGCCGGGACGCCCACCGGTGCTCTGCGCGGAACGCCGGTACGCGCGCCGCATAGGCGTCAGGTGGATCCCTTCCGCAGCGGCGCCGGCCCACGGCGCGTTGGCGTAGATCGCCGCCTGGAACAGAAGGAGGATGGCAAGGGCGCCGGTCGAGATCGACGGCGCGCGGACAACCATCACGATCGCGGCCGCCAATCCGGTCACGGCCAGCAGGGTCTCGATCTGCGCCGATCTCAGCGCGGTGACGATCGATTTCTCCCCTTCCTTCTCTTTGGGCGTGCGAAGGAAGGTCGTGTGGAAGCGGATCAAGCCGCGGATGCACGCGAGCGTGACGACCCAGCTCAGCGCGAACCACACTCGAAGCCCTGAGACGGCGTCCCGCCACGTGCAGCGCGTCTGCAGCTTCATCGCCCACACCGCGCGAAGCAGGCCGCCCGCGAGGAAAGCAAGCGGCAGGCCAAGCGCGACGCCCGTCATGCGCCGGATCGGCAGCTGATGGTGCAGCGCGGTGGACAGCGCCGTGAGCAGGAGAAGGATCGTGAAGCAGAACATCAGCGCGTCGCCGAACCACTGCACGTTGCCGAGCAGGTAGCTCACGCGCTGCGACACGGTCAAATTCCCGCCCTGGCCGGGAATCAGCAGCCGGCGCCAGTGGAGGCGAAGGATCTGCACGCCGCCGAGCGCCCATCGGAATCTCTGCTTCTTCAGGCCGTCAAAGCTCAGCGGCATGAGGCCGTGTCCATACGCGCGGTTGACGTACACGCCGCTGTGCCCGCTCGCGAGGATGCGCAGGCTGGCCTCGGCGTCCTCGGTGACGATGTCGGGGTTCCACCCGCCGATCTCCTCCAGCGCGCTGCGCCGGACCAGGCCCATCGTGCCCGCGAAGATGATCGCGTTGCGATGCCCGCGCGACGGCATCGTGATCTCGAAGAAGTACCGGTAGCTGTAGTAGAGGCCGCGCAAATACTGGTCGTCGTCCCAGTCCCGGTAGTTCTGCGGTGTCTGCACAAACGCGACGTTGGGATCGGCGAAGTGCCCGACCACCGAGCGCAGCCAGTCGGGGCGGACCACGTAGTCGGAGTCGACGACGGCGATGATCTCCACCTCTTTGGGAAGTCGCCGCGTCGCCTCGTTGAGCGCGCCGGCTTTGAACCCAGGCCAGTTCTCGAGATGGATGAACTGGAACCGCGGGCCGAGCTTCTCGCATTCCGCCTTCAACGCCTCCCAGTTCTGGCGGTCAGGAGTGTTGTTGTCGACCACCTGGACGATGAGGTCGGGATAGTCGAGGGCGGCGAGCGCCTTCAACGTCTCACCCATGACCTCGAGCGGCTCGTTGTAGGCGGGCAGCTGGACGGCGATCTTCGGCAAGAAGTTGGGATCGCTCTTGTGCACCGGCTCGGTGCGCCGGCTGACCGTGTCGACGATCTCGAACAGGTACGACAGCGACAGACCAAGTGCAGCGATCTCGAGCACCAGAAGCAGCGACGACGCCACCAGATAGACGGCGTCGCTTCCGACGGCGTACGTGATCGACGCGGCGTACAGCAGGTAGCCGAGCGACGCCAGCGTGGCGGCCGCAAACAGGGCGGCGCCCAGCCAGCTCCATGCTCGCATCGCCAGCCTGGTGAGCAAGGTCGCCACGACGGTGATGACGGCCAGCTGAATTTCGTAGTCGCGGTCGGCGGCGATGATCGAGGCGTTCCAGGTGACCAGGACGACCAGCAGCGCGAGCAGCGGCAGGCTGATCCAGAACCGTGCGCGGATAGCGCCTGGGAAGAACGCGACGATCGTGATCGCCAGGCTGAGGGCGGCAAAGAACAATGCGGCGTGGAGCAGCACGCAACGAGAACGCCGCCGTACCGCATTTGACTTAGTTTTTGGCGGTTTTCGAACTCAGACAGACGCTGTCTCGGCGCGCTCCTCGCGCGAGGCGGCCTCGAGATGTTCCGCGACACGGGTGAGCAGCCTTTTCAGCTCGGAGCGGTCCCTGGGCACAAGCCGCCCAATGGCGGTCGCGATCCGGGCCGCGCCCATGCCCCAGAGCCGGCGGAAAAGCCGGTCTGACTTGGGCGTCAGCTCCAGCCAGGTCAGGCGGCGGTCCTCCTGGTCGGGCACACGTCGCAGGTATCCCTGCTCCTCCAGCCGGTCGACGAGCGGGACGAGAGTGCCCGGCGTGACGTGCAGCCGGCGCGCGAGCTCCCGGCCGGTCTGCGGCCCCCAGCGCCGCAGCATGACCAGCGCGCGGAATTGCGGCATGGTCAGGTCGACGTCCATGAAAAACCGCATTGTCTCGTCGGAGAACGCCAGCTGCTGGCGGCCCCAGGCCCGCATGATCGCGCGAAGCTCGTCGCTCTCCGCACCGGTTCCCTTCACCAGTTCGAATTTACCAAATCGCTTGACTCAGGTCAATGATTTGATACCATCAAACGGTTGTGAAAATGGGGTTCTAGACTTGGTGTTTACCCTGACGTGCTGATCGAGCTTCTCCGGACATACATCCGCCCATACGCCCGCGAGGTCGCGATCGTCGGCGTGCTCGTGCTCATCCAGTCGATCGGCAACCTCTACCTCCCCAACCTCAACGCCGACATCATCAACAACGGCGTCGCCAAAGGCGACGTCCCCTACATCTGGCGGACGGGGGCCGTGATGCTCGGCATCACGCTCGCACTCGGCTTCGTCTCGGTCGCGGGCATCTACTGGGCCTCGCTGACGTCCCAGGGCGTGGGACGCGACATGCGGGCGGCGGTGTTCGGCCGGGTGCAGAACTTCTCCGCGCGGGAGATGAACCGGTTCGGCACCGCTTCGCTGATCACGCGCAACACCAACGACGTGCAGCAGATCCAGCTGTTCCTTCAGATCGCCCTGACGATGATGGTGATGGCGCCGATCATGGCCGTGGGCGGCGTGATCATGGCGCTGCGAGAGGACGTTCAGCTCTCCGCCGTCCTCGTCTTCGTCATTCCGGTGCTTGCCGGGATCGTGGCGGTGATGTTCACCAGGGCGATCCCGCTGTTCCGCTCGCTCCAGGTCAAGATCGACCGGATCAACCAGGTCCTGCGCGAGCAGATCATGGGTGTGCGCGTGATCCGCGCATTCATACGGAACGATTTCGAGCAGCGCCGCTTCGAGGCCGCCAACTACGACCTGACCGCAACCGCGCTCCGCGTCAACCGGATCTTCGTGATCGCGTTCCCGGCGGTGCTGCTGGTCATGAACCTCACCACGGTCTCTATCCTGTGGTTCGGAGGCCACCTCGTCGACAGCGGCCAGATGCCCATCGGCAATATGACCGCTTTTCTGCAGTACATCATGCAGATCCTCATGTCGCTGATGATGGCCATAGCCCTGGTCATCCTCGTGCCGCGCGCGGAGGCCAGCGCGGCACGGCTGCAGGAGGTCGTGACCACCAGGCCGTCGATTGAAGAGCGCGCGCAGCCGGTCGACCCTACGTCCCACTCGGGCACGGTCGAATTCCGCAACGTGACCTTCGGCTACCCCGGCGGCGAGAAGCCCGTCCTCGAAGACATCTCGTTTGCGCTCCAGCCGGGCGAGACCACCGCGATCATCGGAGGCACCGGCTCAGGAAAGACCACGCTCCTGAACCTCATCCCTCGTTTCTTCGACATCACGCAAGGCTCGGTCCTGATCGATGGCGTGGACGTCCGCGAACAGAGTCTGGAGGGGTTGTGGAGCCGGATGGGAATCGTGCCCCAGCGCGCGTACCTGTTCAGCGGGACGGTCGCTTCGAATCTCCGATTCGGCAAGGAGGACGCGACCGACCAGGAGGTGTGGCACGCGCTCGACGTCGCGCAGGCGCGCGACTTCGTCGAGGTGATGCCCGGCGGGCTTGGCGCACCCATCGACCAGGGCGGCACGAACGTGTCGGGAGGCCAGCGCCAGCGACTCGCGATCGCGCGGGCGCTCGTCAAGCGACCGAAGATCTATCTCTTCGACGACTGCTTCTCGGCGCTTGACGCCGGCACAGACGCGCGCCTCCGCGCCGCGCTGCGTGCCGACACGGCCGACGCGACCGTCGTGATCGTCGCTCAACGCGTGAGCACGATCATGCACGCCGACCGGATCATCGTGCTCGACGAGGGCCGAATCGTCGGCATCGGCAGGCACGAGGAGCTGATCCACACGTGCGAGCCGTATCGCGAGATCGTCGATTCCCAGCTCGGCGAGGCGGCCGTCGCATGATCGCGCGCCCAGGAGGAGGCGGAGGAGCCGGAGCGGGCCAGCGCCGCGGACCTGGCGGCTGGATGGGCATGGGCGGACCTCCGCCCGCGAAGATCTCCAATCCCGGCAGGACGCTGCGCAAGCTGCTGGGAAGGCTTCAGCCCGAGCTGCCCCGGATCATCGTCGTCGTGGTGCTCGGGACCGCCAGCGTCGCGTTCTCGGTCATCGGGCCGAAGATCATCGGCAACGCGACCAACATCATTTTCAACGGCATCGTCGGCAAGATGTTCCCGCCCGGGATGACCAAAGCTCAGGCGATCGCCATCCTCAACGCCACCGGGCGCGGGCAGATCGCGCAGATGCTCTCGGGCATGAACGTGACACCTGGCAAGGGCATCGATTTCAATGCACTCGCCGCAACTCTGCTGCTGGCCGTCGCGGTCTACGTGGCGGCCTCAGTGTTGATGTGGGCGCAGGGCTACATCATGGCCGGGGTCGCGCAGCGCACCGTCTACGGCTTGCGCCGCGAGGTCGAGGAGAAGCTGTCGCGACTGCCGCTGAAGTACTTCGACAGCCACTCACACGGCGACATCCTGAGCCGCGTGACCAACGACATCGACAACATCGCGACCACGCTGCAGCAGGGCCTCAGCCAGATCGTCACGTCGGTCCTGACCGTGCTCGGGGTACTCGCGATGATGGTCTGGATCAACCCCCTGCTTGCACTGATCTCGTTGATCACGGTTCCGCTGTCCGTGGGCGTGACGTTCTTGATCGCGCGGCGCTCGCAGCGCCAGTTCGCGGCGCAGTGGAGGTGGACGGGCACGCTGAACGGCCACGTCGAGGAGATGCACACGGGCCACGCGCTCGTGCAGATCTTCGGACGTCGCGGCAAAGAGCTCGAGACCTTCGACGGCTACAACAACAAGCTCTACGCCGCGAGCTTCCGCGCGCAGTTCCTGTCGGGCATCATCCAGCCGGCGATCAACTTCCTCGCCAACCTCAACTACGTCGCGATCGCGGTGATCGGCGGTTACCGCGTCGTCAACGGCACCATGACCCTGGGCGACGTGCAGGCGTTCATCGCCTACTCCCGGCAGTTCACCATGCCGATCATGCAGCTCGCCGGTCAGGCGAACCTGCTGCAGTCCGGCCTCGCGTCCGCCGAGCGCGTGTTCGAGCTGCTCGAGGAGCAAGAGGAGACCCGGGACGTCGACAGCGGCAGGACGCTGGGCGAAGCGTCGGGTGAGGTCGCGCTCGAACACGTGAACTTCCGCTACAAGCCCGACGAACCGCTGATCGCCGACTTCAACCTGCGCGTCGAGCCCGGCGAGACCATCGCCATCGTCGGACCGACCGGCGCCGGCAAGACGACGATCGTCAACCTGCTCATGCGCTTTTACGACATAGAGTCGGGGCGCATCTGC
>DASTIX010000096.1:0-14801 GCA_035717165.1 Candidatus Dormiibacterota bacterium
CAGACGTTCAAGTCCGGCGGCAACTGCGACGGCAGCAACACCGCCAACTGCTGGACCAAGGGCGGCAAGATCATCAAGTTCTCGATCTACGACCCGGTTCCGTTCTCCGACTACTGGGAGAACGCCGCGTTGATGTCGTCCGAGCTGCAGCCGCTTGGCATGGCCGTGACCACCAAGCCGGCGCAGGGCTACTCCGACTGGAACACCAACCTCACCTCCAACCCCAACTCGTGGCAGACCGCGATCCACTGGGGCAACGGCGGAAGCATTCCGTACATCCAGCTCGAGAACTGGCTCAACTACTCCAACAAGACGTCGGCGGCGTACTACATCGGCTTCAACAGCAGCGAAGCCGCCGCCGCACTTCGGGCCTACGAATCGACCGACCCGAGCGATACTGCAACCCTCTACCCGATCGTGCAGAAGCTCGAGAACATCATGTCCACGCAGGTTCCTGAGGCTCCGCTTCTCTACGGCGCCGACTGGAACGTCTACAGCAGCGCCAAGTACACGGGCTGGCCGAACCAGTCGCACCCTTATATGAACCCGTCCCCCAGCGACCCCCAGATGCCCTACATCCTCATGCAGCTGAAGCCGGTCACCTAAACGCGTTAGTTCGACTTCAAGTCCGGCCGGCATCGCGCCGGCCGGACACCCCCACCCACCACTTGTCAAGGAGGTCCGATTGAGCAGCGCGACCGTCGACGTGAGCGGCGGCGAATCCGATCTGGTCGCGCGGCTGACCCTGGAGCAGAAGGTCCGCCTCCTCACGGGCGCCAACGCGTGGGTGCTGCACGGCGAGAGCGCCGTCGGCCTGCGCCCGCTTGTCATGTCCGACGGGCCCGCCGGTGTGAGGGGCGTGCGCTTCGATGCAGCCAACCCGTCTTCGTCACTACCGTGCCCGATCGCTCTTGGAGCGACGTGGGATCCCGACCTCATCGAAGAGCTGACCACCGAGCTCGGGCGGGAGGCGCGATCGAAAGACGTCGACGTGGTGCTCGGGCCCACCATCAACCTCGTCCGCACTCCGCTCAGCGGCCGCGGCTTCGAATGCTTCTCCGAGGATCCATTCTTGACTTCGCGCATCGCCGTCGCGTACGTGCGCGGCATGCAGAAGGCGGGGGTAGGCGCGACCGCCAAGCATTTCGTCGCCAACGACTCGGAGACCGAGCGCCGCACATACGACGCCCGCATCCCCGAGGGCGTGCTGCGCGAGCTCTACCTCGCGCCGTTCGAGGCATGTGTCGCGGAAGCGGACGTCTGGCTCGTGATGGCGGCCTACAACTCGGTCAACGGCGCGACCATGACGGCAAACTCGCCGCTGCTTCACGACCTGCTGAAGGGCGCGTGGCGGTGGGGAGGCGTTGTCGTCTCCGACTGGTCGGCCACCACGTCGACCGCCGCGAGCGCGATCGCGGGGCTCGACGTGGTGATGCCCGGACCGCACGGGCCCTGGGGACAGAACCTGGTTGCGGCCGTCGTCGCCGGCAAGGTGCCAGAGGCCGCGATCGACGACAAGGTCGCGCGCCTGCTCGCCCTGGCCCGAAAGCTCGGGGCCTTGGGGGCACCGGCCGCCAACGGCGCGGGACCGCATGCGGCCTTGATCGATCCCGAGCTGCTGCGCAGGGTCGCGGCTCGGTCTCTTGTCCTGCTGAAGAACGACGCCGACCTGTTGCCGCTGGCGCCCGGAAGCATCAACCGGGTCGCGTTGATCGGCCCCAACGCCGTCGAGCCGCAGCTCCAGGGCGGAGGCAGCGTGCGCGTCCTGCCGGTGGCCCGGCCAGGCATCGCGCAGGCGCTGCGCGACGCGATGCAGGTCGAGCTGAGCGTGCACCAGGGTGCTCTCACCAGCACGACGACCGCGTTGCCCGCCGAGGGAACGCTGCACGACCCCGTGACAGGAAAAGCGGGCGTTCGCTTCGAGATACGCGGCCCCGACGGCGCCGTCCTCTACGACGCGCCGCATCCGAGCAGCGTCCTGACGTGGTGGGAAGGCCTGCCCGACGCGGTGCACCTGCGCGGCGCCGAGCTCGTCCTGCGCACGCGCTATCGACCGCTGGTCGACGGCGTGCATGTGATCGGCGTCGCCGGTGTAGGCCAAGCGCGCATCACAGTCGATCAAGCCGTCGTCGCCGAGGCGACCAGCCTTCAGCCGCGCGACGTCGTCGAGGCCCTGTCGCGGCCGCCCGAGCTGCGCGCGCCGATCGCGATGCACGCCGGCCGTGACGTCGACGTGATCGTGGAGTTTCGACCGGAGGGGCGGTTCGTGACGTTGCGGCTGGGCATCACGCGGCAACTGCACGAGGACCGCCTGCTCGAGCAGGCTGCCGCGGCCGCGGCCGCGGCCGATGTCGCTGTGGTCGTGGTCGGCTCGGCCGAGGGCACTGAGAGCGAGGGCTTCGACCGCGACAGCATGGCGCTGCCGGGCCGCCAGGACGACCTCATCCGGCGGGTGGTCGCGGCGAATCCGAAGACGATCGTCGTCATCAACGCGGGTATGCCGGTGACGATGCCGTGGGCGGACGAGGTCCCGGTGATCATCCAGGGCTGGCTCGGCGGCCAGGCATTCGGCGAGGCGCTTGCGGAGGTCTTGACCGGCGACGCCGAGCCGGGCGGCCGCCTGCCGGTTTCGATGCCACGTACGGAAGCCGACGCGCCGGTGCTGCATGCGCAGCCGGACAACGGGGTCCTGCCGTACAGCGAAGGCCTCCTCATGGGATATCGCGCGTACGACCGCAACAGCGTCGACCCGCTGTTCTGTTTTGGCCATGGCCTTGGCTACACCGACTGGCGGTACGAGTCGATCACGCCTCCGACGTCGACGGTCGAGGCGGGGCAGGATGTCGATGTCGTCGTTCGTGTGTGCAACTCAGGCGCACGCGCGGGTCGCGAGGTCGTCCAGGTCTACCTCGAGCCCGCGCGCGACGATCCATCGCGACCCTTGCGGACGCTCGCGGGATTTGCGACGGTGGCGGCGGAGCCTGGCGAGACGGTGGACGCGCGGGTGACGTTGAGAGCGAGGTCGTTTGCGTGCTTCGACGAGTCGCTGCACGATTGGGTCACGGCTCGCGGCGCGTACACAATTCGGGCGGGACGCTCGTCGCGTGACCTGAGACTGGGAAGCAGGGTGGTGGTCGAATGACCTGAGACGGCGTTGTTGTGGCTGCAGGTTCAGTTAGTGGGAGGAGTCACATGAGATTCCGTGCTTTGTTCGTCGGAGTCCTTCTGGCACTTGCATCTGTGGTGGTCACAAGTGCCAACGCGGCCGCTTCACCGAGCGCGCCCGCCTTCGGACCGAACGTGCACGTATTCACGCCCTCGATGAGTCAGGCCGCGATCCAGGCCGAGCTCGACTCGATCGCGACCGCGCAGGTCGGCAACCAGTTTGGATCCAGGCGGGACTCGGTGCTGTTCATGCCCGGCACATACGGCTCGGCCTCAAGTCCGCTGAATTTCCAGGTCGGCTACTACACGACGGTCGCGGGCCTGGGCGTGTCGCCGACCGATGTGGTGATCAACGGGTCGGCTTATGTGCGCAATCAATGCGATGCGAGCGGCTGTGTCGCCCTGGACAACTTCTGGCGATCGCTTTCCAATCTCACCATCAACGTCACGACTCCGAACTTCGGCTGCTACAGCGGTGAGTTCTGGCCCGTCTCGCAGGCGGCGCCTATGCGGCGCGTGCAGGTAAACGGTTTCATGACGCTGATGGACTATTGCACCGGCCCGTCGTTCGCGAGTGGCGGGTTCATCGCAGATTCCGCGTTCAACGGAAGCACCATCGTCAACGGCTCGCAGCAGCAGTGGTTCTCGCGCAACAGCAATCTCGACGGCTGGACAAATGGCGTCTGGAACCAGGTGTTCATGGGCGATGCCGGCGCACCCGCGCAGTGCTTCCCGGCCGCCGGTTCGTGCGGTGGACCCTACACGACCCTCTCCTCCAGTCCAGTGACGCGCGAGGCGCCGTATCTGTATGTCGACGGCGCCGGCAATTACAGCGTGTTCGTGCCCGCGGTCCAGCACAACACCGTTGGACCTTCTTGGGCGAACGGTCCGACTCCAGGTAGATCGATCCCGATCAGCCAGTTCTATGTCGCGACGCCCTCTGACTCGAGCGCCAAGATCAACTCGGAGATCCACCGCGGACTCAACCTCCTGCTAACGCCGGGGGTTTACGACCTCGACCAGCCGATCGAGGTGACGCAACCGGACACGGTCGTGCTGGGTCTGGGTATGGCGACGCTCGTCCCACAGCACGGGGCGCCCGCGGTGAACATTCATCCGCACGACGGCGTGATCGTCGACGGAGTCATCTTCGATGCCGGCCCGTCGGGATCGCAGTCGCTGCTCGAGCTGGGAAGCGGTCACGAGGCCTCGAGCGCCGACGACCCGTCAGGTCTCTACGACGTCTTCTTCCGCGTCGGTGGAGCGTCCGCCGGCAGCGTGCAAACCGCGCTGATCGTCAACAGCGACAACACGATCCTCGACGACCTGTGGGTGTGGCGAGCGGACCATGGCAACGGCGTCGGGTGGACGAGCAACACCGCCGACACCGGCGTCATCGTCAACGGCGACAACGTGAGCGCGTACGGGTTGTTCGTCGAGCACTTCCAGAAGTCCGAGGTCGTCTGGAACGGTGACAACGGCACCGACGTCTTCTTCCAGAACGAGATGCCGTACGACGTTCCGAGCCAGGCCGCGTGGATGGAAGCGCCGGCGGTGGACGGCTACCCGGCATTCAAAGTCGGCGACAACGTGACGTCGTTCCACGGATACGGAATGGGCAGCTACAGCTTCTTCAACCAGGGGATAGACATCTTTGCGGAGCATGCTTTCGAGGTGCCGGCGACGCTTCCCTCGGGCAGCATGAATGACCTGCTGACGATCTTCCTCGACGCAAGCCACGGCAAGGGCGGCATCCTCCACGTCGTCAACGAGACAGGCGGATCCTCGACCATCGCGAACCCGGACGTGCCGGTGACCGTGGTCAGCTACCCGTGAAGTCTGGAGCTGCGCGGTTAGTCCGAGATATCGGGGTCAATGCGGCAGCAAACCCCCGGATAGGCGCGCCTATCCGGGGGATCAGTCGACCTTCAGCGGCACGATCTCGAAGCGGTTGACGTCGACCAGACCTCGGTCGGTGATCTTCAGCTCGGGGATGACGGAGAGGGCGAGAAAGCTGAGGCACATGAACGGCGCCTCCCACGTGACGCCGTTGCGCCTCAGCAATTTCTCGAGGCCGAGCATCTCTTCATGCACCGCGTCGAGCGGAGCGTCGCTCATGAGGCCGGCGACCGGTAGCGCGAGCTCACCCTTCACCTCACCGCCTTCCACCACGACGATCCCGCCGCCGATCTCGGCCAGCCGGCGCACGCACAGCAGCATGTCGCCGTCGTCGACACCGATCACGACGACGTTATGCGCGTCGTGCGCGACAGTCGATGCAAAGGCTCCTCTTTGCAGCCCGACGTTGGTCGCGAAACCGATGCCCACGCGCCCCGTGGCGTGGTGCCGCTCGACGACCGCGATCTTCACGAGGTCGCGACCAGGATCGGCGACGAGCTCGCCGTCGCGTGTGCTCGGTTCCACGACATCGGTGCCCGTGATGAGCTGGCCCGGGATCACGCGCATCACGCGAATATGGCGCGCCGGACCGCGCACGGCCAGACAGTCGTCGGCAAGCGCGCCGACGTTGACGGTCTGACGTACCCACTCGGGTATCGCGATCGGCGCGTGCTTCGGCTCCGCGCCTCTCTTCAAGACCAGGCGCGGTTTGAACATGCGGAGGTCGTCGAGAACGACGATGTCCGCCTGGTAGCCGGGCGCGATGGCGCCGAGATGGGCTAGGCCGTGGTACTGCGCCGCGTTCAATGTCGCCATGACCAGCGCGTCCTCCGGCCGGATGCCGCGCTCGACCGCGACACGCAGCATCTGGTCGACATGGCCTTCGTCGACAAGGAACACGGGCTCGCGGTCGTCGGTGCAGAACATGCATCGCTCGGGTCCGTGGTCGCGCACGATGGGGAGGAGGTCGGCGAGATTGCGGGCGGCGGAACCTTCGCGCAGCATCAGCCACATGCCGAGCCGCCTCTTCTCCAGCGCCTCGTCGTAGGTCGCGCATTCGTGGTCGGACGTGATCCCGGCCGCGATGTACGCGTTGAGGTGCGGCCCGCGGACGCCCGGCGCGTGGCCGTCGACATGTTCGGTCAGCCCTGTCTCGAGCTTGGCGAGCTCGCCGGAAGCCCCGGCGATGACGCCGGGGAAGTTCATCATCTCGGCGACGCCGATCACGCGGTTGCGCCGCAGCAGGCCTTCGAGATCGCCTTCGGTCAGCGGCCGGCGCGGCGATTCGAGCGGCGACGCCGGGACGCACGACGGCGCCATGACGAAGATGTCGAGCGGCACCTGCGCGCATGCGTCGAGCAGCCAGTGCACTCCGTCGGTCCCGAGGACGTTCGCGATCTCGTGAGGATCGGCGACGACCGCCGTTGTGCCGTGCGGAAGAACTGCGCGCGAGAACTGGTCGACCATCAGCTTCGACGATTCGATGTGCACGTGCGCGTCGATGAAGCCCGGAACCACATATGCGCCCCGGACGTCGATCCTCTGGCGGCCCTCATAAGTTCCGAGCCCGGCGATGAATCCGTCCGCGATGGCGACGTCGACATCCATCCATTCGCGGGTGAAGACCGAGAAGACTTTTCCCCCGGCCAGGACGAGGTCCGCGGGTTCGTCGCCTCGCGCGACTGCCAGGCGTCGAGCGATCATTTGACAGGAGAGTATTGCGCACGCTGGGGAGGCGGAACGCCATGAGCGCCACAGACGATTTCGTCCGCAACAACGAGGAGTACGCGCGAACGTTCCAAAACAGAGACGTGCCGCTTGTGCCCGCCCGGCATGTGGCGGTGGTCGCGTGCATGGATGCCCGCCTGGACGTGCACAAGATGCTCGGCCTTGCCCAAGGCGACGCCCACATCATCCGCAATGCCGGCGGTGCGGTGACCGACGATGCGATCCGCTCGCTTGCGATCTCGCAGCGCCTGCTGGGCACCAGAGAGATCGTCCTCATCCACCACACCGACTGCGGCATGCTCACATTCACGGACGACGAGCTGAAGAACCAGATCGAGGCGGAGACCGGGATCCGGCCGCACTTTTCGCTCGAGGCGTTCAAGGACCTGGACGCCGACGTTCGGCAGTCGATCGCGCGAATCAAGGCGAGCCCGTTCATCCCGCACCGAGACCAGGTCCGCGGCTTCGTCTACGAGGTGCGGACGGGTCGCCTCAGAGAAGTGTGGTAGCAGCTACGGTTTAGTTCTCAGAGAACCACCGAGGTCGCTGCTCCGCGACCGCACCGTCGACGGCATCGACGAATCGCTCGATGTCGGCCTCGCCCATCGGCGTCGACAGCGAGCCCATCCCGCGCGGAGCCATCAGCACTCCATGGTTGAGCAGCGCGAGGAAGAAATCGCGCATGCGCTTCTTGTCCGAGGCGGCGACACCGCGGTAGTCGACGACGGGGTCGGCGTTGAAGTGGAGCGCGAAGAGTGAGCCCACGGCGTTGACCTGCACGGGCACGTCGTGCGAGGCGAATACCTCGCGCAGCAGCTCGGCCACGCGGGCGCCCTTGCGATTGAGGTCGTCGTAGACGTCGGGCGTGAGCTCGGTCATCGCCGCGACACCGGCCGCCATTCCGAGCGGATTGCCGTTGTACGTGCCGCCCTGTGCGATCGACCCCTCCCGCCGCGGGTCGAGCATCTCCATGATGTCGGCACGTCCGCCGAATGCCGCGACCGGCAGGCCGCCGCCGATGATCTTGCCCATCGTCGTCAGGTCGGGCGTGACGCCGTACATCTGCTGGGCGCCGCCCGGTGCGACGCGAAGGGAGATGACCTCGTCGAAGATGAGCAGCATTCCAAGCTCACTGGTGAGGGCACGCAGGCGCTGCAGAAAATCGGGCGTTGCGGCGATGACGCCGCCCGCGCCGATGACGGGTTCGAGGATCACGGCCGCAACTTCGGACCCGTGGCGGCGAAGGATCGACTCCGCGGCGTCGGGATTGCTGAAGGGAAGGACGACCGTCTGCTCGAGCACCCAATCCGGCGTTCCCAGCGAGTCGGGCCGCGCGATTGGAGCTTCAGCGGGACCGGCCTCGGCCACGACGGGGTGCGTGCTCACCTCGGCGTAGTCATGGGTGCCGTGGTATCCGCCCTCGATGCGCGCGATCTTCGGCCGGCCGGTGAACGCGCGCGCGAGGCGCATCGCGAACATCGTCGCCTCGGTGCCGGAGTTGCAGAACCGCACGGCGTCGACGCTCGGCACGCGTTCGCACAGCAGCGTGGCCAGCTCCACCTCGACCGGGTTGGCCGCTGCGAATCCCGTGCCGCGGGCAGCCTGGAGGCGAATCGCCTCGACGATCTTGGGATGCGCGTGGCCGAGGATCATCGCCGTGTAGTTGCCCAGCATGTCGATGCGCTCGATGCCGTCGGCGTCCCACACATGGCAGCCCTCGCCGCGCTCGATGTACAGGGGATAGGGATCGAAGTACGTAGTGGTGCGGGTGGTGCCGCCCGGCATGGCCTTGACCGCGCGGTCATGCAGCGCGCGCGAGCCCGGAGTGGTTCGCCGGTACTCGAGCTCCGGATCGCCTGACATCGACGGTTACGATACAAGCGCGCCATGAGCGTCGCTGCCACCGAGCATGTCGCATCGGTCGCCGAGCAGGTCGAACGCGCCAACCGCTCGGGACGCAAGCCTGCGGTGTTGATTCACGGCTTGTGGCTT
The DNA here is from genome assembly GCA_035717165.1 of Candidatus Dormiibacterota bacterium. Taxonomy (GTDB): domain Bacteria; phylum Chloroflexota; class Dormibacteria; order Dormibacterales; family Dormibacteraceae; genus 40CM-4-65-16. Next base: position 8,785 of record DASTIX010000096.1, read on the forward strand.
CTGCCGAACAGCTGGGAGCGTTGGGCGGCACTGTTCGAGCAGGCCGGCTTCAGCGCGGTGATGGCGGCGTGGCCGGACGACCCGCAGACCGTCGCCGCGGCCCGATCTCATCCGGAGATATTCGCGCGCAAATCCATCGGCCAGATCGCCGACTACATCGCCGGCGCTGTGCGGAAGCTCGACGACAGGCCCGCCATGGTCGGCCACTCTTTTGGTGGGCTGCTCGCCCAGATCCTCGCGGGCCGAGGACTCTCGGCCGCAACCGTTGCGATCGACCCGGCGCCGTTTCGCGGAGTTTTGCCGCTGCCGTTCTCAGCCTTGAAATCCGCATCGCCGGTGTTGCTCAACCCGGCCAATCGCGGCCGCGCTGTGTCGCTGACCTATGAAAGCTTCCACTACGGGTGGACCAACGCGATCAGCGATGGCGAAGGACGTCGACTGTTCGCCGAATACCACGTGCCCGGCGCCGGCATGCCGATCTTTCAGGCCGCGATGGCGAACGTCAATCCCTGGACCGAGGTCAAAGTCGACACCAAGAATCCCGACCGCGGACCGCTCCTCATCATCGAGGGCGACGCCGACCACACCGTGCCATGGGCGATGGCCGAAGCCGCATACCGGCGACAGAAGCGCAACCCCGGGGTGACGGAGATGCAGCGGATGCCGAATCGCGGCCACTCGCTCGTCATCGACGGCGGGTGGCGCGAGGTGGCTGATGCCGCGCTCGCATTCCTGAAGCGGTTTCTCTGACGAAGGGCTCAACCGGCTCGACGCTGACGCATCTCGAGGGGTCGCTGTCCGGCGCGACCTATCGCGCCGATGAGCTGGCAGGTCTCGATCCGGCCGACCAGCGCCCGCTCCTTGCCCGCTACGACCTGGAGCGCGCGGCGCGGACTCTGACGCGCGCATCGCTGAGCGAACGAACCTCCGGCGGTCTGTGGAGGTGGCACGAGCTGCTGCCCGTCGAGCGATGGGAATCGGTCCTGTATCTCGGCGAGGGCGCGACTCCGCTGATGCCGGCGCCCCGGGTCGCCGCCGGGCTCGGCCTGCGCAACCTTCATGTCAAGCGCGAGAGCCTGAATCCAACCGGCTCGTTCAAGGCCCGCGGCATGGCGGTTGCGGTCAGCCGCGCAGTGGAGCTGGGCGCCCGACACCTCGTCGCGCCGTCGGCGGGCAACGCAGGAGGCGCGCTGGCTGCCTATGCCGCGCTTGCCGCAGTGCCGGCGACGGTCGTCATGCCGGCCGACGCGCCGGCGGCCAACATCGCCGAGGTTCTGGCCACGGGCGCCGAGCTCATCCTGCTCGACGGGCTGATCTCCGACTGCGGCCGCCTCGCCCGCCTGATCGCGCAGGAGCTCGGCGCGTTCGACCTCAGCACGCTGAAGGAGCCCCATCGCGTCGAGGGCAAGAAGACAATGGGGTTCGAGGTCGTCGAGCAGCTGGGATGGCGCATGCCGGACGCGATGGTCTATCCGACCGGCGGCGGCACCGGCATCGTCGGCATGTGGAAGGCCTTCGCGGAGCTCGAAGCGCTGGGGCTCGCCGGTTCCGAGCGGCCGCGAATGTACTGCGTGCAGTCGGAAGGTTGCGCGCCGATCGTGCGTGCGTTCGACGAGGGATCGCGCTTTGCGCGGGCCTGGGAAAACGCTCACACCGAGGCTGCCGGCATCCGCGTGCCTTCGGCGGTGGGCGACTTCCTGATTCTCGATGCGGTGCGCGAGTCGGGCGGCGCCGCGATCACTGTCTCAGAGCGTGAGATCGCCTCGATGCAGCGCCGTCTTGGAGAGCTCGGTCTCGGCTACGCAAGCCTCGAGACCGCGGCCACCGCCGCCGGCCTGGAAGAGCTGATCGATTCGCGTCGCATCAGCGCAAGTGACTCGGTGGTCCTGTTCGACACCGGTGCCGGGTTCAAATCCGAGTCGCCGCCGATGTCACGACCGGACGTCGTGGCGAACGACGAAGACAGATGGAAGGAGAAGGTGCTTCCCGAGCTACGCCGTGCGATGGAGCGCCGCGAGCTTCCACAAAAAGCCTGAGTCGTCGACCGCGGGGTGCAGCCCGTGCGAGCGCGACGTCGCGATGATGTCGGCCGGCCGGTGGACGAAGATGTGGAACTCCCGGCGCATTAGCCACAGCAGCGCGTTGCCGGCGCCGAGGCCGGCGCGCGTCCACCAGTTGTGTTTCGGAAAGGTCATCACGAGCGTCTGCCTGGCGTGCGCCGCCGCCGCGGCCGTCAGACGCGGCATGTCGGGGTAGCAGCAGACGACGCGGTTCATGATCACGATGTCGGCATCTGCGACCTGTCCGGAGCTCTGGGCGAAGTCCATCACGCGACGCTCGACGCGGTCTGTGAGACCCGCTTCGGCCAGCAGCTCGCTCGCCACCCTTTCGTAGGTCGGCGTGAGCTCGATGCTCGTGGCCCGCGCGGCGCCGGCCTTCAGCAGTTCGAGCTGGACAGCACCTATCCCGCCGCCGACCTCCAGCAGCGTGCGCCCCTCGACCCCGCGCTTTTTCAAGTAGTCGACGATGCGCCGCGACGGCCCGTCGAGCCCCCGCCGCCGGTATCGGTTGGCCTGCGACTGGGCGCTACGTTCGCTGAAGACCCAGCGATATCCCCTGGGCGTGCAGCAGTCGCTCACAACCATCCTCTGCGCCGGAAGAGGTAGAGCTGGATCACCGTCGCGATCAACATCGTGAGCACACCGACCACGAATGCCGCGTACGGCGTCTCGAGCACCTGGACCAGATACGCGAAGTTCATGCCGTAAAAGCCGGTGAGGAAGCTCAGCGGCAGGAACAGGCTCGCGATCACCGTCAGCGCTTTCGTCGTCTGGCTCAGGCGGTTGGACACGGTCGAGAGATAGACGTCCATCGCGCTGGTCAGCAGATCGCGCAGAGAGTCGACCGTCTCGTACTGGCGGACGATGTGGTCGTAGACGTCCCGGTAGTAGAGCGTCATGTCGGTCTGCTGGAGATGGATGCCGTGGGTGATGAGCGCCTGGAAGACGTCACGCTGCCCTCCGAGCAGCCGCCGCAGCTCGACCACCGAGTGCTTGAGGTGATAGATCCGGTCCAGAAGCTCGGAGGTCGCCTTTGCGATGATGTCGTCCTCGAGCTCGTCGACGCTGTCGTCGAGCTTCTCCAGCGCGGGAAACGTCGAGTCGACGAGCGCGTCGACGACGAGGTAGGTAAGGAACGCCGGCTGGCCCTTGGTCAGCTCGGGCGATTTCGCTATCCGGTCGTGCACCTCGGCGATGGCCGCCGACTGCTCCTGGTGAACCGTGATCAGGTAATGCGAGCCGATGTAGAGGTGGTGCTCGTGGAAGTTCGCGGTGTCGTGCTCCCACAGGATCTGGAAGATGACGGTGAAGTTGTAGTCGGGATACTCGTCCATCTTCGGCCGCTGGTTCTGGTGCTTGATGTCCTCGATCGTCAGGGGATGGAACTTGAAGGTGTTCTCGAGCAGCTGAAAGTCGGCCTCGTCAGGCGCTTCGATGTCGAGCCAGAAACCGAGCTGATTGGCCTCGCTGAAGCAGCGCAGGATCCGGTCGGTGGCCGTCGACTCCTGCTTGCCCTCGGTCGTGATCAGCGTGCGCAATTCGGCACCATCCTGACACCATTAACCGTGCATGCAGCAGCCGCCAGGCGGAATCGAGCCGCGATGGTCGCCAGACGGGATGTGGTACTGGGACGGCGTGCGGTGGATTCCATCAAGCCAGGCGCCAATGCCGCCTCCGCCATCCGCCATGGCTTACGGGTACGGAGCCCCGGCGCCATACGTCTGGAAGCCATCGCCCGGCTTGCGGACGTTTTTGATCGTGGCGCTTGCGGTCGACGTTGCTGCCACCGGCTTCATGAGCCTCTTCGGACTGCTCGGTACGGTGGGTAGCTCCGACCCGACGTCGGGAATCGTCCTGTGGTTGTTCTTCGTCGTGCTGCTGGCGCTGGCGCTGGTCGCATTGATCGCCGTGATTGCGCGCGTCGGGTGGGCGCGCTGGGTTGCGCTGGCGGCAGGCGTAGCCGTGTGCTTGACATGCCTCGGGGCGATCATCGGCATTCCGATCATCGTCGCGGCGGCGCGGGCGCCGCTAGGTAAGCCGGCCTAGATACTCTTCGTGCCCGTCGCGGCGGCCGCTACGCCGAGCGCAAAGTAAGTCGCCGCGGCGAAGCGGCCGGTTCTTCTCTGCGCAACGCGGCTGCTCATGAAGCGCTGCGATACGGCAGAGGCGGTCAACACGTAGGTGGTGTCAATCACGATCGCGATCGCGATGTACACGACGCCCAGCACCGCGACCTGCGGACCGATCGGAAGAGACGGGTTGAGGAACTGCGGCAGGAACGCGACCGCGAAGACCGCGACCTTTGGATTCAGGAGTTGCGTGACGAAACCCTGCGCGAAGATCCGGCTCACGCCAGCGGGCGTCGGCGCGATGGGCACCTCGGCGGTGCGCCAGCGCTGGATGCCCAGGTAGATGAGATATGCGGCGCCGGCGAATCGGAGGACGGTCAGTGCGGAGACCGAAGCCGCGAGGAGCGCGGCGAGCCCGGTCGCGGCGGCCGTGATCCACACGACCTCGCCCGACTCTATGCCGAACATCGACGCAAAACCCGCTTTGCGTCCCTGCGACAGCGCTCTGGCCGTGACATAGAGCACGCCCGGCCCCGGCGAGGCGGTGAGGAAGGCGGTCGCGAGCGCGAACAGCGCGAGTGTCGTCACCGCCGGCATCAGGGCTTCCAACCCACGTCGCGAGCCCATTGTTCCGCCCGCACCGCGATCGTTTTCACGACCTCAGTCTTGGCTTCCGTGTAAGCGATGCGGTCGTCGGCCCACCGCTCCGCTGCGAGTTGTTTGCCCCACAAGTACTCCGCCCGCGCCGCCGCGTCATGGCGCAGATAGGCGGCGAACAGCAGGTCCTTGCGCGCCCACTCGCTGCCGAGATTGCAGACGTGGATGTGGACGTCGCGCGGCCTGCCGGCGAAAGGCCGGAAGAAACGATGGTCGTCGTCGCGGCTGCGCAGCTGGACGCCAAGCGCCTCGATCTGCGGCACGTAGAGCTCCTCGCGTGCCATGTCGTCGACGCGGATCTGGATGTCGATCACGGGTTTGGCCGGCATACCGGGAATCGAGGTCGAACCGAAATGGTCGATCCGGCGCGCGGTCGCGCCCAACGCGGTCGCGAGCTGCTGACGCCACGCCTCGAAGCGGCGCGGCCATTCGGGATCGTATGCAACGAGTTCGATCCGGTCGAGAGCCCGATCGCTGCCAGGCGCAACTTCGAAGCTCGGCTCGGTTGCTTGCAGGAAGCGATGGGAAAGCGCCGCCCTGTCCTCGGCCGTCAGCTCGTGCGGCTGCAGGCCCTTTGACCGCGCCACCAGCTCGTAGAGGTTGAACAGCGTCGCGGCCTCATCGCCGGCTTCGCGGCGGCGTCGCCATATCTCGAACGCGTCGTCAGCAGCTATGACCCGATCGCCCGCAGCCGCTCGATCGTAGGCTCGTCGAGACGCTCCTTCAGATCGATAGCACCGGCGTTGTCGGCGATCTGTTCCGGACTCGTGGCACCGAAAAGCACGGTCGCGACGAGCGGATTCGACAACGCGAACGCGATCGCCAGCGCGGACGGTTTCGCATCGATCTCCACCGCGAGAGCCTTCAGCCTGCTCCCCGCGGCGAGCGCCTCCGAGTAATCGCGCCCATCGATCCGCGCATTGATCCGCCCGGTCGTTCCGGGATCGTCGTACTTGCCGGTCAGCGCTCCTCCCGCCAGGGTGTAGGAGGCGACCACGCTCATCCCGGCGGCGTTCAGCGCCGCGACCATCTCTGGATTCTCCACGACCGAACGCGCGACGAGGCTGTAAGGCAGTTGCGCCGCGCATGGAGATGGCGCTCCCGTGTCATCGGCGATGCGAGCAGCTTCAGCGATCGCTGCCGGCTCCCAGTTGAGAACGCCCCAGGCGCGAATCTTGCCCGCTTTGATCAGGCCGCCGACCTCTTCAACGCATTCATGGACAGAAAGGCC
>DASTIX010000097.1:0-4248 GCA_035717165.1 Candidatus Dormiibacterota bacterium
TCGGCGCCCTCGTTGATGGTCACGCCGGCGGTCGTGTGCGGCACGAAAACGTGGCAGACGCCGTCCTTCACGCCCGATTTCTCGACGGCGTCCGCCACTCGCTCGGTGATGTCGACGACATGCGCCCTTCGCCGGGTTGGCACCTCGAAGCTGACCCAGCTCACGGCGTCATGATCCTCCGGTCGCGGCTACCTTCGCGCGGGCACCTGCTCCAGGACTTTCTGCGATTCCCGAATGAAGGCAGGGATGTCGGACGGCTGTCGTGACGTCACGAGGTTGCGGTCGACGACGACCTCCTGGTCGACGACGTTGGCACCGGCCTTCTTGAGGTCACCCTGCACCGTCTTCCAGGCGGTCATGCGGTGGTTCTTGTACTCGTCCGCCGCCAGCAGCAGCTGCGGCCCGTGGCAGATGGCCAGCACCGGCTTGCCCGACTGCATGAACGCCTTGACAAACCGGACGGCCTCGTCGTGCGCCCGCAGCTTGTCGGGGCTGGACCCGCCGGGAATGAAGAGCGCGTCGAACTCGTCGGGCTTTACATCTTTGAACGACTTGTCGACGGTCGCTTTGACCTTGCCCTTGTCGCCCTCGAGCCGAGCGCCCGCCTCCAGGCCGACGATCACGACCTCGTGGCTGGAATTGCGCAAGGCGTCGTACGGTTCTTTGAACTCGGAATCCTCGAACTTCGGACCGAGCACGCAGGCAATTCTCATGCGGCACCTCCTAGGTTTCTGGGTTTCAAAACCCACCTTACGAGGTAACAAGGACCTGAATGCAACTCCAGACCTCCGATTCACCGTGGCTCGACGAAGGCGATGAAAGCTCGCCGCAGATCGCAGACGTCCTCTCCGACCTGGAGCAGGAGCGGCCCCATGCCACGCCCGATCTCGGGCAGGTCGAACCCGACGACGCCCTCGGTTCCTACCTGCGCGAGATCGGCCGCGGAACCCTGCTGAACAAAGAGCAGGAGATCGAGCTGGCCAAGCAGATCGAAGCCGGCTCGGACGCCGCGCGACGCCGCATGACGGAGGCCAACCTTCGCCTGGTGGTGTCGATCGCCAAGAAGTACCAGGGCCGCGGGATGCCGCTCCTCGACCTCATCCAGGAGGGCAACGTCGGCCTCATGCGCGCGGTCGCGAAGTTCGACTACCGGCGCGGCTTCAAGTTTTCGACCTACGCCACGTGGTGGATCCGCCAGGCCGTGCTTCGGGCGATCGGCGACCAGGCGCGGACCATCCGCTTGCCGATCCACATCGGCGACCAGACCACCAAGCGGGTGCGCATCACCGACCGGCTCCGTGACTCGCTCGGCCGCCAGCCGCGCGACGAGGAGATCGCCGAGGAGCTCGGCCTGACCACACTGGAGGTCGAAGGGCTGCGCCAGACCGCCCGCGACACGGTTTCACTGGAGACACCGATCGGGGAGGAGGGCGACACCGAGCTCGGCCACCTCATCGAGGACGTCCAGGCGGAATCGCCCGCCACGGCCGCGCTCGAAGCCGACCTCAAGGACCAGGTCGACGACGTCCTGCGCACGCTCCAAGCTCGCCAGCGGCGCGTGCTGCAGCTCCGGTTCGGGCTGACCGACGGTCACCAGCGGCCGCTCGACGAGGTCGCGCGCCGGCTGGGCACGAGCCGCGAGACCGTTCGCCAGCTCGAGCGCCAGGCCCTCGACCGGCTGCGGCGGACCAGCCGCGCGGAAGCTCTGAAGCCTTACTCGCAGAACTGACAACCGAGCCTCTTGCGGCCGGCTCAAACATGCATATATTTGGGCCACGTAGGCGCATTTCTTGACGTTGAGGAGGGGCGTATGCCAAGGGCAAAGCAGCTGACGGTCTCGGTGGCTCCCGATCGCCCAGGCGCGCTGGGCGAAATTGCCACGGCGCTGGGTTCGAAGAAGGTCAACATCGTCGGTATCTCGGGCGGAAAGATGGGCGACCGCGGCGTCATCTGGATGGTCGTCGACAAGACGGCCGCGGCCAAGAAGGTGATCGCGCAGAACGGTTGGGATTCGAGCGAAGACGAGATCCTGGCGGTCACGCTCACGGATTCTCCGGGCGCGCTCGGCCGCTTCGCCACCAAGCTCGGCAAGGCCGGCATCAACATCAACTTCATGTACGCCGGCTCGGCGGGGAGCGCCCGTAAGCTGACCGGCTACTTCGGAGTGTCCGACCTCAAAGCGGCGCTGAAGATCCGGCCCTAGAGCCCGCGCTCGAGGCGGTTGAACGCCCGGCGGATCTGGCTTCTGGCCTCCTCCGTCAGCGCTTCTCCGCGCACGCCCTCGCGTACGCGCCGGCGGACGTGTTCGACCAGCGCCCGGTGGGTGCCCATCAGTGCGGCCGCCACGGCGGCGTCCTCCACGTCGGGGAAGCCGTCGCCGAGCAGCTCGGCCAGCCGCATCGTGTAGCGCTCGACTATTTCGCGCTCGTGCGCGGCGAGGGAAGGGCTCGCCACGTAGGCGTCCGTCGCCTTCTTGATCGCCGCCGAGCGCTCGGGGGTCTTCAGCCCTTCGGCGCTCTCGAGCAGCTTGCGCCGAAACGCCTTGAGGGCCGACTCGCCAGGCTTGCGCGTGCGCACCGCGTCGAGGAGCTCGTCCTCAAAGAACTTCATGCCCGCATAGAAGAGGTCTTCTTTGGTGGGGAAGTAGTTGAAGACCGTGACTTCCGAGACGTTGGCCGCGCGGGCCACCTCGGCGACGGTCACGTTCTCGAAGCCTCGCTGTTGGAACAGGCGTCGGGCGGCGGTGTAGATCGCCTCCCGGGTTTGCTGCTTCTTGCGCTCCCTGAGGCCCACTTCGACCGGCATATCGCCAGTCTAGCGGAATAGCTTTGGCCGCTGTATAGTTTTAGTCACTAAAGAAATACAGCGACATAAGGAGGCTGGTGTGGATCTCTACTCGATAGCTCTGTTCCTGCACATCGTCGGCGCGCTTCTCGTTTTCGTGCTGCTCACGATCGAGGGGCTCGCGCTGCGGTTCGGCTTTCCGTACGCGCAGCTGAACCGGATCCTCGGCCCGGTAGCGGCGCTGTTGGTGCTCGTGCCGGGGCTGTACATGATGAAAGTCCAGTGGGGCTGGACCGGCTGGGTCGTCACTGGTCTGGTCGCGTACGTGCTGATCGCCACCATCGGCGCCTACACGGGCATCCGGCTCATGAGAGGTCGCATGGATGCCGGCGCAGCGATCGTCTCATGGCTCGTTCGGACAGGCGTCGCGGTCGCCGTCGTTTTCGACATGAGTGTCAAGCCGAATGTGGTGGCGTCGGTGCTGGCGGTCCTGATCGGCGCCGCGCTCGGAGGGGTTGGCGGCATGGTGGCGGCGCGCCGCCAGGCGGTTCAGGCGTGAGCTCGGTAACCGCGGCTCTTCAGACCGCGCCTCGGACCGAAGGGCGCCGGTGGGCCGCGCTGGGTTTCATCGCCGCCGCCCAGCTGATGATCGCCCTCGACGCGACCATCGTCAGCATCGCGCTGCCGTCGGCCCAGCACGCCCTCGCCGCGACCGATTCCGATCGACAGTGGGTCATCACTGCATACACGCTCGCGTTCGGCGGGCTGCTTCTGGTCGGCGGGCGCCTGGCCGATTCGCTCGGCCGCAAGCTCTCTCTCCTGATCGGGTTGGCGGGCTTCGCCCTCGCTTCGGTCGCCGGCGGCTCGGCTCCGACGTTCACGTTTCTGATTGCGGCACGTGCTGTCCAAGGTGCTTTCGCGGCCGTGCTCGCGCCGACCGCGCTCTCGCTGCTGGCCGTGACATTCACCGAGCCGACGGAGCGCGCCACGGCATTCGCGGTGTACGGATCGATCGCCGGTAGCGGAGCGGCCGTCGGCCTGCTGCTCGGGGGCGTCTTGACCCAGTACCTGAGCTGGCGCTGGTGCCTGTACGTCAACCTGCCGATCGCGGTGGCAGCGGCGGTGGGTGCCTGGATTTTCGTGCGACCGACCCAAGCGAGACGAACAGCATCGCTCGACCTGCCTGGCGTGGTTCTCTCAGGCGCGGGTCTCGTCGCCATCGTCTACGCGGCGTCCTCGCATATCGACGGGCTCGTTGCCGCCGGACTCTTCCTGCTCGCAATGTTTGTGCTCCGCGAGCTGCGAACCCGCGATCCGCTCCTGCCGATGCGCATCGTCACCGACCGCGTTCGCGGCGGCGTGTATCTGACGGTGGGGCTCGCGCTCGCCGGAATGTTCGGCGCGTATCTCTTTCTCACGTACTACTTCCAGGTCACGCATCACTACACGCCGCTGCAGGCCGGG
>DASTIX010000098.1:0-38234 GCA_035717165.1 Candidatus Dormiibacterota bacterium
GATCGCCTGCATGAAGGCGGCGATGTCGTCGGCGAACAGCTCGCTCGTGTAGGTGCCCGCGGGCTTGTCAGACTGTCCCGCGCCGCGGAGGTCGACGGAGATGCACGTGAAGTGCTTGACGAAATCCGCGACCTGGAACGCATAGCACGCCTGGTCGGCGGCGAGATAGGGGACCAAGACCAACAGCTCGCCACTTCCCTGCTGCTCGTAGTACAGGTTCACGTTGTTGGCGCGGACTGTAGGCATTGCTCCACCTCCTACTTAAAACACGTAACCCTGGGTTGTATCCCAGCGCGTAACCGGTTATCAGGCTAGTGGAGGGTCCGGATATGGCGAATTGGCGGAGATTCCTCGTCGGCATCCTTGGCGCACTGGGACTCGTTGGCCTCGCGACCGCAAGCGTCGGGGCGGACGAGGGCGGCACGGTCATCCACTACACCTCGATGACGCCAATCACAGGCTCGCTGGTCGGCGCTGTGAATGACCGCGGGCTCACGGGCGGAGGCATTCCGTGGATGATCACCTCGGGCAGCGGCACGGTGGACAGGGACGGCCACGTCTCGGCAAGCGTGACCGGGCTCGTGCTCGCGGCGGGAGCGAATGCCGGCAAGAACCCGATCGGCACCTTCGCGGCGGTGGTGAGCTGCCGCACGACGGCGGAGCAGATCGCCAATGTCCAGACGCCGGGGGTCCCTGCATCGGTGCCAACAGGGGACGCGACCATCGATGCAACGGTCGCCCTGCCACATCCGTGCACCACTCCTGAGGTGTTCGTCGGCGGTCTGATCGCGACGAGCACAGCGCATGTATTCCGCTGGTTTGCGGTCTCGAACGGCGACTTCGCGGACCCCGCTTAGCTCGGCGTCAGACATCTTTAGAGAGCGAGGGCCGCGGCCCTCGCTCTTTTTTTGGTCCTCGGCTAGACTTCCGGTTTCGGCATTCCGGCTGTGCCGCGTCTTGTGTCCATCGCGCTTTGCATCAAAGGGGGTTTTGGATGCGACGAGCGATCGCTGCAACTGGTTTCGCCGCTTTAATTGCGATGGTCGTGGGCGCCTCGCCCGCGTCGGCCGGCGGCGGGCCGGTTCCGAACTTCGACCACGTTTTCCTGATCATGATGGAGAACACCGGTTTCGACAGTCTGATCGGCAACTCCAATGCACCGTTCATCAATGAGACGGCTGCAAACAACGGGCTTGCGTTGAACTACTTTGGGATAACGCATCCAAGCCAGCCGAACTACATCGGTGCGACGTCAGGGAGCTTGAACGGCGTCACGTCTGACGCCGACGTCAACGTCAGCGCTACCAACATCGTCGACCAGGTCGAGGGCAGCGGCCGGACGTGGAAGGCGTACATGCAATCCCTCTCGCTCTGCGCCACGAAGCTCGACCACGCCTGCGGCAATCAGCTTTACGAGCGCAAGCACAACCCGTTCGTCTCGTACACCGACGTGCAGAGCAATTCGGGCCGGATGGCGAACATCGTCGACTTCGGCCAGTTCTCAAGCGACCTCGCTTCCGGCGACGTGGCGAACTATGTCTGGATCAGCCCCGACCAGTGCCATGACATGCACGGACGCTTCAGCCCTACCCCAGACACCGATCCATGCGCGTTTCAGCATGTGCCGGGCTTGATCAGCACGGGCGATTCGTTCCTCGCGAGCACGGTCAGTGCGATCACCTCGTCGACGACCTGGAAGACGAGCAACTCCGTGATCTTCATCACCTGGGACGAGAGTGACTTCACCGGTTCGGGTTTCCAGGGCTTCGGCGATGACCGTGGGTGCTGCGACTCTCCGGCGGGCGCGGGCGGCGGCCACGTCGTGACCCTGGTCATGTCGAGCACGAACCCCGACATGCGGCGCTCCGGAGTCGCCTTCAACCACTACTCGATGCTGTCGACGATCCAGCACGCTTGGGGCTTGAACTGCCTGGGCTTCACGTGCGACTCGCCGGCAGTCCGGCCGATGATCTCCCTCACCGGAGGCGACGTCTAAGTCAACGCTAAAACCTGGGCTCGGCCCTATGCGGCTGGGCCCAGGTGCTTCGTGAACCAGTCCACGATTCGCTCGAGCCGGTCAACCCTCCTGTCGGGCCGGCCGATTCCAAGCATGATGTGCGACTCGCCCGGATAGCGAATCATCTCGACCTCGCGTCCGAGCGTGCGGAGAATCAGGAAGACCGTCTCGCTGTTGCCCGGCGGGCAGCGCAAATCGTTCTCGGCCTGGAGCAAAAGCAGCGGCGTCACGTTCTGATGCATGCGTGTGGTGGGCGAGTGCGCGGCAAACCCAGCCGGGTCCTCCCATGGGTTCTTCGCGCCCGCTGACGCCAGGCCGAGGTGGCGGCCGAAGTCGGAGGTTCCCCACTCGAGCACCAGATCGGTCACGGGGTTCTCACTGACCGCCGCCTGAAACACGCCGGGATGGTTGGCGATCATCCAGTTCGTCAGGTACCCACCGTAGGAGAGGCCCATGATGCCTACGCGCTCGCGATCCGCGAGCCCCTCGTCCACCGCCCACTCGAGCACCCGCAGCACGTCGCTTGCATCCGCATCGCCCCAGCGACGATCGAGGGCCCGAGCGTATTCCTCTCCATAGCTGACAGAACCACGCGGATTCGGCCACGCCACGTGGAAGCCGGCGTCGGCGAGCGCATTCATCTCGAGCCATGGCGTCGGTCCGAACGACGCGCTCGGGCCGCCGTGCACGTCGATGACGAGTGGCGCCTTCACGCGTGCCCCGCGTGCGAGGAGCAGGCGCGTGTGAATGCTGTGGCCATCCGGATGCTTGATGTCGGTCTCCTCGACCGTGCGGTGAAACGGGCCGTACCACTTGCTTCCGTCTGTGGTGAGCGGGCGCAGCTTTCCGCCCTCGACGGCGTAGACCTCCATCGGCTTGTCGGTCGCTGCGACCACCGCGATACGGCCGCCTCCGGTCGCAAGGCCGAAGCACGTGGCGCCCGTTTCTGCGAGGTTCTCCACCGAACCGTCCAGGCCAAATCGGTACGGCTGGCTGGCGCCGCGGTGCGAGACGAGCGTGAGCACGTTGCGCTCGTCGAACCAGCTGATCGGATAGGCGAACAGGTTCTCGGCATCGATGTAGTCGCCGTAGCTCGAGACTCCGATGCGCAGATGCCGGTCGGCCCCGAGGCGTGCCCTCCGCGCACCGTCGGAGACATGGAGTTCGGGATCTGGCCAGCCCGGGAAATCCGGTTTGTCGACGCCGAGATACGCGATATGCGTCGACGGCGACCACGCGAGGCTGAACACACCGCTCTTCAGCGTCGCGATCTCTTTTGGCGACGCGTTGGGATCCGGCTCGGCCGGGAGCGTCCAGAGCGCGCCGATCTCATCGAGACCCGCGTTTTGGCCGAGGTCTGCAATGAACGCCACCTGCGCGCCATCGGGCGACCAGACCGCGTTCTCGACGTTGTAAGTCGGCGCGGTGATGCGCACAGGCTTCCCGCCACTCATGTCGACGATCCACACACTCGTGAACTCGTCCCTGATTCCGCCGCCATCGATGCGCCATGTGTAGTCCCGAATGCGTCGTGCGGTTGGATCGTCTTCTTTGCCGACGATGAAGCGCTTGTCGCCAGAGCCGGCCAGGACAAGCAGCCGCTTGCCGTCAGGCGACCAATCCGCCGCCGCGACACCGCTCGGAAGATCGGTGACCTGCTTCGCCTCGCCGCCACGCGTTGACATAACCCACGCCTGCGGCTTGCCGGAACGGTCGGAAATGAACAAGAGCTGCGTGCCGTCGGGCGAAAACCGGGGACGGCCGTCGCTGCAGCTCGCGGTCGTCAGCTGCTCAGGATCGCCGCCGCTGAAGCCGACGCGCCACAGCCGTCGGGCGTACCTGTTGTCCTCGACGGTGCGCTTCACGTAGACGATCGACTCTCCGTCTGGCGCGACCGCCAGGGCGGGGATGACGACCTGCTTCAGGACGTCGTTTGGCTTGAAAGGTTCGCGCTGGGCCTCCCCGGTCTCCGTTTCGCGTTCGAGCGTCTTCATGTGCTTAGCATGAGCCGAGTTGGGCGAACTGCAAGATCTGATCTGCGAGCTGGTGGCGATCGAATCGGTCAATCCCGGCCTGGTCGCAACCGGTTCAGGCGAGGGTGCGATCGCATCATTCGTCGCTTCGTGGCTGCGCGACGCCGGACTTGACGTGACTGTCGTCGAGCCGGTGCCGGGCCGGCCGTCGGTGGTTGGAGTCGCGCGCGGATCCGGCGGCGGGAAGTCGCTGATGTTGAACGCCCACATGGACACCGTCGGCCCCGGCGGGATGGTCGATCCGTTCAAGCCGGTGGTGCGGGGAGGCCGGGTCTACGGCCGCGGCGCGTACGACATGAAGGCATCGCTGGCCGCGATCATGCTGGCCGGCCGGGACTGCAAGTCGCTCGGATTGAAGGGCGACGTGATCGTCTGTGCGGTCGCAGATGAGGAAGTCGCGTCTTTCGGCACCGCCGCAGTTCTGAAGCAGTTCCACGCGGACTACGGGATCTGCGCCGAACCTAGCGCGATGTCGCTCTGCATCGCACACAAGGGGTTCGTGTGGCTGGAGGTGGAGACGACCGGCGTCGCCGCGCACGGCTCACGCGCAGACATCGGCGTGGACGCTATCGCACGCATGGGGCCCGTCTTGACTCGCGTCCTGGACCTGGAGAACACACTTCGCGCCAGCCCACGCCATCCACTTCTTGGCACGGGTTCGATACACGCGTCCTTGATCGCGGGCGGCAGCGAGATGTCGACGTATCCCGACAGCTGTGTCGTGAAAATCGAGCGGCGCACGATCCCCGGCGAAAACGTCACCGACGAGATCGAGGGCGCACGCATCACGCTCGAGCGCCCACCGTCCGAGGTGTCCGCCGATCATCCACTGGTCAAAGCGATGGAGCGCGTCGCGGACGGCCCGCCGCTGGTCGGCGTGCCGTACTGGATGGACATGGCGCTGATGAACGAGGCGGGCATCCCGACCGTGGGGTTCGGCCCGTCCGGCGAGGGTGAGCATGGCGACGTCGAGTGGGTCGACGTCGCGTCGGTCGAGACCTGCGTCTCCGTCTATGCATGGGCCGCGAAGACACTCTGCTCCTGAGAAATTTGCGGCATGACCGTCACGCCTGGGCTCCCGCGCAGGCGGCGACCAGCACGTTGTTGAATTCGTCCGGCCGCTTGATGCACGCGAAGTGATCACCCGGAATCTCAAACGAGAACCCCCGCCCCAGGACACGCGCCAGGTCGCGCTGCGCCTCGGGCGCGACCACCATGTCGTCCTGCATCACGATGACCGCCGCGCCGCAGGTCGTGTCGCCGAGCCAGGAGCCTGACTCGAAGCGCGCGGCTTCTGCGATCGCGTCAAGCATCGCCACGGTGTCGTGACGCTCCACCTCACTCATCAGCCAACGCCCGCGCTCGGAGTCGGTCGACTTTGGCGCCAGGAGCGCAAGCATCGCCGCTCGCCGCATGCTTTCTGGGACGCGTCGGACTGCGCGCTCCAGCAGCCGCATCGGCCCCTGCGCAGTGGGAACGTCGAACCGGCTTGCGGTCGCGCAGAGGACCAACCCGGCCGCCATCTTCGGGTGCCGGCGCACGAACAACTGCGCGACCAGGCCACCCAGCGAATAGCCGACCACGATCACGCGGCCGAGGCCCAGCTCGTGCACGAGCGCGGCCATGTCGTCCGCGCATTCCTCGCCGCTGAACCTCTCGGTGCGCGGGCCGCGGCCGTGCCCCCGCAGGTCGGGAGCGACCACGTTGAAGCGTCGCGCCAGGACGGGAATCGCCAGCGACCAGTTGAGGTCCGCGGTGGCCATCAGTCCGTGCAGCAGCAGCACGGTGGGCGCGCCTTCCGGCCCTGCGGCCACGCGCACGAACGCGGTGCCCCTGCCCGGCAGCTCGATCGTCCGGCCCTCGGGCAGGGCGTCGGCGAAGTGCAGCTCGGCCATGTCGAGTCGCTCGACGGCGCGGCGCGAGCGCCGTGGGGTTCCAGTCTGTCGGGAACGGGTCTTGCCGAACATCTCTCTCCTCCTCCGGCCCGTTGGTGGGCCGCTGAGGCGGAGGGTTCGGGCAGACCTGTGTGCCCAAGGTCGAGGGTTGGTATCGACCTGGTCGGAGACCAAAACGAGACTGGTCTACGAGCTCAGATTCGACTCCAAAGCCGGGCTTTCAGGCGGTGGCGGCGGACTCCTCGAGCTCACGCAGACGGTCGACGAGGCGTCTCACGCCATACGACCGCCGGTTGAAGTACGCCGCCCGGCTAAGGCCGACTCGCATCTCGACGGCGTAGTGACCGCCGATGCGCCGCACGTAATAGAGGTCGAGGATCTGGCCGGCCTGGGCGTCCTGCTGGAAGGCGGACGACTGCAGATGCTCGATGGCCGACTCGATCGTGCGCCGCAGCTCGGCCGGCGTCGGGGCGGACAGGCACCGCAACCCGATCAGCGGGCTGTCGGCGAGGTCGCGAGTGCTGTGCATCACCTTCAACGCATGCTCCACGCGCTCGACGGTCACGTCAGGAGACTCCGATGAAGAGTCCTGCGCCGCCGCAGGCCACAGCACCGATGCGGCGCGGGTGGCGTCGGCACCGGGAAACAGCACGTAGCTGACCACGCCTCCGACGATGGCGCAGGCCAGAACGGAGCCGTAGGTCATGTCCGGCGCCCACCACGTGCCCGGATCGATCCCGATCCAGACGAGGTAGACCCCCGCAAGCAGCGCCCCGGTCAGCACCGCGAACCCGTGCATTCGCCACACCCGATCGGCGCGAGGCCCGACGATCGCCAGCGCCACATCGGAAAGCGCGCCCACGATGGCGGCCACCCCCACCATCGAGTAGTGACCCAGCTGGGTCGCGGTCACGAATGCGGTGGCCGTGAGCATCAAGGTGATGCTCCCGACCGGGAGACGAGTCTGACGCAGGGTCCAGAGGATGACCCCGGTGACGGCCGCGGCCTGCATCATCAGCCCGAGCGCACCGAGGATCTGCTCGCGGTGGTCGAACTGGTCGAAGGCCGTCAGCGGGTCGGGCGGGCGGGGAATCTCGACCGCCGCGTAGCGATCGATGTAGGGATGGTCGAACTGGGTGAAAAAGGTGATTGCGGCCAGCAGCAGCACCGCGGACAAGAGCGCGGTCGGGCTGGCGACCAGCTCGCCCCGCGCCGTCGACGCGCGCAGGGGGCCGAGCACGATAAGCACGCCGCCGGTGACCTCGAGCAGGTTGGGGAGTCTGAAGATCGCCGGGACGCCGAACGCCGGGCCGAGCGTGTCGGTCCACCATCCGTTGATGACGATTCCGACCAGGAAGACCACGCACCCCGCAACGCTCGCCTCATAGCCTTCGGGGATCGCCGCGCGCAGGTCGCCGTCGCGCCGCCAGGCGAGCAAACCGGCTGCGCCGATGTAGACAGTGACCGCAAGCCAGGCGGCCTGCGGTGGGATCGAGGCCCAGCTCGGCACGTCGGGAAACGTTGTGCGAGTCACCCACGACTGGTAGTAACCGGCGCCGATGAGGGCGGCACTGAGCAGGACGAAGCCCCAGTCGAGGCGGGTGCCGGCGAGCCACCAGCGGACCCAGGCCGCGCGCGGTCCGAGTTGATTCGTGGGTTGTTCCGAAGCGGTGGCTTCGATCGTGGCCACGGCGCCCGTAGCATGCGCGCCCCCAGCGCGACCCGCAATACAGGACTAGACTCGGGCCGATCATGCCGGCGCGCTACGCGACCATCTCCGCCCAGGGGTTGGACTGGAATTCGGTGCCGATGCGCCTTTTCCAGAAGGCGAAGAAGCTCGGCACCTGGGATCCGCAGGACCTCGACTTCTCGCGCGATGGAGCCGATTGGGCCTCCTTCACCGACGTCGAGCGGGACTTCCTGCTTCGCACGATCGCGCTCTTCCAGGCCGGCGAGGAGGGCGTAACCAGCGACCTGTTGCCGCTGATCATGGCCATCGCCGAGGAAGGAAGGATCGAAGAGGAGATCTTCCTGACGTCTTTTCTATGGGAAGAGGCGAAGCACGTCGAGTTCTTCCGGCGGTGGCTCGACGATGTCGCGGTCTCACGTGCCGATCTCGAGCACTTTCTGACGCCCAGCTACCGCCAGCTGTTCTTCGTCGAGCTGCCGGCTGCGCTGAACGCGTTGAAGTCCGACCGCTCGGTGGAGGCGCAGATCCGGGCCTCGGTGACCTACAACATGATCATCGAAGGCGTTCTGGCCGAGACCGGTTATCAAGGGTTTCGCAATTCGCTCGAAACAAACCAGAAGATGCCGGGCCTTCTCGATGGCATTCGGCTGACCGCCCGCGACGAGAGCCGTCACATCCGCTACGGCGTGTATCTCCTGGACCGCCTGATCAATCAGTCGCCGAACGGCTGGGAAGTAATGAACGCTCGCATGAACGAGCTGCTTGTTCCGGCGCTCGCCGTCATCGGCGAATTCTGGGAGAACTACGACGAGGACAACCCTCCGTTCGGCCAGAGGATGGACACGTACATCGACTATGCGAGCACGCAGTTCGACAAACGCATGAAGGTCCTGGAGCGCGACCACGGCAAATCGCCGCAGCAGATCGCCGAAGCCACCATCGCAGATCTCAGAGAAGAAGAGCTGGCCGAAGTCCGTTAGGAACCGGCCGACGCGACCTCCGAGGCTCGGGTCGCGACTGGCTGCCGTCGTGAGACCAACAGCACGGCGACCCCGGCGATCAGCACGCCCGACGCGAGGCCGACGAGCCCCACGAAGTCAGCGTGAAGTCCAAGCGCCAGCTGTTCGTGAGCCTCCAGTGGCGCGCGAGCCGAGCCAACGTATCGCTGGACGACGATTCCCATCAGCGCGACACCGACCGCACCCCCGATCGTTCGCGAAAACTGGTTCAGTGCGGTGGCCGCTCCGCGCTGCGCCCAGCCGACGCTCGACTGGACCACGATCAAGAGCGGCGCGGCGAATGAGCCCATGCCGATGCCGATCACGGCGGACGCCGCGCTGGCCCACAGGAATCCGCCGTTGGGCTGGGCTGCGGCGAGCATCACGCTCCCGATCATCAGCGCCACAGCGCCGAACACGACCAGGCGCTGGTAGCCGACGCGAACCATCACGAGCCCGGCGATCGCGGAGGCGATTGGCCAGCCGAACGACATGGCCGCGACTGCGACCCCGGCCTGATATGGCGATCCGCCCTCCACGGATTGCACCCACAACGGGAGATAAGCCGTGACGCCGAACATCAACGTACCGGCGATGGTTGCGATGAGGATCGCCGGGCCGATCGTGCGATTCCGAAGGAGTCGAAGCGGCACGATCGGGCTCGGCGACCGCCACTCGAGCCACAAGAACAGCGCGAGCATCGCCAGAGCAGCGATCGCGACGGGCCAGATCGGGGTCGCGCTCTGGCTTCCAGTGCCGAGGCCGATGAGCAGCGCGGTGACCGCGACCGTGAGCAGGATCGAGCCACGCACCTCGAGCCTCCCTGCCACGGGCTGCTTACGCTCCGAATAGCCCAGCAGAAGCGCGGTCGCAATGATTCCGATCGGAATGTTGATCGTGAAGATCCACCGCCACCCGATCGTGGATACGAACAGGGCGCCGAGGGCCGGTCCCACGATCGCCGCGACCGCCCACATGCTGCTGAAGAAACCCTGCAGCCGGGCTCGCTGCGGGAGCGGAAAGATGTCGCTTACGGTCGTGAAGACGAGCGGCTGGATGCAGCCGGCGCCGATTCCCTGCAAGGTTCGGAACGCGATCAGCCACCCCATCCCGGGACTCGCCGCGCACAGCGCCGATGCGATGACGAAGATGGCCAGGCCGGCGATCAAAACGGGCTTGCGGCCACGCAGATCCGCGAGACGCCCCCAGAGCGGCACCGTCGTCGTGCCGGTGATCAGGTAGCCGGCGATGATCCACGGATAGAGCTGGAAGCTGCCGAGCTCTCGCGCGATGGTGGGCAGCGCGGTGCCAACCACCGTCGAATCCATGGCGGCCACGAACAGCGAGATCATCAGCCCGGCCATCACGCGCACGAGCACAGGGGTCCATGGAACGCGCGTGGGCGTCTGCTCGGAGATCACGATCTCCAAAGCTACGCGAGCCAAACCCGTGATTGACAGGTAGTCGGGCACGACATAGGCTCGACCCACCGACCTGGGAGGTGGAGCGCCATGGCCAAGCAGCATGATTTCGTCATCGTTGGCGCCGGCTCGGCCGGCTGCGTGCTGGCCAATCGCCTGAGCGAGGATCCAGCGGTCAGCGTGCTGCTGATCGAGGCCGGGCCGCCCGATTCGGTGCCGCAGATCCACGTTCCCGCGGCGGTGACGGCCCTCTCTCAGAGCCGTTACGACTGGTCGTACGTCTCTTTGCCCGAGCCGCACATGGACGGCCGCTTTGTCTTCCTGCCGCGCGGCCGAACGCTCGGCGGATCGTCATCTATCAACGCCATGGTCTACATCCGCGGCAACCGCGCGGATTACGACGAATGGCTCGAGCTCGGCTTCGAGGGGTGGGGCTGGGACGACGTCCTGCCGTATTTCATCCGGGCGGAAGACAACGAGCGCGGTACGTCTGAGCTGCACGGAACCGGTGGACCACTGGCGGTGAGCGAAGGACGTTCACGGCATCCGCTGTGCAAGCTGTGGGTCGAGGCCGCGCAGCAGGCCGGCCTCCGTGCCAACCCCGACTTCAACGGCGAGGACCAGGATGGTGTCGGCTATTACCAGCTGACGCAGCGGAACGGTCTCCGTTGCTCGGCCGCGGTCGCATACCTCCATCCGGTCATGAGCCGCCCGAATCTTCAAGTCATGACCGACGCCCTGGTCACCGAGATCGTATTCAAGGGGTCGCGAGCGATCGGCGTTGAAGTTGACCACTACGGCGAGATCAACAGGATGGAAGCGGGTCGCGAGGTCATTCTCGCGGCCGGGGCGTACAACTCCCCGCAACTCCTCCTCCTGTCGGGCATCGGGCCGCCGGCCGAGCTTGCGCCTTATCAGATCAATGCCATCGCCGACCTTCCGGTCGGGCGCAACCTGCAGGACCACCCGTTCGTGCTGATGAACGTGCTGGTCAACAAGGAGTCGCTGCTGACCGAGCTGTTCAAGCCGGAAAACGCCGAGCTCTTGCAGAGTGAGGGACGGGGACCTCTTACGTCGAACCTCGCCGAGGCCGGCGGGTTCTGGCGATCCCGCGATCAGCTGGCGGCGCCCGACATCCAGTACCACACGGTTCCGGTGATGTTTTCGGAGCAGGGGCAGGTCATGCCTGCGGACCATGCGCTCGCGTCCGGCCCCTGCCTGTTGAAGCCGGGCAGCCGCGGCTCGGTGACCTTGCGGTCGGCGGACCCCACCTCCAAGCCAAAGATCCTCCACAACTACTACGACGACCCGGCCGACCTCGACGCGATGGTGCGCGGCGTGCAGAAGTCGATGGAGATATTCGAACAGCCCGCCCTCAAGACGACCGTCCGCGGCCCCGTCCAGCCATGGCCGAAGTCGGAAGGCGACGCGGATCTGCGCGCCTACGTCCGGCGCGCAACCCAGACGACGTTTCACCCGGTGGGTACGTGCGCGATGGGCACCGTCGTGGATGACCAGCTGCGCGTCAACGGGTTCGAGGGATTGCGCGTCGTCGACGCCTCGGTGATGCCGACCGTCGTCCGCGGCAACACGAATGCGCCGACGATCATGATCGCCGAGCGCGCTGCCGACCTGATCCTGGGCAAGCAACCAGCCAAAGCAGTGGCCGCCCGCTAGCAAGCCACTTTTCGACTACCTTGCGGCACACAGTACTGTGTGCTACATTGTTCCCCCGTGCCTGAGATGGACGAGTCCGATTGGCTTGCGCAGACCCGCCGCGGGGTCCTGGAGCTGGGCCTGCTGATGCTCCTCCGCAAGGATTCGCGCTACGGCTACGAGCTCGTCACAGCGCTCGCGCGGTGGCCTGCCCTGGAGGTGTCGGAGGGGACGCTCTACCCGCTGCTTCGCCGTCTCGAGCGGAGCGGACTGCTCACGAGCAGCTGGCGTGAGTCGCCTTCAGGTCCCCCTCGCAAGTACTACTCGCTCACTAACGCCGGTCGCCGGCAGCTGGACCGCAAGGCGATTCAGTGGGAGGCGATCGGGTTGGCCATCGCCGATCTGAAACGCTCCGAGGGCGCCGAAGACTCGCGCGGATCGCGAAGACTAAAAGTGCAATTGAAAAGCGCTGGAGGTGCGTCGAGATGAACCCGCAATTTGAGAAATATCTATCCGACCTCGAGGCCGCTTTATCGCGACTGCAACCCGACCAGCGCCGGGATGCATTGCGCGAGATCGAAGCTCACTTCACCGATGCTTCGGCGGCGGGTGCATCACCAGACGAAGTGATCGCGAGGCTTGGTCCTCCGCGGCTGCTCGCCGCTGCGCTCGTCGCCGAGACCCTCGACAAGCGCGAGGAGAGCGGCGCGGTCAAAGCGTTCCGCGTGCTGGTCGGGTCGATCTTCATCACGGGTGCGAGCTTCACCAGCCTCATGGTCGTGCCGCTGCTCGCGGCCACCGCTTTTCTCTTTGGACTGTCGGCCGTGCTGAGCCCGATCGCGGGCGTGGTGCGCACGTTCGGCGCAACCTGGATCCAGATCGACCTCGGTCCAGGCCGATCCCTTCCAGATGAGTGGAGCATCCCCTTCACGCTTGGCCTGGCCATCGTGTGCGCCGCGATCGCACTCGGCGCGTACAAGCTACTGCGCATCTATCTGCGCCTTGCCGCCCGCGGCTATCGCGCGGTTCTAGGGCGTACCGGCGTCGCGTCGCTCGCCTGACATCGCCACCAGGGCGCTCAGGCGCTCGCGCAGCTCATTGATCGAAGTCCTTTCCTGATCGGTCGAGTCGCGGCGGCGGATCGTCACCGCTCTGTCGTTGAGCGTGTCGAAATCCACGGTGATGCAGAAGGGCGTGCCGATCTCGTCCTGGCGGCGATAGCGCCGGCCGATGTGACCGCCTGTCTGGTCGTACTCCACACGGAACTGGCCGCGCAGCATGGACACGACTTCCTGCGCAACACGAATCAATTCCTCCTTCTTCGAGAGCGGTACGACAGCGACCTGCACCGGTGCCACGTTGGGATGCAGGCGCAGCAAGACTCGAGGCTCGTTGTTCACGACGTCTTCGGCGTAACCGTCGACGAGGAGCGTGATGAAGATCCGTTCGAGACTCACCGCGGGCTCGATCACCCACGGCAGGTACCGTTGGTTGGTCTCCGGATCGAGATACGTCAGGTCCTGCTTCGATCGCTCCTGGTGCACCGCGAGGTCGTAGTCCGTCCGGTCGGCGATGCCCTCGAGCTCGCCCCAACCGAATGGGAACTCGTACTCGATGTCCGTCGTCTGCTTCGAGTAGTGCGACAGCGACTCCTTCGGATGGTCGTAGAAACGCAAGCGGTCGCGGGTCAAGCCCAGCACGTCGGTGTACCAGCGCAACCGTTCTTTGCGCCAGTAGTCGAACCACTCGTCGTCCTGCTGCGGCTTGACGAAGTACTCGAGCTCCATCAGCTCGAACTCACGCACGCGGAAGACGAAGTTGCCGGGAGTGATCTCGTTGCGAAACGCCTTGCCCTGCTGTGCGATCCCGAACGGCACGCGGACTCGCGTCGACGAGATGACGTTCTTGAAATCGACGAACATGCCCTGCGCCGTCTCCGGTCTGAGATAGACCTCGGACGCGCGATCCTCGAGAGGACCGACGTGCGTCTTGAACATCAGGTTGAAGAGGCGCGCATCGTCGAGCGGCCCACCGCACTCGGGACATTTCTCGCCCAGGACGTGGTCGGCGCGCCAGCGTTTCTTGCACTTGCCGAGGCACTGGCGAAGCGGGTCGACGAAGTTCGAGAGATGGCCAGACGCCTCCCACACCGCCTCTGGCATCATCAGCGTCGACTCCAGGCCGACGACGTCGTCTCGAAGCTCGACGATGTGCCGCCACCACAGGTCGCGAATCGCCCGCTTGAGGGCGACGCCGTACGGACCGTAGTCGTAGAAGCCGGACAGGCCGCCGTAGATCTCGCTCGAGGGGTATATGAACCCGCGACGCTTGGTGAGGGCGACGACCTTGTCCATGACGCTGTCGCGCAGAAGAGCCATCAGACTCTCAGCTGGTTGAGAAAGGCGAGCGACTTCAGCCGGCGGTCCATGTGGTACTCGAGCTGCGCCTGCAGAACTCCGTCGATCGCGTTCATCAAGCTCGAGTCGAGCTTGAGCCGCCGGTACGTAGCGGCGTCGCCGGTCGCCATCAGCCGGAGCACCTTGATCGCCGCGAGCGGCACGGGCTCCATCGACGGAAGCGCGCAGCGGTCGCACAGAAAACCACCGGCCTCTGCGCTGAAGGGCGCCGGCTCCGCGGCCAGCGGCTTCTCGCACGACGCGCAGCTCATCAGCTGCGGCGCGTAGCCGAGCAAGTCCAACGCGCTCATCAAAAACCACGCCGACGCGCGACGTGGATCGGTCTCACGCGACAGCTCGTCGAGCGCCGACACCGCGAGCTCGTAGACGCCGTCGATCGGATGGCGGTCCTCGCAGACGCGCTCTGCCAGTTCCGCGATGAGCGCCGCATGAGCCATCAAAGCGACGTCGCCCTCGATCCGGTAGCCCGGCACCCTCTGCACCTGCGCGATGACGTCGAGGTCTCCACGCCCACGCGCCAGCAGCACGTCGACGTGCCCGTAGAGCTCCAGCGACGGGCCGAGCTTCGACTCCTGCCGCCGCACGCCCTTGGCGATGGCGCCAACCTTGCCGTGGTCGCGCGTCAGCAGCGTGAAGATCCGGTCCGCTTCGCCGTAGTCGAGCTTGCGCACGACCACCGCGCGGTCACGATATGTGGCCAGTTCCTTCCTCCGCGTGCGCGTGCTGCGTGCCGTCCCGACCCATCGCCTCGTCGGGCCATGGGTTCTCGGCGACGAGGCGGACGGATTCGATCCGGCGGCCCTTTACCTTCTCCACGATCCACCGCGCGCGGCCGGATTGAAATGCATCGCCCGCCTCCGCGATCTTGCCGAGCATGGCGTGCACATACCCTCCGACCGAGTCGTAGTCGCCCGACTCCTCGATGCCGAGATGCAGTCGCTCGTTGAGCTCCTCCAGCGGGAAGCCCGCGTCGACTCGCGCCTCATGGTCGTTGATGATCACGAGCGCATCGGTCTCCGCGGTGTCGTACTCGTCACGAATCTCACCGACGATCTCCTCGAGCAGGTCCTCGAGTGTGACAAGCCCGGCGGTGCCGCCGTATTCGTCGACGACGATCTCCATGTGCTGCTTCTTCACGCGCATCTCGTTCAGCAGCTCGTCGACCTTCTTCTGCTCCGGCGTGAACTCGATGGGCCGCAGCACCTTGTCCATGTCGAACTTTTGCGATGAGGAGAGCGTGTAGAAGAGGAGAAGGTCTTTGGTGTGGATGAGGCCGATGACGTGATCGATGTTCTCTTCGTAGACGGGCATGCGCGTGTGCCGGTACTGCTTGAAGAGCTTGACGATGTCGCGAAGACCGGCCTCTTTGTCGACGGCGATGATGTCGGTGCGCGGGATCATGACCTCGCGCACGGTCTTGTCGCCGATCTCGATGATCCCGTGGATCATCTGGTGCTCCTGCTCTTCGATCACGCCCTGCTCCTCGGAGACGTGAAGCACCGTGAACAGCTCTTCCTCAGTCAGATACGGGGCTCGGGCGGCGCGGCCGGCGGTGATTCCGCGCGAGATGATGGTCACCGCCCACAGGATCGGACCGAGGAAGCCGGCGACGCGATCGACGGGTCTGGCGGCGACCAGCGCCCACCGCTCGGCGTTGGCGATGGCCAGCGTTTTCGGCGTGACCTCGGCGAGGATCAGCAGGATCACGGAGAGCACGACTGACACGAGCAGAGTGATCCACAAACGCCATCCGGACGAGATGCCCGCTCGGGTGAGGATCGAGTCGGTCATCAAGGCCGTCGCCGTCGAGGCGACGATCAGCGCGAGAGTGTTGATGAACAGCACCGTCGAAAGGAACCGGTTCGGATCGGACCGCAGGCGCTGCAGGATCTGCGCCGCCTGGCTGCCCTGCTCGGCGAGAAAGCGGACCCGCAACCGTCCGACCGAGGTGAGTGCAGTTTCGGTCCCGCTTGCGGCCGCGGCGATGAAGAAGCACGCGATCAGGACTACTAGCTCGACGATCTCCTGGCCGGTCATTTGCTGACCTGCTTAACGAAAGAGCTCGCTGACGCTCCGGTTCTCGTGTACCCGGATGATCGCCTCAGCGAGGAGAGGTGCGACCGAGATCACCTTGAGCGGGGAACCCGCCTTCTCGGCCGGCACGGGAACAGTGTCGGTCACGATCACCTCTTCCACGTCAGCTTTTCTCAGTCGTTCCATGGCGTCGCCGGTGAGCACGGGATGCGTCGCCGCGATGAGCACGCGGTTCGCTCCTTGAGCACGCAGTGCCATCGCGAGCTTCGAAACCGTGCCGCCAGTAGTGATGATGTCCTCGATGACGACGCAGTCGCGGCCCTTGACCTCACCTGAGATCGCGATCACCTCGACCGACTGCTCATCGGGCCGTCGCTTGTAGCCGAACGCGATCGGAGCGCCCAGGTCGTTCGCCACAGCCTCGGCGCGGCGGCCGCCGCCGGCGTCGGGAGCGACGATCGTCAGGTGCTTGAGGTTCCTTTCCTTCAGGTGCTCGGAGAAGATGCGGTGCGGCGACAGATGGTCGGTCGGAACGTCGAAGAACCCCTCGATGGCTTCGGCGTGCAGATCGAAAAGCAGGAGGCGGTCGGCGCCCGCGAGCGTGATGAAGTTCGCGACCAGCTTGGCGCTGATCGGCTCCCGTGGCTGCGTCTTGCGCTCCTTGCGTGCGTAGCCGTAGTAGGGAATCACCGCGGTGACCCGGCCGGCCGAGGCGCGGCGCAGCGCGTCGAGGATGATGAACAGCTCCATCAGGTGCTCGTTCACAGGCGGGCTGGTCGGCTGGATCACGAAGACGTCGTGACCCCGCATCGAGTCTTCGATCTTGACGTTGATCTCGCCATCCGGGAAGTGCCGGAGTCGCGGATCGGTCAACTGCACGTCGAGGATCTCCGCGATGCGCGCTGCGAGCATCGGATTGGCGCTGCCGGAGATCAGCTTCAGCTCGCCCCACGGAGAAGCCTCGGTCCCCGTGTACTCGACCGCGGTCTGCAGCCTACCTATCAAGTTTTTCTCTTTACCACCCTAGCTGGAACTCCCACGGCTGTCGCGCCGTCGGGAACGTCTTTGGTCACGACCGAACCGGCTCCCGTGCGCGCGCCCTTGCCAAGTTTGACGGGCGCGACGAGCATCGTGTCGACGCCGACGAAGGCGCCGTCGCCGATTTCCGTTCGGTTCTTGCCGGTCCCGTCGAAGTTGGCCGTAATGGTACCCGCACCGATGTTCGCATCCGCTCCGAGGTCGGTGTCGCCGAGATACGAGACGTGTGGGACCTTGCTGCCCCGGCCAACCTTCGTGCGGACGAGCTCGGCAAAGCTGCCGATGTGCACGTCCTCCGCTATCTCGGTACCCGGTCGCAGCTTCGCGAAGGGACCGCAATCCGAACGATCTCCGATCCTCGCGTCCTCTATGTAGACGTGCGGGCCGATGCGGCACTCGGCACCGATGTGCGTGTCGCCCTTGAGCACGGTGAACGGCTCGATCACCGTGTCCTGGCCGATGTTTACGGTGGCGTCGATGAACGTGGTCTCGGGGTCGACGATGGTGACGCCGTCGAGCATGCACTGGTCGAGCAACCGTCGGCGCAGCACGTCGGTCGCTTTCGCCAGCCTGATGCGATCCTTCACGCCCATCGCCTCTCGGGGGTCGTCGAGCTTGACGACGATCGTCGGCCCGATGTGCAGGAACACGTCAGGCAGGTAGAACTCGCCGGCCTTGTTGTCGTCGGTGACTTTCGGCAGCGCGTCGACAAGCTTGCTGCCGTCGAACGCGTAGACGCCCACGTTGAACTCGTGGATCGATTCGCGCTGCTCCGGCGTCGCGTCCTTCCGTTCGACGATTCGCTCCAGCTCGCCGCTTTTGCCCCGGACGATGCGCCCGTCGTCCCTCGTCGGGTCGTCGACGCTGGCGATGGCGGCCGGCGCGCCGGTTTCTTGCTGCGCGTGGATCACCCGCAGGATGCTGCCCGCGGTGAGCAGAGGCGAGTCGCCGTTGACGACCAGCACCTGGCGGCCGCGGAGCTCGCCGGCCGGGATCTGCCGCAGCGCATCGGCGGTGCCTCTCGGCTGCCGCTGGTAGACAAGCTCGAGCTGCTTCTCGTCGAGGTGCGCCGCGAGTTCCGCCTGATGCGGGTTGACGATGACCTTGACGTCCTTCGCGCCTGCTTCGGTGACCGCCGTGAGAACCCAATCGACCATCGGGCGGCCGCAGATCGGATGGAGGACTTTGGGGATCCGCGAGCGCATTCGCGTGCCCAGGCCAGCGGCGAGGATCACAGCGGTGAGGGATTGGCTCAGCTCGGTTCGATTATGCCAGCACCCCGGGGAGCGAGGCGTAGCATCACCTTCTTATGAGCGAGGTACCGGCGCCCAATCTCGAAGGCGCCGTGCCCACCCACCTACCGGTTCTGCCGTTGAAGTCGACGGTGGTGTTTCCGCGCATCTTCATTCCGCTCAGCGTCGGCCGCAAGAAGTCGCTGCAGCTGCTCGACGAGCTCAGCGGTGTGGAGCGGCATATCGCCGTCGCGACACAGCTGGACGAGACCGCTGAAGAAGTCGACTTCAAAGACATCCACCACGTGGGGACGATGGTCCGCGTCCAGCACCTTCTCAAGCTGCCCGATGGGACGGTGCAGCTGGCGGTGCTGGGACTGCGGCGAATCCGGCTGACGGAGGTCGAGTCGGACGATCCGTACCTCACCTGCGCCGTGGAGATGGATCCCGAGATGGTCGAGGACCTGCTGACCATCGAGCGCGAAGCGCTGATGCGCCGCGCGATCACGTCGTTTCAGCAGCTCGTCTCGCTGGCGCCGCATCTGCCTGCAGAGCTTGCCGGGGCGGCCGGAGCGATCGACGATCCGCTGCACCTCGCCTACTACATCGCCAACCACATACGCCTGTCGACCGAACAGCGACAGGAAATCCTCGAGATGGACTCGGCGAAAGCGAAGCTCGAGCGGCTGCTCGGTCACATGGCGCACGAGCTCGAGGTGCTCGAGCTCGGCCGGAAGATCCAGACGCAGGCCGAAGAGCAGATGGGCAAGGCGCAGCGTGAGTACTTCCTGCGCGAGCAGCTCAAGGCCATTCAGCGCGAGCTGGGCGAGCTCGACAGCGAGCACGCCGAGCTTTCGGAGCTGCGCGAGCGAATCGAGAAAGCGGGGCTTCCGCCCGAGGCCAAACGCGAGGCCGATCGCGAGATCGCGCGCCTGGAACGGATCCCGTCGGCGTCACCCGAGTCGTCGGTGATCCGGACTTATCTCGAGCTGATGGTCTCGCTGCCATGGAACGTGTCGACCGGCGGAGAGGTCGACGTCAAGAAATCCCGGCAGATCCTCGACGCCGACCACTACGACCTCGACAAGGTCAAGCAGCGCATCGTCGAGCACCTCGCGGTGCGGCGCCTGAAGCAGGATCGCGGGTCGGCGGAGCGGGGGCGCGAGCCAATCCTGTGCTTCGTCGGACCGCCCGGCGTGGGCAAAACGTCACTCGGCCATTCGATCGCCCGCGCGATGGGCCGCAAGTTCGCCCGCGCCTCGCTTGGCGGCGTCCACGACGAGGCGGAGATTCGCGGCCATCGGCGCACGTACATCGGCGCGATGCCCGGCCGCATCCTGCAGGCAATCCGGCGCGCGGAATCGAACGACCCGGTGTTCATGCTGGACGAGGTCGACAAGATCGGCGCGGACTGGCGCGGCGATCCGTCGTCTGCGCTTCTCGAAGTTCTCGACCCCGAGCAGAACAAGGACTTTCGCGACAACTACCTCGACGTCCCCTTCGACCTTTCGAAGGTGATGTTCATCACCACCGCGAACTCTCTGGAGTCGATCCCTCCGCCGCTTCGCGACCGGATGGAGATCCTGCACCTCTCGGGCTACACCGAGGAGGAGAAGGTGCAGATCGCGGAGCGCTTCCTGATTCCCAAGCAGCTGGCCGCGCATGGTTTGCGCCCGAACGAGATCGAGGTGAGCGAAGAGGCGGTGCGCCTGATCATCCGCCAGTACACGCGCGAGGCGGGCGTCCGCAACCTCGAGCGCGAGATCGCCTCTCTGATCCGGCGCGACGTTGCCGAGATCGCGTCGGGCAAGAAGCTCAAGACGCTCGACGGCGTGAAGAAGGTGCGCGCGGCGCTCGGCAAGCGCCGGTTCTATGACGACGTCGCCGAGCGCATCGACCGGCCGGGGATCGCCACCGGGCTCGTCTGGACGCCGACCGGCGGCGAGATCATCTTCGTCGAGGCGACGTTGACGCCCGGCAAGGGCGAGCTCAAGCTCACCGGCCAGCTGGGCGAGGTCATGAAGGAGTCGGCGGCGGCGGCACTCTCGTACCTGAAGTCACACGCCGCGGAGATCGGCATCGACCCAACGCTTTTCGAGAAGAACGACATCCACGTTCACGTCCCTGCGGGCGCGCAGCCGAAGGAAGGCCCGTCCGCCGGCGTGACCGTGCTGACGGCGATGGCCTCCATCCTCACCGGACGGCCCGTGCGCGATGACGTCGCGATGACCGGCGAGATCACGCTGCGCGGACGCGTGCTGCCCATCGGCGGCATCAAGGAGAAAGTGCTGGGCGCGCACCGAGCGGGATTGCGTCGCGTGCTCATTCCCTCGCACAACGAGGCCGACCTCGACGACATCCCCGCCGACCTGCGCAAGCAGATGGCGTTCGTGATGCTCGAGTCGATCGATCAGGTGCTGCGCGAGGCGCTGGTGCCGTCGCGGTCGGCGGTGGTCGCGTCGAACGGAGGAAACGGTGTGCGGACTACTGTCGTCGCGCGCGCTGGAGGATCCAGCCGTGCGCGGCAAGCTCCTCCGAGTCGTCGAGGTGCGAAAGCGCGCCGTCGCCCCGTCGCCTGAGCGCCCTGCCGATGATGTGATCGGCCAGGTGGGGGTTCTTCGGTAACAGCGATCCGTGCAGGTACGTCCCGATCATGTTGCCCTGTACCGCACCCTCGGTCTTGTCTGATCCGTTGTTGCCCATGCCCTCGAGCACCCTCCCGAGCGGCTTGGCATTGGGGCCGAGGAACGTCCGCCCGCTGTGGTTCTCGAAACCGACGAGAGTGCTCGGCGTGATGTCTTCGAGGCTCGTCTGGACGACGACGTCGCCGATGAAGCGCTTCTTTCCCGCCTCGGTTTTGACGTCGAGCATCCCGATGCCATCGAAGCGTTCGCCATCGGCGGTCTGGTAGTAGTGGCCGAGGAGCTGGTAACCGCCGCACACGGCCAGGATCTGCGCGCCGGCGGCTTCGGCTGTCTGTAGCGCGTCCTGCTTGAACTGTTTGAGGTCGTCGTAGATCAGCGCCTGCTCGCGGTCCTGACCGCCGCCGAAAAAGAAGACGTCGACATCCTGCATGTTCCTCGCCGGACCTCTGCCCAGCTCGACCACATCGCTTTCGAGGCCGCGCCATTCAGCGCGCTTGAGCAGCGTCAGGATGTTGCCGCGGTCGCCGTAGATGTTCATCAGGTCGGCGTACAGCCAGCCGATGGTGAACTTTTGCGCAGCGCTCATGTTTCCCAGTATGGCTGCGCCCATCCGCGACGCACGAGCTCCGCGCGCAGATCGAGCATCGCGGTGTAGGTGCACAGCAGATACGCGGTGTCACCCTCGCTCGTGCTCTTGATCAGTGCGTCCAGGGCTTTGCCGGGATCGGTTTCGGGCTTCTGCGCTTCGACACCGGCGTATTTCAAGCGCACGGCGAGATCGTCGGCCCTCACACCCGCGGGGATCACGGCTTGGGCGCGGCCGCGGAGCATCTCGAAGTCGACGTCCCAGATCCAGCTCACATCGGTGCCGTCGGCCTTGCGGTCGTTGAGGCCGATGACGAAGTTCTTGCCGTCTGCGAGCTCGACCGCGGTGCGTACGGTCTCGTTGAAGCCCGCCGGATTCTTGGACAGGACCAGGATCAGGTGACGCCCGCGAAAGTCGATGCGCTCCTGGCGGCCAAATGCGGCCTTGAACGTCTTGAGTCTTTCGGCGATGTAGTTCGCATCGAGGCCGACGCTGCATGCCGCCGCGAAAGCCGCGAGCACGTTGTACGCGTTGTAAAGACCGCCGAGCGGCATGTCGATGCGCGTGCCGTCCACGCTCATGGCAAGACTGTCGAAACCATGCAGCGTTATGTCGGTCGCGTCGAGGTCGGGCTGCGGACGCTGAAAGTCGTTGTTGGGACAGTGATACACGCCATCGTGGCCGACGTAGACGGCGTCGAATATCAGCGTCGATCCGTCGTACGGGCATGTCCGAGCGTCGGCGGCGTGAGGCAGCGTTTGCGAAGCGACTCGCTCGTCGTCCAACCCGTACCACACGGGTTTGCGCGCCAGCGCGAGGCCGATCTCGGCGACGCGAGGGTCGTCGGCGTTGAGGACCGCACTTGCGTCTTGCGGAATCGCACTCAACGCTTTCTCGATCTTCTTGGCGATCGACTCGAGCTCGCCGTAGCGGTCGAGCTGATCGCGGAAGAGATTCATCACCAGAGTCGTCTTCGGCTGGATCTCCTCCACAGCTCTGGGAAGGCTGGCCTCGTCGATCTCGAAGACTCCCCAGTCGGCCTTGAGCTTTCCGTTTGCATCGGCTCTGTTCAGGGCCGCCGCAGTTATCCCGAAGATGAGGTTCGCGCCGGCGCGATTGGAAACGACGCGATGACCGGCGCCCTCGAGCAGCCAAGAAATGAGCCGCGCGGTCGTCGTCTTCCCATTGGTCCCAGTGATGACGATCGAGCCATGAGTGAGGTCGCGAGTGAGCTCGGTCAGAATTCGCGGGTCGATCGCCCTTGCGACATCACCGGGGAGCGTGGTGCCACCCCCTCTCCCCGTGACTCTGCTCAGTGTGCCGGTGGCTTTGCCCGCCAGAACGGCCGCGGTTTTGCGGATCATCCCCAGCGCGTAACGCTCGCGGTCACGGCAGTCCAGCAGTCGAGATATTTGATCGCGTCGTGGGCTTCCGGTTCGGACGTGGTGGATTTGAAGAAGCTCGATCCACTGCCTGTCATCTGCCAGCCAGGGCCCAATCTCTCCGCGAATGGCACGAGACCGCTGTTGACATGCTCGGCGGCTCTCCGCAGCTCGTTGGGACCCTCGCCGTTAACCTCGTCCCACGCCGCGTAGACGTCAGCAGTCTTCAGCTCGAAGCCCGGCCAGGCGAGCGCGAACCATTGCTGAGTCGAGTCGAGCGGCATCAACCTTTCGCCGCGACCTTCGGCTCGCGCGCGACCACCGAGCAGGAAGAATGGAACGTCGGAGCCGAGCTCCGCGGCGATCGCATCGAGGTCGAGGTTCAGCTTGAACATCGTCGACAGGGCTTTCAGTGTGGCCGCAGCGTCAGAGCTTGCGCCCCCCATTCCGGATCCTGGCGGGATTCGTTTGTGGAGATGGATGCGCACGTCGAGTTGGCGCCCTGCCGCCCGCTCGGCCGCTTGATGGGCTTTAAGCACTGAGTTTTCGTTCGCGTCGATGTCAAACCCTTCGGACTCGAAATGGGTTTCGGTCGCGCGCTGGATTTCAATGAGGTCGTGAAGATCGACGGCTTGAAACGTCGTGTGGAGGTCGTGAAATCCATCGGCGCGGCGACCGACGACCCGCAGGTCGAGGTTGATCTTGGCGCGCGCGGGCACCGCGAGGATCAACGCGATGCGATCGGTTTGAGCTCCGCGCGATATCTCGTCGCCCGATCCTGATAGTGCTTTGCGGTCGTGCCGACCCAGTTGTCGGAGGAACCGTCGAGCTGTTTCTTGACCGACGCCGGCACACCGGCGGCCATATGACCCGGTGGGATCTGGGCACCTTCCTGCAGGACCGCGCCGGCGGCCAGCATCGAACCCTTGCCGAGCCGGCTCCGCTGCAGCATGGTCGCGCCCATGCCCACGACTGCGCCCTGCTCGACCACGCAGCCTTCGAGCTGCGCGGAGTGGCCGACGCTCGCATTCGGCTCGAGAATCGTCGGTAGATCTTCGGCGCAGTGGATCACGACGTTGTCCTGGACGTTTGCGCCTTCGCCGATCTCGATCTTTGCCTCGTCAGCCCTCAAAACCGCGCCGAACCAGATGCTTGCCTTCCTGGCGACGCGCACGTCTCCGATGAGGACCGCGGTTGGTGCGACGTAGGCGTCCGGATGCACCTGCGGGCGCAGTCCGCCGAGCTCGAACTCCACTGGCCCCTATAATCGCTGTTTCGTGGCCAAGCGAACTGCATCCGCAAAGAAGCAAGCGCGCGCCGGCGCGCGCCGTACCGTCCGCAACCGCGCGGTGCGGTCCGAGGTGAAGACTCTGATCGTCAAGGCGCGGCGGTCGCTCTCGTCGGGCGCCAACGCTGCGGCGGAGGACCGCTCGCAGTCGACGGTCGAGGCGCTGCGCGCACTCGATCGCGCGGCGGCAAAGGGGATCCTGCACCGCAACAACGTCGCTCGACGGAAGGCGCGGCTGGCGCGTCAGCTCGCCCAGCTCGCGGCGGCTGCCCCGGCACCGGCGACGTCCGGCAAGGGCAAGAAGCCCGCACCTTCAGCGCCCGCGAAGAAGCGCTAGAGCCGGGTCAGCAGCACGTCGAGGCCGAGGTCGGCGTCGACCTGGCCTGACTTGACCTCCCACTCGTAGTCACGGATCTGCCGCAGCGCCTTCTCGAGGCGCTCGCCGCTCGCCTGCTGCGCCGCCTCGAACGCTTTTTGAACCACGAACCGGTGCTCGGACATCTCGTCCTGGACCTGCGAGAGCGTCTCGCCCCGGTCCTGGCGTGCCTTGACCTCGAGAACGAGCGCGTAGTGACGCGCCATCCGATAGGCGACCGACGTGGGCTGCAGCCCGGACCGCATCAGGCTGCGCGCGATCTCGAGCGCCTGTGGTGTCGGTCTGGGCAAGAGATGATCGGTGAGGCGGAAGATCTCGTCCTCTCGCCCGCCGGCAAGCAGCTCGCTGATGACCTCCGGCGTCAGCTTGGCGCCAGAGGCCTTGTAGGCGGCGATCTTCTGGAGCTCGGAGTCGACGACGCTGAGGTCCGGCGGCGACACCCGCACCACGTGCGCCGCGATCGCCGGCGTGAGGCCATGGTTCTCGACGGCACGTTTGGCGGCCCAGTCGCTGAGAGCGCGGCCCTTGAGGTGCGAGTGCTCCTCGACGCTGCCGCCTGCAGCGGCGATCGCTTTGGCGAGCTTGTTGGTGGAACCCAGCCGGCCCGCGATCGTGATCACCAGGCGCGTGGTCGTTGGAATGTCTAGAACGGCTGGCGCGAGGCCTTCAGCGCGGTTGGCGGGCACCATGCGCACGAAGACGACGCGATACGGGTCGAGAAACGGCGCCTGGAGCACCGCGTCCTGCAAGCGCGCGGGCTGGAGCCCGGTGCCCTCGAGCGTGTCGAGGCCGAAGTCGGAGACCAGGTCTCGGCGCCAGTCTTCGATCGTGGAACGTGCTCGCTCGTCGACGATGAATCGCTCGTCACCGTGGAGCAGAAGCGTGGTCGCGTTCGACTTTGTCTTGGGCACCCGCCCAGCGTAGTCACATCGGCAACGAGATCGTCCCCTCCTGATCAGTACACAGGACGGTGGGTGGAAATCCGTTGGCGAGGCGACCGGCGGTTCGGGAAGCGATCAATTGAGTGGTTGCATCGACGGCGATGCGTTCGATATCCGGAGACAGAGCGCTTCGGCCGCCAACCGGCAGCAGCAGATAGGTGCAGGCGCCCTGGAGCCTTTGCGCAGCGACGGTCTGTGCATCCGTGTCGAGGTCGCTCAGATCGCAGAACGTCTTGCCGTCGGGTGCTTGGACTCGGAATGCGAGGTCGGCGGCGCCGGCGATGTCGCCTGGGGCGCCACGTTCCGGGGCGATGACCTCGAGCACGAAACCCGCGGTGCGCACAGTCGCGCCGGCCGTGAGCGCCTCGAGCGCAGCGCCCCGCGCGGCCTGCTCGAGCGCGACGGTGCGCCAGGCCGAGCCGGTCAAGCCGGCGTTGGGCACGATGACCGTCTTGGCAGCGCGGTCAAAGCCGGTCAGCCCGCCGGTGTGACCGAGGCCTGGGGCGGTGATGATCAGCACATCGAGGCCGCGCTGCCACGGCGGAAGTTGACTCCCAAGCCCGTCGTTGAGCTTGGCCGGACTTGGACCGCCGTCGATCAAGACCGTGCCCTGCGGACCTCGGAGCAGGATCGCCTGGCCGTCGCCAACGTCCAGCACGACCGCCTGCGGTGCGGCGTTGGACCACAGGACCAGCGCGACGATGGAGATGCACACCGGCGCAGCCACGGCCGTTGCGAAGGCGATCCGCCGGCGATGGCCGGAGGTGTGCGCGCCGGCGATCGCCGGTCCAATGCCTGAGTAGTAAGCGAGACCGACCCATGTCGGAAAGGTCGGGATGGCGATCGCGGCGGCGGGCACGCGCTGGAGGACCAATGCGACCTGCTCGACGTAGGCGACGAGGCCCGTGATAGGAATCGCGATGACCCGCGCAGCTTCTGGCACGAACGAGATGGCGCCAAGAAACAGGCCGGCGGAAACCAACCCGGGGAGTATTGGAAGCGTGAGCGCGTTGGCGATCGGGGCGATCGGCGAGATGACGTGGAAATCGGTCGCCATCATCGGCAGAGTGCCGACCTGCGCGGCGCACGTCACGGCGAACGGCTCGCGGACAACCTCGGGAAGAAATGCGACGCGCTTTGCGATGCCCGGTGTGAGAAAGATGATCGCCGCCGTTCCGGCGAAGGAGAGCTGGAAGCCGACGTCCCATGCAAGCTCGGGATGCCAGCCCAGCATGGCGGCGCCGGTGAGAGCGAGCGACGTCCATACGTGCGGCGGTCGACCGAGATGCGTGGCCGCGATCGCCAGGCCGCCCATGGCGGCCGCTCGGACCGCGGCCGGCGTCCCGCCGCCCGCCATCGCGTAGAGGGCGATCAGACCGATCGCCGGCCACGTCGCGAGCCGGCCGAGAAGAGGCTCGAGCGCGCCGCGGACGATGCGGGCGAAGACCGCGACTTTGAGACCGCTGAGGACGAGGAGGTGGATGAGGCCGGTCGCGATGAGCGCTTTCTGGAGATCAGGCGGAATGCCCTGGCGGATCCCGAGGACGACTCCGAGCAGCATCGCCGCATGAGGCTCGGTGACCGCGGCGTCGATGCCTGCGGTAAAGCGCTGTCGCAGCCACGCAGGAATCGCGACTATTCCGCTCTCCGGCTGCGTGACGTCGAAGCTCGTGGCCTGGAGCTCGAGGTAAACACTGCGCTGGGCGAGATAGGCGCGACGGTCGAACGACGGCAGGTCGCGCGGCAAGACGAGCTTGCCGGTCGCGGTGACGTGATCACCGAAGTGGGCGTCGCCCGGGCCGCGCCATCGAACCATCAGATTGCCGACGTCGGTGACCGATCCGCCGAAGAGCTGGATCTCGTCAGGCTCGACAAGTGCCTCCGCTCCGCCACCCGCCGGCCTGCTGTCGTCGGCGACCGTGCCGCTGACGACGGCCGTCGCGCCCACGACCTGATGCGCGCGTGCGGCGGCGAAAGCATCACCCGGCGCGAGCTCGGCGCGTCCAACCGCGACCAGCGCGACAGCGATCGCGAGGGCGATGATCGCGGGGCGTAGAAGGATCGCGAGCGCGGCGATCGGCAGGGCGGCGGATACGGCGACGATTCCCAGCCATGGCTGAGAGGGTGCAAGCACAACCGCGGCGGCGATCGCCGCCGACCATGCGAGCGCAAGGACGAGCGCGGGGTACCGACTCACAGCGTGAGGTACTTCCGCGCGATCAAGTAAGCGGCTTCACTCATGCCGAGGATGTCAACCAGCTCGCGGGTGTTCTGAAAGCCGCCGTAGTTGGTGCGGTAATCGATGCAGTCCTGTGCGAACGCCGAGGTGAAGCCAGGCACGGTCTCGAGCTCTTCGAGCGTCGCGGTGTTGAGGTTGACGCGCACGATGATCGTGCCCGATGTCGTCTTCGCGAACGCGACCTTGACCTGCTCGCCGTCCTTGAGGCGGCCCGCGAGGTTGGGCAGCTTCGAAAGGTCGGCGTCAGGGCTGAGACCTCCGGCGGCAGCGATGGCGTCGAACACCCGGTCACCACGAGGGAGCCGGTACAGGCCGGGACTCTCGACCGCGCCGGATACGTCGATCAGGAGTCCGGGCGAGGCGGGTACGTCGAGGACGGGATTGGCGATCGGCGGAGGCGGCGCCGCTGCATGGGAGCTCGTGTACGCGTAGGTCGCGGCGACTCCCGCGACAGCGATCGTGAAAGGCACCACCAGAAGCGCGATGCGACGCCAGCCCGGGATGATGCGGAGAGGGATGCGCATGGGAAACGAGCGTATTGAGGCGTGGGCGCGATGAAAACCCAGGTTGTTAAGACGCGGCTGTGCTGGTTCCCGGGGAAGGATTCGAACCTTCGGTCGAGGATCCAAAGTCCTCTGCCTTACCTCTTGGCCACCCGGGAGCGGATATCAACACTAGCGCCGGTCCTGCGGGCCGCCGCGTGACCCGTCATTGTGCTCAGACGTTGAGTCAATTGATGCGAGCACTGCTCATCGCGGCCTTGTTGAGTGTCACCGCCGCGTGCGGCGCCTACCAGTTTCCCGGCGGCGGTTCGACGCCCTCGCCGGCGAATGGGTCGGTCAGCGGCCGGGTGCTCTCCGTTCCGTGCGCACCGGTGGAGCAGCTCGGAAGCCCGTGCACCGGCCGCCCGGTGCCGAAGTTGGAGATCGACTACATCAGCGGCGGGTCAGTGGCCGCGAGTGCGGTCACCGATGCGAGTGGGTCCTACTCCGTCGCGCTGGCGCCGGGGTCGTACCAGGTGAAGCTCAAGACCTATATGCGGGTGCTCAGCGGGCCGCTGACTCTGTCGATCTCGCCCGGCTCGAACGTCGTGGCGAACTACCTCGTCGACTCAGGTATTCGCGCGCCCGTACCTCAACAATGACTCGGCACATACGCGCGCCGATTGCCGGCAATGGGCGACCAGAAATCCCTGTGACATCGCCGTTTGCCGGCAAGGGGCTGGGTCAGGGCACGAGGTTGATCAGCCGGTCGGGCACGTAGACGACCTTCGACGCAGCCCGACCGCCGAGCGCCGCGCGCACCTTGTCGCGGGCGAGCGCGGCCTTGACCGCGTCGTCTTCTGACAGCCCCGCGTCGACGTCGACCTTGTCCCGCACCTTGCCCCCGACCTGCACGACCAGCGTGACCTTCGGTTCGGCCGCAACGGCGGCGTCGAATCGCGGCCACTCTGCGTCGGCGAGCAATCCTTCGGAGCCCAGGCGCTGCCACATCTCCTCGCAGACGTGCGGCGCCAGGGGGTTGAGCAGCTTGACCAGCACGCGCACGGCGTCATCCCACTCAGCGTCGCGCGCGCCGCCGCCCTGCAGGTAGTCCTGCATCGTGTTCGCCAGCTCCATCAGAAACGCAACCGCGGTGTTGAACCGCAGCGAGTCGTAGTGCTCGGTCACACGCCCGACTGTCTGGGCGACCTTGCGGCGCAGCACGGAAGGGTCGACTCCGGTGACGGAACCGGCGGTGGCATCCGCAACGATGGATTCGGGCTCCAGCACCAGCCGCCACACGCGTTGAAGGAACTTGACGACGCCATTCAGGCCGGCCTCGTTCCA
This sequence comes from Candidatus Dormiibacterota bacterium, assembly GCA_035717165.1. Lineage (GTDB taxonomy): Bacteria > Chloroflexota > Dormibacteria > Dormibacterales > Dormibacteraceae > 40CM-4-65-16. The sequence goes on from DASTIX010000098.1 coordinate 29,718, forward strand.
CTCGACGTCTTCCTCCGGCGGGCCGATGAACATCTCGTACACGCGACCGGCGTCCGCGCCTTGCTCCGAGGAGAGCTGCGCGATCGAGACCCCGTTGCCTGCGGACTTCGCCATCACCTGACCGAACCGCTTGACCATGCCCTGGTTGAACAGCCGCTTGAACGGCTCGGTGGCCTGGAGCAACCCGGCGTCGTGCAGGACCTTGGTGAAGAACCGCGAGTACAGCAGATGCAGAATCGCGTGCTCGATGCCGCCGGTGTACTGGTCGACGGGCATCCAGTGGTTGGCGAGCTCGGGGTCAAATGCCTGGGTGGCGTCGTGGGGCGACGCGTAGCGCAGGTAGTACCACGACGAGTCGATGAACGTGTCCAAGGTGTCGGTCTCGCGCCGCGCGTCTTCGCCTCCGATCGGACATTTCGTCCGATACCAATCGGGCTGCTCCGCCAGCGGCCGGTACTCCTTGGGCAACACCACCGGCAGCTGTTCGGCCGGAACCGGCACGATGCCGTGGGTCGGGCAGTACACGATCGGGATCGGCGCGCCCCAATAGCGCTGCCGCGAGATCAACCAGTCACGCAACCTGTACTTGACGGCGCGCTTACCGACGCCGCGCCGCTCCAGGTCGTCGACGATTCGCTCGAACGCGACCGTCGAGTCGAGCCGGTCGTAGCCGTCGCTGTTCACCATCGTGCCCGGCCCGACATACGCCTCGCGCAGCAACTTCTGCGGGCCGGTCGGTGGCGCGATCACCTCGCGGATCGGCAGGTCGTAGCGCTGCGCGAACTCGAAGTCGCGCTCGTCGTGAGCGGGCACCGCCATGATCGCGCCCGTGCCGTAAGTCATCAGCACGTAATCCGCGACCCAGATCGGGATCTTCTCGTTGTTCACCGGATTCACGGCAAAGCCACCCGTTGCCACGCCCGTCTTCTCTCGCTCCGTCGACAGCCGCTCGATCTCGGTCTCCTTGCGCGCCTTATCCACGTACTCGCGCACGCGCGCGCGGTGCTTGTCGGTGGTGATCCGCTCGACCAGCGGATGCTCGGGCGCCAGCACCATGAACGTCGCGCCGAAGAGCGTGTCCGGTCGGGTCGTGTAGATGCGCACCGCCTCGCTGTCGAGACCATCGATGGCGAAGTCGACCTCGGCGCCCGTACTGCGCCCGATCCAGTTGGTCTGCATGACGCGGACCTTCTGCGGCCAGCCGTCGAGCGTCGCGAGGTCGTCGAGCAGCCGGTCCGCGTAGTCGGTGATCCGCAGGAACCACTGCTCGAGGTCACGCTTTTCGACTTCGACGTCGGGATGCCGCCAGCAGCGGCCGTTGATGACCTGCTCGTTGGCGAGCACCGTCTTGTCGACGGGGCACCAGTTGACCGGCGCCTTCGCTCGATAAGCGAGGCCGCGCTCGTACATGAGCAAGAACAGCCACTGTGTCCATCGGTAGTAGTCGGGCATGCAGCTGGTGACCTCGCGGTCCCAGTCGTAGAGGATGCCCATCGTCTTCAGGTCGCGCGTCGACTCGACGATGTTGTCGACCGTCCACTTCTGGGGGTGCAGTCCAGGGTGCTTCATGGCCGCGTTCTCCGCGGGCAGGCCGAATGCATCCCATCCGAACGGATGCAGCACCTCGAATCCCTGCATGCGTTTCATGCGCGCGAGGGCGTCGCCCATCACGTAGTTCCGCGCGTGGCCCATGTGCAGTTCGCCCGACGGGTACGGATACATCACGAGGTCGTAGAACTTCGGTTTCGGCGAGGCGTCGGACGCCTTCATCACGCCGCGGTCGGCCCAGATCTTCTGCCACTTCGGCTCGATCTCTTGCGGCACGTAGACGCTACGTCGGGACCGGCTGACCATGAGTTTCAAATTTTAGGGACGCGAGTTCGTGGCCCACGATCGCGACGAGCACGAGAGCCGCACCGATCGCCTGCAGCAGTCCAAGCCGCTGACCTGCCAGCACTACCGCTGCCGCCAGCGCCCACGCGGGCTCGGTGGCGAGGATCAACGCCGTGCGGTTGGCGCTGATGAACCCCTGCGACCACGTCTGGATGTAGAACCCAAACGCGGACGCGAACACGCCCGTGATCACGATGGCGAACCAAACGGCACCGTTCGGTGGGCGCAGCTGCCACGTTCCGGCCGCGCTGAAGATCACGGCCGAAGTGCCCATCTGCACCATCGCCAGGGGAGCCGCGGGCAGCCCCGGCGACCACCGCCCGAGCAAAACGATGTGCAAGGCAAACAGCACGGCGCACGCGAGCACGAGCAGATCGCCGATTCCCATACCCGCCGGACCGCCCGTGAGAAGCACCAGGCCGGCGAGCGAGATCGCGGTCGCCACCCAGGTCCACCAGTGGATCCGGGCGCCGAAGATGCGGTTCAGCAGCGGCGTGAGGACCACAAACAGTCCCGTGATCAGCCCGGCGTTTCCGGGGCTCGTCTTGGTCAGGCCCGCGGTCTGCGCGAGGTAGCCTCCGGCGAGCACGGCACCGACGATGGCGCCGATGCGCAGCTCGCGACGCGTCGGTAATCGCCTGACGAGCACTGCCATCACGAGCAGCGCGAGGACGAACCGGAGCTGCAGGAACGGCAGCGTCGGGTACTGTGTGACTGCATCCTTGACGAGCACGAAGGTCCAGCCCCACACCGCCGTGACCATCAGCAGTAAGAGGACGTAGATCAATGGAGCGACTGTGGGCGCCGTGGCGCATGCAGTACGTCGGCGTCGAACAGAAGCCGGGCTGCTTCTTCTGTCGCGTGATCGAGAACCACGATGATCCCGACGCCTCCCTCGTCGTGTGGCGGCCGCCAGGCGCGATCGTGATGCTCAACAAATTTCCCTACAACCCCGGTCATGCGATGGTGGCCCCCGTTGCGCACAAACCGAGCCTCGAGGACCTTAGCGATCAGGAGATCCTCGACATGATGCGTGCGGTGAAACGCACGTTCACCGTGTTGAGAACCGTCATGAACCCGGACGCGCTGAACGGCGGCCTGAACGTCGGACGCGCCGCAGGCGCGGGCATCCCCGATCACGTGCACTTCCACATCGTGCCGCGATGGAACGGCGACACGAGCTTCATGGTCGTCGTCGACGACGTGAAGGTCGTCAACGAGGCTCTCGAGCAGACGGCGGAGAAGCTCAGGAAGGCTTTCGACGCCACGTGACGCGGCCGCCGGTGACGGTCGCGATCACGCGACCGCCGTCGACTACGGTCATGTCGCAGAGCCGGCCGGCGCGAAGAGCTCCGGCTTCGCCTTCCATTCCGGCGGCGTAGGCCGCGCCCGAGGTGTAGGCCCTCAGCGCCGATGCCCGGGTGAGCGCGAGCTCCGGGAGCCATTTCGCGGCGCGGCGCCACGTCGTGGCCGCCTCGATGCCCTGCAGTGGGTCCGCGGTCTCGACCGGCGCATCGGAACCGAACGCGAGCCTCACGCCCGCTTTCTCGAGGGCGCGCCACGCGTACGAGTTCTGGACGACGTCGGGCCAGTTCGTATCCGCGAGCTCGCGGTCAGCGACCGCGTGGATCGGCTGCATGGAGGCGATGATCCCGGCTTTCGCCATGCGCGGCATGTCTTTCGGATGCACGCACTGCGCGTGCTCGAGGCGTGGCCGCCAGCGTGCCCAGGCGTTGCGATGCGGCGTCAGCGCGTCGACTGCGCGGCGGACGGCTCCGTCTCCGATCGCGTGAAGGCAGACGTTGAGCTGGGCGCGTGCGCAGCGCTCGATCATTTCGACCAGCTCCGGCTGCGGCAGCCGCACGACGCCCGAGCCGTCGAGCATCTCCGCCGTGCGACTGCCGAGCGAGCCGTCGAGAAATGCTTTCACGCCCCAGATGCGCAGCGACGGGTCGCCCCATCCGGAACGCACCCCAATGCGCTCCGCGTGCGCCAGGTCGGCGAGCGGGAGGTTGTAGGTGACGCGGACGGGCAGCGACGCGCGCCACGCAAGGCGCTGCAGCGCGCTGAGCCCGCGGGCGCTGTCCATCGAGTGCACGCCGGTCAAGCCGAGCTGCGCCAGCTCGTTGAGAGCGCGCGCCATCGCCCTGTCGAGATCGGCCTCGGTCGGCTGCGGCACCTGACGCCAAACGAGCTGCATCGCAGTCTCCCGCAGAATCCCGGCCGGCTCGCCGAGGTCGTCGCGGTCGATCGTTCCTCCCGCGGGATCCTCGGTGGCGCGGTCGACGCCGGCAGCGCGCAGGGCTTCCGTCGACACCCAGGCCGAGTGGCCGTCTTTGCGTCGCAAGTACGCAGGCCGGCCGCCGACCACCTTGTCCAGTTGTTCACGCGTCGGGAACGCGGCCTCCGGCCAGGCGTCGTTGTACCAACCCGCGCCGACGACCCATGCCCCCTTGGGCAACGCCTTCGCCCAGCTCTTGACAAGAGCCAGCGTCTCGGCAAGGTTCTTCGTCCCCGTCAGGTCGACCGTCAGCTTTTTGTCGGCCAGGCCTTCGAGGTGGATGTGTGAGTCGATGAGGCCCGGCCATGCTTCTCCTTTCAGCCGGATGACTTCCGCGTTGCGCCCAGCAGCCTGTTTCGCGGCCGGACCGACCCCGATGATGCGGCCGTCGAACGCTGCGACCTCCGGCTTGCATCCGGCGAACAGAGTGGCGGACGCGGTCAAAGGCCGTACGACTTGGCGATGATCTCTTTCATGATCTCGTCGGTTCCGGCGCCGATGCGCGCGAGCCGAGCATCACGCCATGCGCGCTCGACCGGAAACTCGCGCATGTAGCCGTGACCGCCGAGAATCTGAATCGCGTCGTCCGCGACTTCGCACGCGACCTGGGTCGCGAGCAGCTTCGCCTGCGAGATCTCGCGCACGGGATACTCGCCCTGGTCCCACTGCCTGGCCGTCTGGTAGACGAACGACTGGACGGCGGCGATCTTCGTCCCCATGTCGACGAGCCGGTGCTTGATGACCTGGAAGCCGGCGATCGGCTTGCCGAACGCCACGCGATTCTTGGCGTAGTCCATCGTGTACTCGAACACGCGCTGGGCGCCCGCGATCGCGCCGGCGGCCGCGATCATCCGCTCGCCCTGGAGCTCCCACATCAGGTTCTTGAAGCCATCGCCCTCGTCGCCGATCAGGTTCTTCACCGGCACGTGGCAGTCCTCGAACAGCAGCTCCGCCGTGTCGGAAGAGTGCATGCCGAGCTTCTGCAGCGTTCTCGTGACCTCGAAGCCCTTGGTCCCTTTCTCGATAACCAGCAGATTGAATCCGGCGTGGCCTCGCTCTCGTTCGGTCTTGGTCACCACCAGCGCCCAGTGACAGCGGGCACCGTTGGTGATGAAGATCTTCCGGCCGTTGACGATGAACTCGTCGCCGTAGCGTTTGGCGACTGTCGTGATGCCCGCGACATCGGACCCGGCGTCCGGTTCGGTGATGGCCAGAGCGGCGATCTGCTCGCCCTTGATCGCCGGTACGAGCCACCGGCGCTTCTGCTCTTCGGTGCCGAACCTGAAGACGGGTGGAGTCGCCATCTCGGCCTGGACCGCGACCGCCATGCCCAGGCCGCCGCAAGCGATCTTGGCCATCTCCTCGCTGAGCACGACCGCCGAGAAGTAGTCGCCGCCCTGTCCGCCGTATTCGGCGGGGTATCTCAGGCCCAGGAATCCGAGCTCGCCGAAGCGTCTGAAGATCTCGTCGGGGAAGGTCTTTTCCTCCCACTCCTCGAGGTGCGGCTGGACCTCCTTTTCGAGGAACTTCCGGATGTGCAGGCGAAGCTCTTCATGGGCGTCGGTGAAGTACATGGCCGGCAACGAGTGTATTGCTCTGTGCTGGTATGATTCGCGGCCGTATCCTCAGCCGTTGAATTCACACATGCTCTGGGAGTTGGATTGGGCTCGGTAATCAAGAAGCGGCGCAAGAAGATGCGCAAGCACAAGCACAAGAAGATGCTGAAGAAGACCCGTTGGCAGAGGCGCGCGCACGCGTAGCCGCCTAGCGCTTCAGCCCAGGAGGTAGGACATGGGCTTCGTAATCATCGGCGTAGTCATCGTCCTGATCGTCGCCTGGTTCGTGTTGGCCTACAACGGCCTCGTCCAGGCGCGTAATCGGACGCAGGAAGCCTGGTCTGAGATCGACGTCGAATTGAAGCGCCGCCACGACCTCATCCCCAACCTGGTCAACACAGTTCAGGGGTACATGGGGCACGAGCGCGGCACGCTGGAAGCGGTCACCAACGCGCGGGCGAACGCCGTCGCCGCCGGTGCGACCGGCGACCAGACCAAGATCGGCCAGGCCGAGAACGCGCTGACCCAGAGCTTGAGAAGCCTGTTCGCCGTGGCGGAGAACTATCCCGACCTGAAGGCCATCTCGGCGTTCACCAATCTCCAGGAGAACCTGACCGCGACCGAGGACAAGCTCGAGTTCTCGCGCCGGTTCTACAACGGCAACGTCCGCGACTACAACACCAAGCTGCAGACCATCCCCACGTCGCTGATCGCCGGCGCGATGGGATTCAAGGCGTTCGGCTTCTTTCAGGCGGACGAAGGGGACCGCGCGGTGCCGCAGGTCAACTTCAACACCGGCATGCCGCCGGCCGGGTCGCCGAGCTCGTCTCTCCCTCCGGCCGCCGGACCGGGTGGACCGCCCGCGCCCGGGTCCGCAGGCCCGCCTCCGCAGAGCTAGCCAGACCGCGACCAGTCGGATTCGAACCGGCTCAGGTAGGCCTGGACCGCCTCGGGGTCGCTCGTCCGGACGTCGAGCTCGTGGTTGACGCCGAGGCCGCTGAGCGTCCAGTTGGCAGAGCCGAGCACCAGGTCGCCGTCGAAGAGGCCGATCTTGGCGTGCAGCAGCGCGCCTTTGGGGATGGGATACCACCGGGCCTCCACCCCGCTTGCGCGAAGCACGTCGTAGGCGTGGACGTTGTAGACCTGGTTCGGGTCGAGCAACACGTGGACGACAGCGCCGCGCCGGTGCGCGGTCACGAGCTCGGCCATGACCTCGCCGTCGGTCAACGTGTAGATCTCGGCCAGGACGCGATGAGAGGCACGCGCGAGCTCATGTTCGAGCATCGACCGGACCTCGCTGCCCGGCGCCGTCTGCGCGATGGGACCATCCTCGGCGGGTAAGGGCGCGGGGCGTCCGCCCGCGAGCGACCAGTCCTGTTCGAAGATCCGCGTCACGCGGTCGACTTCCGCGTGATTGCGTATCTCGAGCACGTAATCGTGGTTGCGGGCGCTGCTCTTGCCCCAGTTCATGCCGCCGACGGCGGCCTCGCCGTCGACGACGAGCATCTTCACGTGATCGATCTGGTGGCGCGAATCGTCGACGGGATAGACGCGTTCGGAGATGCGCAAAGCGTCGAGCACCCGCACCGATTTGCGGCTTGCCGCGACCGTCGGATCGGTGATGACTCGAACCGCCACGCCCCGCGCTTTTGCGGCACCAAGCGAGCTGACGATGTCGGCGCGGCCGAGCTCGTACATCTCGACCAGGACTCGAGACCGTGCGTGGTCGATCAGCCCACCGACGAGCTGAAAGATCGCCGCGTCCTGCCACAGGCGCACCTCGCCGGTGGCCGCATCCGTCGCGGCGTGTGCTGGTGCGGCAGCCGCAGGGCTCGAGCAGCCCGCAAGGGAGAAGAGGAGGAGGAAGAGCAAGCAGACCACTCGAGCCACAGCGACGCCAAGGCTAGGAAGACGGCGGCGAAAATGGAACCCAGCCTGTTAAGGCGCGTCTAGATCTCGTCGACTCGCATGCCCGGACGCGCGCCCAGCAGCTTGTCGGCGCGGGCCTCGCGCACGCCGACCTCCAGGTAACCCATGCTCCCGACGTAGACGAACGGTTCGCCAGGGCGCGCCTCCGAATACGTCTTCGCCGTGCTCACGACGTCGTGGTTGTGGATGCGCAGGCGGCGTGCGGGCGGTTTGAGGTTCGTGACCAGGTTGCCGAAGCCGTCGGTCCACAGCACTCGCGGACCGCTGTCGGGAAGCCCGACCGGCGGATCGGAGCGGGGGCCGAGCGACTCCATCGGCACACCTGACGCCAGCGCTGCGGCGGCAGGCGCAAACACGTCGCGACCTTCGAACGTCGGCGCGCCATGGGGCCGCGGTGCGAGCTCATGCACCGCCTGCACGCCCACCTCGTCGATGACGATCGCGAACAATCCGTTGTCCGGTCCGATGTAGTAGCGACCGCCCGCCTGGACGATCAGACGGCGTCGCGTGCTTCCAACACCGGGGTCTACCACTGCGAGATGCACCGAGCCCGCGCCGAAGTGGCGCGTGCCTGCGAAGAGCATGAATGCGCCCGCCGAGACGTCGAAACGGGGCACCTCGTGCGACACGTCGACGAGGACCGCCGTCGGGCATCCGAGCAGCACGACGCCCTTCATCGCCGCGACGAGAGGCGAGCCGGAACCGAAATCGCTCGTAAAGGTGACGACCGGCGGGGCGATCAGCCCGCTACCAGTACCTTGTCTCTTTCCAGGGGTCTGCTTCGTCGTGATAGCCACGTTGCTCCCAGAAACCGAGCCTGTTGCGTTCCATGAACTCTAGCCCGCGCAACCACTTTGC
>DASTIX010000099.1:0-8366 GCA_035717165.1 Candidatus Dormiibacterota bacterium
CGCCGCAGCAGCGCCGGCACGACCTTTTCGAAGGCCGTCAGCCACGGCTCGTCCCACGTGTACGGGACGAACGGGATGTTGGCCTTGAAACCCCTACCTGGACCGACGCCTGAATCCTGCGGGAAGCCCGTGCCGGGAAACAGCCAGTGACCAGATTCGTGGAGGCTGATGGTGAGGACATCGGGGTCGCTCTGGAAGATGTCCTCCACCCCATCGCCGTGATGCACGTCGACGTCGACGTACGCGACCCGATGCCCGCGCTGCTTGAACCACTGGCACGCAATGGCCGCGTCGTTGTAGGTGCAGAAGCCGGACGCTCGATCACGATGCGCATGGTGAAGACCCCCCGAGGGGCTGAACACGTGGCTGAACGTCGCGGTGTGTATGGCCTCGGCAGCGACGAGCGTGGCGCCGGCCACCAGCGCGGTGCCCTCGTGAAGCTCGTCGGAGATCGGGTTGTCCGCAGACGCGTACCCGGCCGCATCGATGACGTCGAACGGCACCTTGCGCCGAAATGCGGGATCGCTCAGCTCGCGCACGATCTGCACGTACTCGGCCGAGTGCACGAGCTCGAGCTCGTCGTCCGTCGCCATTCGCGGCGGAAGAAGGGCGGCGTGCTCGATCAGGCCCGTTTCCTTGATCAGATCCACCGCGAGCTGGACGCGGATCGGTTGCAGCGGGTGTTCGTCGGACAGGTGATGTTTCATCAGCGCGTCGCCGTACACGAGCGCGACCTGTCCGGACACGGCAACTTACGCTAGCTGGTTCAGTGGATGTCTTCGAGTCGGTCCCGAACTTCTCGGAGGGCAGGCGTCCCGACGTCATCTCGGCCATCGGGGCCTCCGTCGCCCCCGCCCTGCTGCTCGACTCGGATTCCGACCCCGATCACAACCGTCTCGTGGTCTCGCTCGCCGGCGCAGGACCGAGTGTGAGCGACGGCTTGCTGGCGGCGATCACCGCGGCAATCGATCGCATCGACCTGGCGACGCATTCGGGCGTGCACCCGCGAGTCGGCGCGGCCGACGTCGTGCCCATCATCCCGCTGGGGGAAACGTCGCTCGAGACCTGCCGCGAGCTGGCGCACTCGATCGGTGCACGCGCATGGTCCGAGCTTCGAGTCCCGGCGTACTTCTACGGCCACGGCGAGAACAAGACGCTCGCCGACATCCGCGCCGGACGCGCGCGCCTCGACCTCGGCGGACCGGACCTCCACCCCACCGCGGGTGCGGTATGCATCGGCGCGCGCCGCCCGCTGGTCGCATTCAACGTGATCCTCTACGGCTACGACCTCGTCGCCGCGCGCGCGCTGGCGCGGACGATCCGGGAGACAGGCGCCGGACTGCGCGGGGTGCAGGCGCTCGCCTTTCCGCTCTCGGGCGATCGCGTCCAGCTGTCGATGAATCTCTTTCGCATCGATCAGACGTCGCCGTCGGATGTCGTGGCCGAGCTCGAGCGCCGGGGCGTCTCCCTGGGGGTTCAGCAGGTGGTCGGCCTGTGCCCGTCGGTCGCGGCCCACTCCGCCGCGGACGGGCGGTTGCTCGAGGGCCGCCTGGCCGGCGCCGCCGCAGAGACGGCGGCGAGCCGCTGCGATGACCGCGGCGGCGAGGAGATGACCCTGCTGGCGGCACGGCTGCGCCGGGAGGCCGGCGAGCTTGCGGCTCTTCGCGCCGATGAAGACGCGATCCTCGGCGGAGCCGAGCGGTCGGCGGCGCTGATCGAGGTGCTCCGCGCTGCTCGGGTGCTCGACGGCGAGCTCGAAGCCCTGCTCCGCGCGGCAGCGGTCGGCTTCCGCAGCGCCGTCTCGGCGGCTACGGCATCGATCTACCGGGCGCGCATCGACGCCCTCGACGCCCGCTTAGCCCGATGAGGTGTCGAGCGTGACGGTGCAGGCGCCGCCGTTGACTTTTATCCGGTAAGCGTCGGAAGCACCGCCAAAGCCGCTCGACTGGAAGTGCAGGGCTCCAACCGCATGATTCGTGTTGCCGTCGGCGGCGAGCGAGATTGCACCACCGGAAACGTCGACCGACGCCTCGGTGCCGGCAGGCCGGTGGATGTGGACCGTCAGTGCGCCGCCGTTGACCTGGACGGGCACGACGCCCGATGGCGCGCTCAGCGTCAGGTCTTCGCGACTGGCGCCGGTGTTGATGGTGATCGCACCGACCTTCGCGTGCGAGACGTTGATGGCGTCCGTAGAGGCTCCCGTGTTCTCGTGGATGGTCCACGTCACCTCAGAGCTCAACTCGATCGTCGCGGCGACATGACCGTTCTGAAGTCCGAAGGGGAAGTTGGTGTGCTGCGAAATCGTCAGGGCACCCGTCGCCTGGTCGAACTTCCAGTCGAGGCCGGGATTGGGAGATTCGATGTGGGCTTGAAACAGGCGGGATCCGAGATCCGACCCGTCAGAGATCCGGATCGTCGAGGAGCCGAAGTTCAATTGCAGCGACGCCTGGTGTAGGTCGCCGGCAGGCTCGGACAGGTCGAGCTTGTTGGTCACCGCCGGGCCGGGCGTCACCGCGACGTAGACGGCGGCCGCGACAACCGCGACGATCACTACTGCGGCAGCCGCGGCATCGGCAGCCACGCCCTGCATCCCGCGCCTGATGATCAGTTCGACGCCGAGCACGATCAGGATCAGCGGCCACAGGTTGAACAGGACGATCCACCGGTCGGCCGGGATCGCTCCAGTGTTGATCAGCAGCGCGACAACGCCGGCCAGGATCAAAAGCGCAGGCCAGATCAGCGTTCGGTAACGCATGGACCTAGGGCCGAACGCGCTGCCGGACGATGAGCCAGACGCCGATCGCGATCAGGACGATCGGCCAGAAGATGTCCGCACGCAGCCACCACAGGGCGCCGAGGTTGTAGAGGAGGAAGTACGCCCCGACCACGATCAGGACGCCGGGCCAGAAATACGGATGGCGCCAGAAGTTGTTCATTTGCTCGTCGTGCCGGGCTCAGTCTAAAGCGGTCCGACGACCTCGAAGAGACCCGGATTTTCCTTGCGCGCGACCTCGATGAGCTCGGCGCCGGCAACGGTGGTTTGCACCGAACGAACGCCCGTCAGGTACTCGCGCGTCACGCGTCTCAGGTCTTCGGCGGTCACTTCGAGCAGACGCTGCTTGAAGCGCTCCCGCGCTTGCCGGGTCAATCCCGTCGCGCGGTTCGTCGCCTCCCTGCGGCCCTTGATGTCGGGTGACTCGAGAGGATCGACGTCGCCGCACGCGCCGAGGATCGCCTCTTTCAACGCCTCTGCCTCGATCTCGCCGTCGGTGACCCACTTGACCGCGTCGTCGAAAACGCCGTACGTCCGCGTGATGTTGGGATCGCGATACGAACCGAGGTAGAACGTTCCGCTCAGGACCCCGGCCGAGGCAAACCCGCCGTACGCGCCGCCTTTCTCGCGCAGCTCACGGTGGAGGAACGTGTCGCGGAGGTAGTTCGCGAGCACGAGGAGTGCCGGCGCATCGGGATGCGTATAACGGACGGTCTTGAAAAAGCGGACGTTGAACGCGACCGGCGCGGGCGCCGTACGCGCCTCGGCCGCCTTGTCTGCAGGTTTGGGCTCTGCGGCGCCGCCGGCATCGCTACCCGGCGGGAGTGCCTGGACAAGTCCGCCGAGCAGCTCTTCCAGCGGCTCGATCATCGACTCCTCGCACGTCACGACGATGCGAAGCGCGTCGCGGCGGAACAGTCGCAGCCGCAGGTCGTTGAGCTCCTCGATGACGCCGCCGAGCTCGTCCTCGTTCAGCTTGGCCAGGCGCCGCATCGTGTGCAGCATTCCGATGCCCTGCAGGCGATCGTTGAGCGCGCCCTCGGAGCTGATCTTGGCGTGCGCTCTGAGCAGCGCGAACTGGAATCCGAGGCCTGCGAGCGAGCTCTCGAGACGTGTCGCCACCTCGGCGATGATCTCCTTCAGCCGCTTGGGTTCCAGGTCGAGTCGAGCGGCGAGGTCCGTCAGCAGCTCGATGAACGCCTGCGCGTTGCGATCGAGGGCCTTGCCGCTGAGGACGAAGGACTCGATGTAGTCGTCTCGAGCGGCCAGCGACTGGACCTGCGCCGCGGCGGCAATGCCACCCGTGTGCGATGCGATCCGCGCTGCGATGGTTGCGTAGTCCTGGCCGGCGGCGCCACTTTGAGTCAGCGCACGCGCGAAGAGTGGAAGGAGATCCTTCTCGTCCCTCTTGAGACCGGCGAAGTCCGCCCTCACGTCCAGGTATGTCACTCCGTTGGTCGGCTGCGGATAGAACTCGACGATCGCCGTGTCGGCTTGGACGTCCCGGCTCGGAACATCCTCGAACTTCATCGGGATGTCGGTGAGCTCGAGCGTGGGGAGCGCCGAGAGATTCTGCTTCGCTTCTTGATCGGCCTTCAGCCGCAGCGCGTCATCGACGATTTTTCGCTTGGCCTCATCACTCAGCTTTTCCTCGATCGCCTTGAGGCGACGAAGCTCGGTGCTCCGAAGTCGCTCGTCCATGTCCTTGTCAGGGACGACCGTGATCAGCGCCCGGTGGGGATTGTCCAGAAGCTCGGCACGGATCAGGTTTTCGAAAAAGCGTCCTTCGCCGCGCGCTTTTTGTAGATGTTCGAGGTCTTTGTCGAAATCCAGGGCGGCAAACGAGTCGCCGCCATACAGGTACGCCGGCTTCATCGCGAACAGGACTCCGAGCGCGTATGGGAAGCCGGCATTCGAGCGTTCGCGCTTCTCGAACTCCAGGTGATGGATGGCTGCGTCGACCTGGGATTCATCGAGTCCGTCGTTCGCAAGCTTCTCGAGCGTGGTGATCACGACCTGCTCGACCTTCTCGGCTTCCGTTGGCTCGATGCCTTTCAGCCCCGCACCGAACACCGATTCTTTGTAGTCGTCGTGGAAGCCACTTCCGTCAGCGAGCGCGGTTCCGAGCCCCGAATCGATGAGCGCTTTGCGCAGGGGCGAGCCGGCATTGCTGAGCAGGACCTCCGCGAGAACGCGCATCGCGAGCGATCGGAAGGAATCCTTGGACGGAATCGTGACCCACGCGGTGAGGGCCGCTGCGAGCTTGGCGTTGCTTTCTCCAGGTGGGGCGGGAAACGGCTCTATCGCTCTTGTCGGTGTATGGAATCGCTTGACATCGGGAATCGCTTGGTCGACGTCAATGCGCTCGAATCGAGCGAGCGCGTCGCGCTCGATCGTCGCGAGCGTCGCCTCGAGGTCCTGGTTGCCGTACGTGTAGAAGTGCGCGTTGCTCGGGTGGTAGTGCCTCGCGTGGAACTGCTTCAGCTGCTCCCACGTCAGGTCAGGGATCTTTTCGGGATCGCCGCCGCTGATGTGCGCGTACGGCAAGCCGGGAAACAGCGTCTTGCCGATTGCCTTCGCGACCGCCGCGCCAGGAGTCGCCAGCGCCCCTTTCATCTCGTTGAAGACGACGCCCTTGTATCGCAGTCCGCTTGACGGATCTGTTGGATCCTCGAACTCGAAGCGGATGCCTTCCTGTTTGAACGAATCCTCCGCAATCCTCGGAAAGAATGTCGCATCGAGATACACGTCCAGGAGGTTGCGGTAGTCCTTGGCGTTCCGCGTGCTGAAGAGGTACATCGTCCAGTCTGAGCCTGTGAGAGCGTTCATGAAAGTCGCGAGGCTGCGCCTCGTCATTGCGAAGAACGGATCGTGCACCGGAAATTTCTTCGACCCCGCGAGAACGACGTGCTCAAGGATGTGCGCGACGCCAGTGGAATCGGTGGGTGCGGTCGGAAAGAACACAGCGAATCCGTTGTTGTCGTCGGGGCATTCAATGTGTATGTGCCTGGCGCCGGTGCGATCGTGCACGAGCTCGATGTATGCACCTTCGAGTCGCTCAAGAGGCTCGCGTCGTTTGATCGTGTAGCCGGCGATGGTGCCCTCGGCGGTTGTTGCCATGTGGATGGTTGAGTCTAGGATGTGGATCGTGCCGACCGCGTTCACGGCTTCGGAGCTCGAGTTTCTGCGCTCGCAGCGGATCGCGCGGCTCGCAACATCCGGGCCATCGGGATGGCCGCATGTGGTGCCGGTGATGTACACGATGAACGACGACGGGTCGCTGGACTTCGACGTCGACGGTGTCAAGTTGCGAAACCTGCAGCACGAGTCGAAGGCGGCGATGGTCGTGGACGCGATGGGGCCGCGGCGAGGGGTTGCGATGCAAGGCCGTGTTGAGCTGATCGCGGCCGAACGGGCTCGTCTGCGGCCATCGCGAAAGTTCGCCTGGGGACTCTGAAGGGTCTTCTCGCGTTCTCCATCGCTCTGGTCGTCCTCGTTTCCGCGTGCTCGTCGGGGCACACGGTTACGTCGTCGTCGTCGCGCCTGTCCTCGCCGAGCCCTGCCGTCTCACCGCCGCTCTCGGCCGAATGGCCCGAGTATCACCGCGACGCCGCCCGCTCCGGCGTCGGGCCGTCCGATCCGGCACTCGGGACGCCGGCAGTCGCGTGGCGCGCCGATTTCGACGGCGACGTGTACGCGTCACCGCTGATCGTCAACGGCCACGTGATCGTCGCGACCGAGAACGACACCGTGTACTCGCTCGACCTTTTCACGGGTTCGGTCGTGTGGAAGACGCACCTCGGTGACCCGGTCGAAGCGTCGTCCCTTCCCTGCGGTGACATCGGGCCGGTGACCGGGATCACGGGCACACCCGCGGCAGATGAAACGTCGGGGCGGCTCTTCGTAACCGCGTTCCTGCGAGGGGGACACCACCTGCTGTTCGCGCTGAGCCTGGCGGACGGATCGGTCGCGTGGCAGCGTTCGGTGGACCCGGTCGGATCCGTGCCGGCTGTCGAGCAGCAGCGCGGCGCGCTGTCCATCGCATCGGGGTTCGTCTACGTTCCGCTGGGCGGCCTCTACGGCGACTGCGGCGCGTATCACGGATACCTGGTCGGAATCTCGCTCGACGGCGCGACCGCGGTTGCGTACCAGGTATCGTCGGCGAGGGGCGCCGGTTTGTGGAACGCGCAGGGCGCAACGGTCGGTCCGGACGGGACGGTCTACGTCGTCACCGGCAATGCGACCGCGGGCGGGACCCAGGACAGCAACGCGGTGATCGCCCTCTCGCCCGACCTGCACACCGTGCGCTGGCGTTTCACGCCTCCGAACTGGGCCGAACTGAACGCGACGGATACGGATCTCGGTTCGGTCGGCGCCACGCTGCTGCCCAACGGGCTGGTGCTCGCGATTGGCAAGGAGGGAGTCGCGTACGCCCTCAACGGAGGAGCGGCGGTTGCGTCGGTGCACATTTGCGGCGGTGCGTGGGGCGGGACGGCGTGGGAGGGCTCGACAGTCTTCGTGCCGTGCGCCGACGGGCTGTTCGCGCTGAACGTGGGCGCTTCATCGATCTCGATCGCGTGGCACGCGCCACATCCACAGATGGGTTCGCCGATCGTCTCTGCCGGAGTCGTGTGGGCGATCGAGCCGGCGTCTGGGATCCTCTTCGCGCTCGGCCCGTCGAACGGGCAGGTTCGCTATTCAACGGGCCTTGGCGCGGCGAAGCACTTCAGCACGCCGGCGGCGACAGACGGCTTCGTGGTTGCGCCCGCCGGGCGCTCGGTCGTAGCGCTCGCGGTCGTGAGCTAGCTTAGCTAGCCCTGGATGGTCCTCAGGAGGTTGGCCATCTCGACGGCTCCCTCGGCCGCTTCGGCGCCTTTGTTGTTTTTGGGTCCGCTCTGCGCGAGTGCCTGGTCCTTGTCGTCGGTGATCACAATGCCGAACGCGACGGGCACGCCGGTGTCGAGCTGGACCTGCATCAACCCCTGCACGGTTTGCATCCCCGACATGTCATCCGCGACCACGCTCGCGAGGGCGACGATCGCATCGGGGCCGCCCTTCTCGGCGAGCGCCAAGGCCACGACCGGGATGTCGAGCGCGGTCGGAACCCAGTAGAGCTCCGGTTCGTCGACGCCTCGCGCCGCGAGCGCTTCGTGGGCGCCGCGCAGCAGACGCCTGGCGACGTCCTCGTTGGCGCGCGCCACGACGATCGCGATGGCGACGCCGTCACTCTCCCCCAGGGGATGTCGCTCAGCGTTTTTCATTGCACAACCGAATCAGGTCTACGAGATTCTCCTTCTTGCTTGTCTGCGTTTTCTGGATCTCTTTCGTTCGTTTTTCACCTTCAGTGAGCTGAAGAGTGAGTTATAGGTGAACAAGCCCTCGGGCTATTAGTACCGGTCAGCTCAAAGGATTGCTCCTCTTACACCTCCGGCCTATCAACCTGCTGGTCTAGCAGGGCCCTTACCCGGTTAACCCGGTGGGAGACCTTATCTTGGAGTTGGCTTCGCACTTAGATGCTTTCAGCGCTTATCCAAACCGGCCATGGCTACCCGGCGCTGCCACTGGCGTGACAACCGGTACACTAGCGGGCCGT
>DASTIX010000100.1:0-44327 GCA_035717165.1 Candidatus Dormiibacterota bacterium
TTCACGACGAAGGATGTCGAGATCCAGGCGCAGCCGGGCAAGGGTCCGATTCATGTGCGCGCGGTGACGGTGACCAGCTCCAACTCGCAGGGCTTCAAGGTCACCGGCTCGATCGACGTCCCGCTCGCCCCAGCCACCGGACAGGTGGTCTACACCAACTCCTATCCGCCGCCGGCCCCCGGATCTCCCGACCACGGATCGCCGGGAATCATGGTGCCTTACGGGCAGCGCCTGATGAACACGAACGGTCTCGAGTTCGCGCAAACATCGGGCAACGTCATTGTTCCCTGGGCGACCGGTGGTCAGCTCGGCACTGTGACGGCGAGCGTCGCCGCGGTCGTGCCGGGCAGCGCCGGAAACGTAGGCAGCGACACCATCACGAAGATCGAGGACAACAAGTACCCCGGCCTGGCCGTCGACAACCCACAGGCGACCGGTAACGGAACCGATCCGTCGTCGACGCCGCAGATGACCGAGGCCGACTTCGATGCCGGCCGCGCGCAGCTCGAACAGTCGATCCACCAGACGATCGCCCAGCAGATCCAGGCCGGCGGTCAGTCGGGCGAGAAGCTCAGCGACACGCTGATCTTCGGTCCGCCCCAGTACACGACGGACCATCAGCCCGGTGACAAGGTCCCGACGTTCAGCGGGACCATGACGATCACCGGGGAGGGCGACTTCTACAGCGACGCCGACGTGATCTCGGCGTACAAGACGTACCTCGCGCAGCACGTCCCCAACAACCTGCAGTTGCTGACCGAGAGCCCGACCCAGGTCGACTACCGCTTGCTGAGCTCCGCAAAGGGTGGCTATCTCGTTTTCGTCGGTAACGCGTCCGCCTATGTTGCGCCGATGCTCGACGAGCGCCAGATCCTCGCCGCCATCACCGGACGGCCGACCGCCCAGGCTCGGTTCTACCTCGAGAAGCTGCCGATCCGTTCGGTCGCGATCAAAGAACAGCCCCTGGCGCTGCCGTTGATGCCGCTGCTCGACCGCCGCATCACGCTGCACTACGTCGTCCAGTCGAACGCTCCGTCGGCCGGCGCCGCCGCCCAGGGCACGTCAACACCATCGCCGTCGCCCCAGCACTCCCCGTAACGGCGGTGCGCGTCCTCGCGGTCGACCCGGGGTCGAAACGAGTCGGCCTGGCCCTCAGCGACCCCACCGCGACGATCGCGCAGCCACTGGCGACGATCGACGCGGAGCCGCGCGAGACGCTCGCCGGACGGCTCGCCGAGGTCGCGAAGCAGCACGAAGCGGCACGCATCGTCGTCGGGCTTCCGCGCCGGCTCGACGGATCGCGAGGTCCGGAGGCCAAGGCTGCGCAGGAGCTCGGCGATCAGCTGCGCAAGGCTTCAGGTCTACCCATCCAGCTGGTGGACGAGCGCCTGACCACCGCACTCGCCGAGCGTTCGATGATCGCGACCGGGATGCGTCGCGGGCGGCGCCGCGCGACCATCGACCAGGTCGCCGCCACGCTTCTTCTCCAGTCACACCTGGACGCAAAACATGGCTGACGCCTTGAACGATGAGGTGACGCTGATCGATGAGTCCGGTGTCGAAAGGCGCTTCAAGATGCACGACGCTTTCGACCTGGATGGCGTCGCGTACTACCTGGTCGAGGACGCGCGCGATCCCGACGCGGTGTTGCTGCTGCGCGAATCCGCGGCAGGTCTCGAGACCGTCGACGGCGACGATTTCCGAAAAGTCATGACCGCGCTCGAAAAGGACGACGTCGAGTGAGGCGGGTGATCGTCGCCGTCGTGATCCTCGCGCTCCTCGGTTTCGGCGTGTCACGCGGCGTCGATTGGTGGAACTACAACGTCAACACGCCGGTGTCGACGTCGAGCCATGAGGTGCCGTTCCACATTGACCCCGGAGAATCGCCGTCCCAGATCGGCACGGACCTCCACGACCTTGGATTGATCCGCAGCACAATCGCCTGGGACGTCTACGAGCGCGCGACCGGCGCCGGTCCTAAGTTTCAGTACGGCGACTTCAACCTCAACACCAACATGTCGATGAGCGACATCGTCGTCGCGCTGCAGCACGGCCACCCCAACGAGAAGAGGTTGACGTTCAAGGAAGGCTTCCCGATCCGCTACCAGGCGCAGGTGATCGACCAAAAGCAGATTCCCGGGATCACGGGCGCCGCCTACATCGCTGCGGCGAAAGACCCGGCGCTGGCCACGACCTACAACTTCCTGCCCCGGCAGACCACGAATCCGGACTTTCCGTACGAGGGTTACCTCTACCCGGACACGTACCTCATCGACCCGGCGGCCGGTGCGAAAGGCATCGTGGCGGCGCAGCTCCAGCAGTTCGGCGCCATCTTCAACGCGGACCTTCGCGCACAGATCGCCAAGGCGACCCCGTCGCGGCCGGCCGAAGACGTCCGCACGATCGTCATCCTCGCGTCGATGGTCGACCGCGAGGCCAACGACAAGTCACCGACCGACCGCGGCAACGTCTGCAGCGTGTACTACAACCGCCTCGCGATCAACATGCCGCTCGGCGTCGACGCCACCCTTCTGTATGGATTGGGACGCCTGACACCCGAGCCCACCGGCACGGAGCTGGCACAGCCCAATCCGTGGAACACGCGCCAGCACACGGGCCTGCCGCCAAGCGCCATCAGCAATCCCGGCCAGGCGGCCATCAACGCCTGCGTCAACCCACCGAAGACCGACTACCTCTTCTACTTCACCGACCGCCAGGGCACGACGCACTTCGAGACGAACCAGCAGCAGTTCGACAGCGACGTCGCGAAGTACGGCACGAGCGGCTCCTGAGAGTTTTCATCCTCGGCCATGGGATCTCCTACTCACGCAGCCCCGCCATGCACAACGCCGCCTTCCAGGCGTTGGGCATGCACGACTGGACGTACGACCTGCTTGACGTTCCTCCCGCCCAGCTGAATGGCGCGATCGAAAGCCTGCGCGCGCCCGACGTCGCCGGGGCGAACGTCACCATCCCCTACAAGCAGACGGTGATGGACCGGCTGGACACGATCTCTTCCGACGCGATGCGAGCGCATGCGGTCAACACCATCGTCAACGACCGCGGTCGCCTGGGCGGATTCAACACCGACATCGCCGCGATCCGGATTGCGGCCGACGAGCTCGGCCTCGAGCCGGAGGGCGCGAACGCGGTCGTGCTGGGTGCAGGCGGCGCGGCTCGCGCTACAGCAGTCGCGCTGGAGGGCGCTCGCGTGACATTCGTCTGCCGGCGGCCTGACGAATCGGATGTACCGGGCAAGACCGTCGCCTGGACCGATCGCTCGGTCCCGTCGCTGGTGCGGTCCGCCGACATCCTGGTCAACGCGACGCCGCTTGGGCGGCACGAGGAGATGCCTTTGCGACCGGCGGCGCTCCCCAGGGACGGCGCGGTGATCGACCTCGTGTACGTGACGGGCGGTACCCCGCTCGTACGCAAGGCACGATCCCTCGGCCTGAGGGCGGTGGACGGATGGGAGATTCTGCTGGCGCAGGGAGCCGCCGCATTCCTGATGTGGACTGGACGGGCCGCGCCGCTCGACGCGATGCGTGAGACTCTGCAGCCGTGAATCAGTACGTGATCGCCGTCCTGTGGGCCGTCGTCGGCGCTGCGGCAGGCATCGGCGTGCGCTGGGGCTCTGTCCGCCTGGCCGAACTCGAAGGCGGGCTCGACCCGGGGCACAGGTGGTGGCAGGTCTACGGCCCGCCGGTGGCGGCGGCGGTCGTCTTCGCCGTCTACGCGCTGGCGTTCAACTCGTTCCTTCTGCTCGTCGTGCGCAGCATCTTCGGCCTGGTCCTGGTTCAGGTCATCTTCTTCGACTTCGAATACCACCTCATTCTCGACCGTGTGATGTTTCCGGCTATGGCGCTCGCGGTGCTCGTCAGCCTGACGGTCCTGATCAGCGACACGCTGGGCCTGTGGCACCAGCCCTGGTGGGCGGGAATCGCGACCGGCCTGGGCGCGGGGCTGTTGTTTCTGGGGCTCGCTTTTCTCGGTGCGGCGATCTTCAAGGGCGAGGCGCTGGGTTTCGGTGACGTCAAGCTCGCGGTGTTCATGGGCCTGCTGCTCGGATGGCCGTATACGGCAAGCGCGCTCTTCTACGGAGTTCTGCTGGCCGCGCTGGGCGCGATCACGTTCATCGTCGTCCACCGGTCGCTCAAGGGGAACATCGCCTATGGCCCATACCTGGCCGCGGGCGCGCTGCTGATGCTCGCGTTGGGTCAAAATACGGCGCCATGAGCAAGCTCCTGCCCGGTGAAAACCTCGTGCTGAAAGACCACCCGCACTGGGTGACGATCGCGGGAAGCGTCTTCCTGCCCGCGGTCCTCGTCATCGCTGTCGCGATTCTCGACTTGACGCTTTTGAGCCCGAACATGCAGGCCGGTATCTACGTCCCGCACCTGCGGACGTTTCTGAGCCTGGGCGTCGTGGCGCTCGCGCTGATCTGGCTCATCGCCGTGTGGATCAGCTGGCAATCGATCGTCTACACGCTCACCGACCAGCGGATCATGATCCAGACCGGCGTCTTCAGCCGCCAGGAGAAGATCATCCCGATCGACCGCGTCCAGGACTGCACGACCAGGCAGTCGGTCATCGGCCGGATGTTCGGCTACGGTCGGGTCGAGGTCGACGCCGCGGGCGCTCAGGGCGCCGAGATCCTGCAATATCTGCCGAAGCCTGGAGAGTTTCGCGACCAGGTGTTCATGCAGTCGGAGAAGCGGCGCGGCGGTGGAATGCCGGCCACTCCGTCAGGCTCGCCCGTGCCGGCCAACCCCAGCGGCGTTTAGACGGCCGGTCGCAAACCGCTCGCTCTGCTCGGTTTCATGGGCGCCGGCAAGACGCTCGTCGGCGCCATGGTCGCCGAGCGGGCGAAGGCGCGATTCTTCGACCTCGACACGATGGTCGAGGACAAGGCCGGCATGTCGATCGCCGAGATCTTCGCCACGCACAGCGAGGACGCCTTCCGTGCGTTCGAGAAAGCGACGCTGCCCAACGTCCTGATGCCAGAGTCGGTCGTCGCGCTCGGTGGAGGGGTCGTGGTCGATGACGACAACTGGCGGTTGATCTCCGAAAGCTCCATGAGCGTCTATCTCGACGTGCCGTTCGGCGTGCTGTGGGAACGGATCCGTCACTTCCACGGGCGGCCGCTCGTGCTCGATCGGAGCGCCGCGGAAGTGGAGCAGCTGCTGGCGCGGCGGCGTCCGCGTTACGAGCAGGCGATGTTCAAGGTCGACGGCAACAGGCCGCCGTCGGTCGTGGCGAACGAGGTTCTGCAGCTCTGGTCCGCCTGATCCTCGACTCGTCCTCCGGGGGCTACCCGGTGCTGATCGGCACCGAGATGAACCGCGAGCTGCGGGACGTCGTCACGCGCCTTGCCCCGACCGGCGCCGCCATCGTCACGGACAGCAACGCACGCCCCTATGCGAACAAGGTCGCCAAGGCGATCAAGCGAGCGGGATTGAAGACCGCGATCCACGCCATACCGGCCGGCGAGCGGTCGAAGTCGATGGCACAGCTCGAGGCCGTGCTCACCTTCCTCGAGCGCCAGCAGATCGACCGCGGCGGTTGTGTCATCGCCGTCGGCGGCGGGACCGTCGGCGACCTGGCCGGATTTGCGGCCGCGGTCTGGCAGCGCGGCGTGCGCCTGGTCGCGGTGCCGACGACGCTGCTCGCGATGGTCGACTCGAGCATCGGCGGGAAGACGGGAGTCAACGGCCGGCGGTCGAAGAACGCGGTCGGTGCTTTCTGGCAGCCGTCGGCCGTCATCTCCGACCTCGCGACGCTGGAAACGCTGCCGGCCCCGAACTACCGGGACGCGTTCGCCGAGGTTGTAAAGTACGCCGTCGCCATGGACCGCGGACTCTTCGACCTGCTCCAGCGCAACGCTCCGCGATTGCTCGAGCGCGACCTGTCTCTGCTCGAACGCGTCGTATTCCGCTGCGTCGCCGCCAAGGCACTGATCGTCGCGAAAGACGAGCGCGACCGCGGGCCGCGCGCGATCCTCAACTACGGCCACACGGCGGGTCACGCGCTCGAGGCGGCGACAGGCTTTCGCATCACCCACGGCCGCGCGGTCGCGTTCGGCATGCGGGTCGCCGCGAACATCGCCCTTGCGATGGAGCTGTGCAGCAAGCGGACGGTGGAGTCGCAGGACGCGCTGCTCGAAGCGCTGGAGCTGCCCGACAAGCCGCCGCGTGCCGATCCCGACCGCGTCATCGCCGCGATCGCCCTCGACAAGAAGGCGCGTCGAGGCAAGGTGGCGTGGGTGATGCCCCGACGCATCGGTCATGCCGAGATCGGACACACGGTGCCGGGGGTGCTCGTGCGGAGAGTGCTCACGAGGGCGCTGGCATGAGGAAGGTCGTCGTCGTGAACGGTCCTAATCTCGACCTGCTGGGCAAGCGCGAGCCTCACATCTACGGCACCCGCTCGCTCGCCGACCTCAAAGCCACCGTCGATGCGAAGGCGAACGCGCTAGGGCTCGAGGTGAGCTTCTTCCAGAGCAACAGCGAGGGCGAGATCATCGACTACCTGCACCAGGAGGCGCCCGGGTCGGCAGGCATCGTGATCAACCCGGCGGCGTTGTCGCATTACTCGCTCGCCCTCTACGATTGCTTGCAGGCGCTCGCGCTGCCGGTGGTGGAGGTCCACATCTCGAACATCCACGCGCGCGAGGAGTGGCGTTCCCGCAGCGTGACGGCGCGCGCCGCGCGAGGCGTGATCACGGGCCTCGGATTCACCGGGTACGAATTGGCGCTGGAGTTTTTGGCGAAAGAAGAGAAATGATTTCCTCAGGCGACCTTCGCAACGGGACCATGTTCGAGCACGACGGCCAGATCGTGTCCATCGTCAGCGTGGAACACATCAAGATGGCGCGGCAGCCCGCGGTGATCAAGGCCAAGCTCCGCAATGTCTTGACCGGCTCGATCTTCGAGCAGAGCTTCAAGACCAGCGAAAAGTTCCGTCTGGTCCGCATCGACAGCGACGAGGCGACGTACAGCTACCACGACGGCTCGCACTACTACTTCATGGACGCCCGGACCTATGACCAGGTCGCGGTCGACGAAGACATGCTCGAGGCTGTGCTGCCGCTGCTCAAGGAAGGCAGCACCGTGTTCCTGCAGCGCTATGACGACCGCCTCATCGGCGTCGAGCTGCCGATCAACGTCGACCTCAGGGTCACGTCGACCGATCCCGGCTTCAAGGGCGACACCGTCAGCGGCGGGACGAAACCGGCGAAGCTGGAGACCGGCGCCACCATTCAGGTTCCGCTGTTCATCCAGTCAGGCGATGTGATCCGCGTGGACACACGCGACCACAGCTACGTCGAACGCGCTTAAACCGTTTCAGCCGTCGGAAGCGCAACAGAAGCGTAGGATCAGGCGGTTATGAGTGAGAACGGTTCGCTGGGGGCTGTTCGTGTGGCCAACGAGGTGATCGCGAGCATCGCCGCTCTGGCCGCGTGCGAAGTCGAAGGTGTGGAGGGAATGGACGAGGCGGCCGCGCGTCACTTCGGCGATTTCGTTCGCCGGCAGGCGGCGCACCGCGGAGTCCGCGTGCACATCGAGGGCGATCGTTCCATCCATCTCGAAGTGTTCATCACCGTCGATTCCGAGGCCAGGCTCGCCGACGTCGCGTCTGCCGTGCAGTCCAACGTCGTCGAGGCGACCGAGCGAATGCTTGGCCTGGAGGTCGGCGAGGTGAATGTCTTCGTTTCGAGCGTCGCCTTCGCCACCTAACTCTCGTCGGATAGCGGTAGGCAAGCGCCATCAGGCGAGGGAGCTCGCGCTCAAGGTCCTGTTCCAGGTCGAGGGCACCGGCGATGATCCGGAAGAGGTGTTGCGCTACCACGCGGCCGAAAACGGCGCGACCGAGGAGATCACCAGCTTCGCCCGAGCGTTGGTCCGAGGAGTGCTCGACAACCAGGAGCGCCTAGACACGATCCTGTCCGACGCATCGGAGCACTGGCGCCTGGAGCAGATGGCCAAGGTCGACCGCGTGATCCTGCGCATTGCCGTGTACGAGATCGCCATCGATCGCAAGGTGCCGACCAAAGCCGCGATCAACGAGTCGATCGAGCTCGCAAAGACCTTTTCGGGCGACGAGGCCGGTCGTTTCGTCAACGGCATCCTCGGACGGGTCGCGGCAACCGCGTCGTGAGCGAGCCCGCACTTGACGACCTGCTCGCCGACCTCGACAGGTCGATCTCCAAGCTCGCGGACGGCAAGGCGCCACTCGATGAGCTGGTCGCCGCGCATCAGCGGGCGGTGAAGCTGCTCGCCGACGCACAATCGCGCGTGGCCGACCTGAAGCGCCGGGTCGACGAAACCTCAGGCTCGTTGGGCCAGTGACGTACCTGCTCGCGCCGATAGTGGCCTGGGCGATCGCTCAGGTGGCGAAGGTGACGCTGTACTCGGTCCGGCAGCATCGGCTGAATCTCCGCGTGCTCGCCGAGACCGGCGGCATGCCGAGCAGCCACAGCGCGATAGTGGCCGGTCTCACCACTGCAGTGGGCAAACATGCCGGCCTGGCTTCCCCCGACTTCGCCATCGCCCTTATCTTCTCGTTCGTGGTGATGTACGACGCCGCCGGCCTGCGCCGCGCGGCCGGTCGCCAGGCGGAGGTCTTGAACCGCCTCGTCGAAGATCTCGTTCACATGCGCGGCGTCCAGGAGGCTCGGCTCCGAGAGCTGCTCGGCCACACGCCCGTCGAGGTCCTCGTGGGCGCGCTGATCGGCCTGATCGTCGGCCTCGTCCTTTAACCACGTGCCGCGCCTCGACGTCCTCGTGGCAAAGTCAGGGCTCGCCGAGTCGCGCGAGCGCGCGCAAGCCCTGATTCTCGCGGGCAAAGTTCGGGTGGCCGGCGAGACCGTGCGGAGACCGGACCGAACCGTCAGCGACGATGCCCTCATAGCCGTCGACGCCGAGCCGTCGTACGCAAGCCGCGGGGCACTGAAGCTCGCGCCCGCGCTCGACCATTTCGGTGTTGATCCGGCGGGCAGGGTTTGCGCTGACATCGGTGCGTCGACGGGCGGCTTCACGGACGTGCTCCTGCGTCGCGGGGCGGCGAGGGTGTATGCGATCGACGTCGGACGCGGACTCCTGCACTGGCGCGTGCGTCAGGATCCACGCGTGGTCGTGATGGAGCGGGTCAATGCACGCGAGCTCGAGTCACTCCCTGAACCCGTCGCACTGGTGGTCATCGACGTCTCCTTCATCGGCCTGGACAAAATCCTTCCCGCTGTGCGCAGGGTCGCGCCTGATGCCGAGCTGGTCACGTTGTTCAAGCCTCAGTTCGAGGTCGGGCGATCCGAGGTGGGGAAGGGAGGCATCGTGCGCAACGAGGCGGCTGTCGAGTCGGCGCTGGCTCGATTTCGCGAGTGGTGCGCCGCCAACCATTACGCCGTGATCGCCGAAGCGCCGTCGCAGATCGCGGGCGCCGAAGGCAACCAGGAATTCTTCTTGCATCTTCGACCACGCTCGTGATGAAGGTCTTCGTCGTCCACGGACCGGGCGCCGACCAGCATGTCGTCGGCCAAGCGATGCGGCTGCTCCACGCGCAGAACGTCGAGGCCTTCGAGATGCACCGCGACGTAGCTGCAGACCTGAAAGGCGCAACCCTGATCGTCACGCTCGGCGGCGACGGCACCTTTCTCGCAGGCGCGCGTCTTGCCGCCCCGCGTGACATCCCCATCCTCGGCGTCAACCTCGGACGTCTCGGTTTCCTCACCGAGCTCGAGCACGACCAGCTCGAGGAAGGCATCGCGCGTTACGTCGCGGGCGACTACCGCATCGAGGAGCGCAACATGCTCGAGGTCACGCTGATGCGCGACGGGCGTGTTGTGTCGCGAGGCATCGGGCTGAACGAGGTGGTGGTCGACCACTCGGGTGAGGCGCGCATCCTCCGCCTCGAGATCGACGTCGGCGATCAGCGCGTCGGGGTGATCGACGCCGACGGTGTGATCGTCGCCACGGCGAGCGGCTCGACCGCGTACGCGCTGGCGAGCGGCGGGCCGATCCTCGAGCCGACACTGCGCGACCTCGTGCTCGTGCCGATGAGCCCGTTCGCACTCACGGTGCGGCCCATCGTCTTCGCGCCGGGAGAGGACATAAGGCTCGCGGTCGTGCGAGGTCCGGCCGAGATGCGAGTTGACGGGGGCAGGCGAGGCCGGAAGATCGCCACAGGCGACGTCGTTCGCTGTGGCTCCCACTCCAAACCGTTGAAGGTCGTGCGCTTCAGCCCGCCGGAGGCGTTCTATCAGCGCCTCGGCGACAAGCTCGGCTGGGGCCTGCCGCTGGTGCCGAAGAAGTAGGTTGCCCCGTCTCTTCGCGGGTCCCCTCGACAAGCGCATCAAGCGCGCACTGTGTCTCGTCGCGCACCCGGACGACATCGAGTTCTACTGTGCGGGGACGGTTCTCCTCATGACCTCGCACGGCGCGAGCGTCGATTTCGTGATCGCGACGTCGGGCGACAAGGGCGCCCGCACCGCGGCGAAGTCGAGCGCGCAGGTCGCTCGTACGCGCGAGCGAGAACAGGCTCAAGCCGCGCAGATGCTCGGAGTGCACGAGGTCCGATTCCTCCGTCACGGTGACGCCGAGCTCGTCGAGGACCTCGCACTGCGCGAAGAGTTCGTACGCGAGATCCGGACGACGAAACCGGACGTGTTGCTCACCTTCGATCCAAACGTTCCGTATCGCTGTCACCCGGACCACCGCGCCGTCGGGCGAGTCGCCCTCGATGCAGCGTGGCCCTGCGCGCGCGACCCGCTCACTTATCCGAAGGCCGGTCCGCCGCACGAGACGGCCGAAGCGTGGTGCTTCGGCGGTGTCCAGCCGAACCTCGAGGTCGATGTGCGCGAGGTGCTCGACACGAAGATCAAGGCTCGCCTCGCGCATGCAAGCCAGACCGGCAATCCCGCGACCCTCGCGCGCCGCTGGAGATCGATGGCGGCTGTGGAGAAGTTTCACCAGGTGAATCTGAGATAGGCTTGCGCCTCGTGGAATTGCCGGCCGCGGGGCCGACGGTACAGACACCAGTCTTCGAAGGACCCCTCGAACTACTTCTCGCATTGGTGGAGCGAGAAGAGGTCGACATCTTCAAGGTCTCGCTCGCGAAGGTGACCGACGCTTACCTGCAAGAGATCGCATCGCGCGAGATTCCGGACCCGCAGGAGATGGCCGAGTTTCTATGGATGGCCGCGCGTCTGCTGCTGCTGAAGTCGATCCGTCTGCTTCCCGGTGAGACACCGACCGACGAGGAGACCGAGCTGCTCGGTTGGGAGGACGAGGTGCGGCAGCGCCTCGAAGAGTACCGCGCCTACAAAGAGATCGCGGGCGAGCTGCTCGAACGCGCGGTTCAGGAGTCGTTTGCGTTCCCGCCGCCGGCGCGACCGGTGGAAGCCGGCGGCCAGGAAGAGCCTCTGGACGTCGACATCCTCATCGCGGCGTTCAACAGCGTGCTGGCGCGGATTCCGCCGCGGCCGGTCGTCGTCACGGGGCGCACGTGGACGCTGCAGGAGAAGCTGGATCTCATCACCGACCGCTTGCGCGAGGGACCGATCGAGCTGGTGGAGCTGATCCTCGAGTCCGAGGACCGCCTCGAAGCCGTGATCACGTTTGTGGCGGTGCTCGAGCTCGTGCGCCGGTCCGCCGTGCGCGTGCGCCAGAAAGAGCGCTTTGGTCCGATCCATGTCGAGATCCGTGAGGCGCAGGCATGACGGACGTCTCCGCAGCCCTCGAAGCGATCCTCTTCAGCTCGAACCGGCCGCTGAAGGTCCGTGAGCTCCAGCAGGCGGTCGACGCCGACCGCAACAGCGTCGAGGGTGCCCTCGAGAGCCTGCGCGACGCGCTGGAGGGGCGCGGCGTGATGCTGATGCGCCATCACGACGAGGTCCACCTGGCGACGCGCCCGGAGTACGCGTCCGCGGTGAGGCGCGCGCTTCGGCCGGAAGTGACGGGCCGCCTGTCGCAAGCCGCCTATGAGACGCTCGCGATCGTCGCCTACCAGCAGCCGGTGTCCCGCGCGCGCATCGAGGAGGTGCGCGGTGTGAACTGCGAGAGCGTGCTGGCCAACCTCGAGCTCCGAGACCTGATCACCGAGGTCGGTCGTGGGTCGGGTCCGGGGCAGCCGAAGCTCTACGGCACGACGATGCGGTTCCTGCAGGTGATGGGCCTCGATTCGCTGGACAACCTGCCGACGCCTAAGACCGAGGGCCTGGAGCTGATTCAACGAGCGAGCGGCTGAATCGGTATCTGGCGCGCTCCGGTGTCGCCAGCAGGCGCGCCGCCGATGCCCTCATCGCTTCCGGCTCCGTCCGCGTCAACGGCAAGCGTGCACCGGAGTCTGGGATGCTCGTCGACCCTGAGCACGATCACGTCACCGTTGACGGACGCGCGATCAAGCCGCCTACTACGCATCGCTACGTGATGCTGAACAAACCCCTCGGCGCCGTGACGACCGCCCGCGACGAATCCGGTCGCGCGACCGTCCTCGATGTCGTCGGGCAAGAAGGGCTTGCCGGGCATCGGCTGTTTCCCGTCGGGCGGCTCGACGCCGACAGCACCGGGTTGCTGCTGCTGACGGACGACGGCGACCTCGCCTACCGGCTCACGCATCCTCGCTACAAAGTGCCGAAGGAGTACGAGGTCGTGACCGCCGGCGTGCCGCTGAAGACAAAGCTGGAGGCGCTGCGTCGCGGCGTCGAGCTGGACGACGGTGTCACGCAGCCCGCAGAGGTCGAGCTCATCCGCGCCACCAAGGGCGGCCGGGACTCGGGGCGCGCCGAGCTCCGCCTCGTGATTCGCGAGGGCCGTCACCGCCAGGTGCGGCGGATGGTGCAGGCGATCGGCCACAAGACGCTGGCGTTGCGGCGCACGGCGTTTGGACCGCTGCGCCTGGGACGCCTGAAGACGGGCGGCTTTCGCGTGCTTTCGAGCGGAGAGGTGGCGGCGCTGCGCCGCGCGACAGGCCTGCAAGAGAGTTGATCGTCACCATCGACGGCGGCGTGGCGTCGGGCAAATCGGCGGTGGGCCGGCGCGTCGCCGAGCAAATCGGCCTGCCGTTCATCGACAGCGGCCTCATGTATCGCGCGATCACGCGCCTTGCCGCGCAGGCCGGCATCAATCCACACGACGGCGATGCGGTCACGCGACTCGCAGAGAGCACGAAAATCCGGATCGAAGGCGAGCGCGTCTGGGCCGACGGGACGGAGCTGACCGAAGGCATCTACGACACCGATTACGCCGACGCGCTGCCGGTCATCTCGGCGACCGCAGGCGTGCGCCGTGCGCTCGTCGATCAGCAGCGGCAGATGGCGCACTCGGGTGTCGTGATGGCAGGACGTGACATCGGCACGGTCGTGTTTCCCAACGCCGACCACAAGTTCTTCCTCATCGCAAGCCTCGACGAGAAGGTCCGGCGCAGAGCCGTGCAGTACGAGCGCCGCGGCGAGCGTGTCGACGAAGAGTCGATGCGAAAAGAGGTCGAGCTCCGTGATCGCATTGATTCCGAGCGGCCGGTCGCGCCCCTGCGGCCCGCCGACGATGCGGTGATCATCGACACCGATAACCTCGACCTCGAGCAGGTCGTCGATCGCATCGTCGGCGCGGTTCAGCGGTGAAGTACGCCTTTCTGCGCGGGCTGATGAGGTTCATGGTCGACGTGTATCTCGTCGGCCTGTTCAAGCTGTCGGGTTTGGAAAACGTGCCGCGAGACGGGCCGCTGATCATCTGCCCCAACCACATCGGGACCATCGATCCGCCGCTGGTCCCTGCGTTCATCCCACGTGCGGACACCTGGAACATGGCCAAGTCGGAGTACTTCCGCAATCGGATGGTGAACTGGCTGTTCAGGTCGTATCAGGCCTTTCCTGTAGTCCGGCACACCGCCGACCGAGTGGCCCTGCGTCGCGCATTCGAGATCCTGAAGGCGGGCCACGCCTTGGTCATCTATCCGGAAGGCACGCGGATCGAAGCCGGTGTGCTCGCAGAACCCGAGCCCGGCGCGGGATTCATCGCGCAGCGCTGTGGGTGCCCGGTCCTACCGGTTGCGGTTACCGGCACGGCGGAGTGTCTGCCCAAAGGCGCGAAGTGGCCGCGAAGGGTACCGGTCACGATGACGGTCGGAGCGCCGTTCGTCGTGCTGCAGCGCCGGTCGACGGACGACTCACGCGTCTCGCATGAGGAGGCGGCCGACGCGATCATGCTCAGGATCGCGGAGCTGCTTCCACCCGACAAGCGAGGAAAGTTCACTGACGTGGAAGGGCTGCGCTCGCGGCTGGCTGGAGTCACGCGACCGGCCTAAGGAGCCGCTATTTCCCGGATAGGCGCGCATATCCGGGGCGGCGGCGTCGAAATTGCCGGTTAGGCGCGCCTATCCGGGGATCTAGCCGATCGCGGGCCGCGCCCAGTCGTCCTCGACGAGGCTTCCGAGCGCGGGGTTGAAGCAAGCGTCGAACGCCTCCTTCAAGGTCTGCGGCGTGAGCCGCGGCGGCTGCTGGCGGTAGTTCGCGAGGTCGACCAGCCGCGCGACCAGCGCACGGGGGTGGGAGCCACGCAGGGGCTTCTTGCCGTAGAGGTTGTTGAGCAGGTAGCCGACGGCCTTCTCGTCCCAGGGCACTCCCTGGCGGTCACACTCGTGCCGGAGGATGCGGCCGAAGGCCTCGGGCGACGGGTTGCCAACGCCGATCTTGTACGCCATACGGCGCAGGAAGGCTTCGTCGACCAGCTCGGTGGGCGAGAGGTTGGTGGAGAACACCACCTGGCAGAGGAAAGGCAGCTCGATCTTGCGCCCGGAGGCCGAAAGGTCGATGTAGTCGATCTTCTTCTCCATGGGGACGATGAACCTGTTGAGGAGCCGCATCGGCGGCACCTCCTGCCGGCCGAAGTCGTCGATGACGAGCACGCCCGCGTTCGCCTTCCACTGGAGCGGCGCCTCGTAGTAGCGGTTCGCCGCGTCCCACGTGAGGTCGAGCTGCTGGAGCTTGAGCTCACCACCCGCGGTGACGACCGGCCGCTCGACCTTGACGAGCCGGCGGTCGATCGGCTGCTCGCCTTCGGCGACCTTGTGATAGACGGGGTCGATCACTCGCACGATCTCGTCGCCGATGGCGACCGCGTGCGGGATCTCGATGGGCGCGCCCATCAACAGCGCCATGCGCTCGGTAATGGTCGACTTGCCGTTGCCCGGCGCGCCAAAGATGAAGAGCGACGCCCGCGAAACCATCGCACCGCCGATCTGGTCGATGACGTGCTGCTCCAGCTCGAGCTCCCCCAGAGCCCTCTTGAGCTGCGCGTCGGTGACTGGCGACTTGCCCGTGACCTGCGAGCGGATCAGCGCGAGGTAGTCCTCGAAGTTGATCGGGCAGGGCCCGAGGTAGCGCGTCTGAATGGTCGACATCTCGGCGGCCCGCTGGCGTCCGGCGCCGGAGATGGCGTAGTTCATCTTCACGGGGTAAGGCCGGCCCTCGAGGCCGGGATCGTTGGACACGCCGCGGGTGTCCATCAGCTGGTTCTTCTCGAACTCGTCGATCAGCGGGGAGAAAGTCTCGAAGGGCAGGCCCATCCTCTGCTCGAGGGCGGCGCCGGTGAGCTGGTCGGCGAACGCGAGCGTGCGCAGCAGAAGGCTCGCGACCAGGTCACGCCGGATGTGCAGATCCTCGAGCCGCTTGGGAGCCTCGATCGCCCCGGTAACCATCGGCCGGACATCATAGCTTCTAGTAAGCGGCTTCCAACCGCTTACTAGAATCGGTTCCGGTTTGCCGGAATTTGTCGCCCTGGACCTTGAAACGACCGGTCTCGACCCGGCGAGGGACCGCGTCATCGAGGTCGGGGCGGTGGCTTTCACGCCCGGATACGTCACGTCGACGCTGGAACAGCTGGTCGATCCCGGACGCGCCGTGCCCGACACCGTGCTTCGCCTGACCGGCATCAAGCAGGACGAGCTGCGGGGCGCGGCGAGCCAGGATGTCGCCCTCCGGCAGCTCGCCGAGTTCGTCCGCGGGCGGCAGCCGGTCGGCCACGGCGCACGGCTCGACGTCGAATTCCTCGAAGCCGCGGGTCTGTGGGATCCCGCGGATGAGATCCTTGACACGCTCGACATCGCCCGGATCCTCCTGCCGTCGGCGGCGAGCCACAGCCTCCCGCTGCTGTCGACGGAGATGGGCTTCAGCCAGCCCCGGCCGCACCGCGCGCTCGACGACGCCGACGCCACGCGCCAGCTGCTCCTGAGGTTGCGCGAGGAGGCCGTCGCGCTCGGCGAAGGGCTCAAGGAGTCGATGCTGGCGCTGGTCGCTCCGTATCCGTGGGCGGTCGCGCGATTTTTCGCCGACGCACTCACGGCTCCCAACCCGAACCCCGAGCCGGCAACTGCAGTCGAGGTTGAGCGGTCGGTCCGCGGCAAGCCTCCCGTACCCCCGCCCGACGACCCGGCCGCGGTCGCGTCGCTGCTCGGGCCGGAAGGTCCGCTGGCGGCGGTCATTCCCGGCTACGAGCACCGGGAGTCGCAGCTCCAGATGATGCTCGGGGTCGGGCAGATCCAGGCTCGCGGCGGCACCCTCGTCGTCGAGGCCGGGACTGGCACGGGCAAGAGCCTTGCCTACCTCGTGCCGTCACTCGCCCGCGCGGTGCGCCATCGCGAGCGGGTGGTGGTGTCGACGAACACGCACACGCTCCAGGAGCAGCTGATGGGCAATGACCTGCCCGCGCTGCGCGAGTGGCTGCCGTGGGCGTTCAAGGCGGTGCTGCTCAAGGGCAGGTCGAACTACATCTCGCTGCGGCGCTGGCGGCGCTACCTGGCCGAACCCTGCAGGGACGCCGAGGAGCTGATGTTCAAGCTCAAGGTCCTGATCTGGGTCCATTCGACGGAAAGCGGCGATCGCTCCGAGCTGCGCCTGTACGGCCGCGAAGAAGTGCTCTGGACGAAGGTCGCTAGCGATCCGCTCGACTGCGTCGGCATCCACTGCACTAAAGAGGACTGCTACGTCCATCGCGCGCGAGCCGAGGCCGAGACCGCCGACCTCGTCGTCGTCAACCACGCGCTTCTCCTGGCCGACGCCGAGGTGGGCGGCGGCCTGCTGCCTGAGTACGACCACCTCGTCGTCGACGAGGCGCATCACCTGGAGGACGCGGCCACACGCGGACTGCGCCAGGAGACGGATGGACCGGGTGTCATCGCCCTGCTCGAGCGGCTGTCC
This sequence comes from Candidatus Dormiibacterota bacterium, assembly GCA_035717165.1. Lineage (GTDB taxonomy): Bacteria > Chloroflexota > Dormibacteria > Dormibacterales > Dormibacteraceae > 40CM-4-65-16. Next base: position 17,189 of record DASTIX010000100.1, read on the forward strand.
GGCGGGCTGCTGAGCGACCTCGGCCGGCAACCCCATCTGGGCGCGTCGGACGATGCGTTCGCGGAAGCGATCCCCCAGGCAACTTCTTCGACCGAACGTGTGCGTGAGCTGTTCGGCCTGGCAGACGAATGGGTGGCGGGCAGGTTGGGTGAGGCAGAGCGGCGAGAGGAGTCGGTCCGCATCACGCCGCAGCTGCGCGAGGACGGCGCATGGGGCGGCATTCGTCTCAGCGCCGAGAACGCGGTCACCTCGCTGACCGCTCTCGACGCGACCCTACGCCAGGCGATCGCCGGCGTGCGCGAGTGGCTTGGCGGCGAGGAGCCCGACCAGGGCATTCGCGAGCTGGAGATGATCCGGGGCCGGCTCGAGGCGACGCTCACGTTGCTCGACGAGGCGCTGATCCATCCGGACTCGAACCGCGTCTACTGGTTCACCCAGGTGTCGCGCGCCGAAAACCTGTTGCTGCGCGCAGCGCCCATCAACGTGGGGTCGCTGCTGCGCGATCGCGTGTACGCCGATCGCCGCTCGACCGTATTCACCTCGGCGACGCTCGCGGTGGGTGGGACGTTCGACTACTTCAGCTCGCGCGTCGGATTGGGCGCGGAGGTCGAGGAGCTGATCCTGCCGTCGCCATTCGACTTCTATCAGCAGGCCTTGGTGTGCCTTCCGACGGACATGCCTCTGCCGGAGGACGAGGCGTTCGACGGCGCGGTCGAAGAGCTGATCGCGGCGGTGGCGCGCCGCGTCGGTGGCAGGACTTTGGCGCTCTTCACGTCGCACCGGCAGCTGAGGGACGTGCACGTCGCGCTCAAGCAGCGCGTCGACCTCGACGAGGTCCTGATCCTCGGCCAGGGAGTCGATGGGCAGAGGCGCCAGCTGCTCAAGACCTTCGAGGAGTCGGAACGCCCACTTCTTCTCGGGACGTCGACGTTCTGGGAAGGGATTGACATACCGGGCGAGAAGCTGAGCTGCGTGATCGTCGTCCGCCTGCCGTTTCCGGTGCCCAGTGATCCCGTTTACGCGGCGCGCGCGGAGCAGCTGCGGGATCCGTTCACTCAGCTCGCGCTGCCGCAGGCCGCCCTGCGCCTCAAGCAGGGTTTCGGCCGCCTGATCCGGCGCTCGACGGACCGCGGCTCGGTCGTGATCCTCGACAACCGGATTCTCGGACGCGACTACGGAAAGACGTTTCTCCAGGTGCTGCCGCCCGCGTCTCGCTACGTCGGCCCGGGAGCCGATGTGGCAGATCAGGTAGGTGCGTGGCTCGGCTTTTCGTAATCGCCACGCCGATTGGCAACCTGGAGGACCTGAGCATGCGAGCCATCCGCGTGCTGAGCGAGGTTTCAGCGATCGCCGCGGAGGACACGCGCGTCACTGCGCGGCTGCTTGCTCGGCACGACATCCGCAAACCGATGATCAGCTACCGAGCGCCGGTCGAGCGCCGCGGACTTCCGCGGGTGCTGGCTGCACTTGACGACGGCGATGTCGCGCTCGTCAGCGACGCGGGCACTCCGACCGTCTCGGATCCGGGCCAGGCGCTCGTGACCGCCGCCTGGGCCGCCGGCCACACCGTCGTGCCCGTCCCTGGTCCGAGCAGCGTCACCGCCGCGCTGTCGATCGCGGGGTACGGCGGTCCTGGTTTCACGTTTCTCGGCTATCTGCCGCGGAAGCCGGGAGAGATGCGCCGGCTGCTCGAGGCGTTGCGTGCCGATCCGCGGCCGGCCGTGGCGTTCGAGTCGCCTTTTCGGATCCGCAAGTCGCTCGCGCTGATCGCCGAATCTCTGCCCGAGCGAAGCCTCACGGTGACGCGTGAGCTGACCAAGCTGCACGAAGAGGTTCTGCGCGGGACGGCGGCCGAAGTGATGGCAGCGCTGGGAGATCGCGCTCGCGGCGAGTTTACAGTTGTGATTTCCGGTGCCTGAAAAACGAACCGTCCTCGTCGCACCCGCCTGGCCTTACGCCAACGGTCCGCGTCACATCGGTCACGTGGTCGGATTGGCCGTGCCCGGAGATGTCCTCGCACGGTTCGAGCGCCTGCGTGGTTCGTATGTTCTGATGGCAAGCGGGACCGACGAGCACGGCACGCCGATCACGTATGAGGCGGACAAGAAGGGCATCCCCCCGCGTGAGTTCGTTGATCAAAACAACGCGGCGATCATCGACGACTTCGTGCGCCTGGGGATGACCTACGACATCTTCACCCGTACGACGACCGCCAACCACTACCACGTGACGCAGGAGCTTTTTCTCACGCTGTACGAGAAGGGTTACCTGCTGAGACAAAAGCAGATGGGCGCGTTCGATCCCGCGACCGGGCGCACGCTGCCCGACCGCTACATCGAGGGCCAGTGCCCGATCTGCGGATACATGGAAGCGCGCGGAGATCAATGCGACAACTGCGGCAATCAGCTCGACCCGATCGACCTGATCAATCCACACCAGCGCGGCAGCGACGCGCGAGTCGAGTTTCGCGAGACCGAGCACTTCTTCTTCGACCTGCCGGCGTTCGGCGAGCAGCTCACGAAGTGGATCGAGGCACACGACGAGTGGCGCCCGAACGTGCGGAAGTACTCGCTCGAGTTCGTGCGCAACCTCAAGCCGCGAGCGATCACGCGCGATCTCGATTGGGGCGTGCCGGTCCCGCTGCCGGGATGGGAGAACAACCCGCACAAGAAGATCTACGTCTGGTTCGACGCGGTGATCGGCTATCTCTCGGCGTCGATCGAGTGGGCCGCCAACCAGGGCAAGCCCGAGGCGTGGAAGGCGTGGTGGCACAACCCGGAGGCACGTCACTACTACACGATGGGCAAGGACAACATCACGTTCCACACCATCATCTGGCCGGCCATCCTCCTCGGCGCGGGCGATCTGCATCTGCCCGACGAGATCGTGGCGAGTGAGTTCCTCCACATGGAAGGCTCGAAGTTCTCGACCAGCCGTGGTCATGTGATCTACGTCAAGGACGTGCTCGACCGGTACGACGCCGATCCGCTGCGCTACTACCTGATGATCGCGGGTCCGGAAAACCAGGACACCGACTTCACGTGGTCGGAGTTCATTCGGCGCAACAACGACGAACTCGTCGCGACCTGGGGCAACCTCGTGCACCGCACGCTCGTCAACGCACACCGCAACTTCGGCGAGGTGCCGAGTCCAGGACAGCTGACCGCGGCGGACGAGGCGCTGATCAAAGAGGTCGAGGGTGCGTTGGACTACGTCGCGCAGCAGCTCGAGCAGGCGCGATTCCAGAATGCGCTCAAACACGCGATGGGCATTGCGTCACGCGTCAACGTCTATCTAGGCACGGAGCAGCCGTGGCAGACGATCAAGGTCGATCGGGAACGCGCCGGCACAGTGCTTTACGTCGCGCTGCGCTGTGTCGACAATCTCAAGACGATGCTTGCGCCGTTCCTACCGTTCTCATCGCAGCGCCTGCACGAAATGCTCGGATACACCGACGTCATCGCTCCGCAGCCGATCGTCAAGGATGTCGGCACACACCGCGTCATCACGGGCGACTACGACCACACCGATCGCTGGCACCCGTCGCAGCTCGAGGCAGGACGTAAGCTGCCGGCGCCGCAGGCTCTGTTCAAGCGCCTCGAGCCAGAATTGGAGACCGCGCCATCTTTGTAGACACCCACCTCCACATCGAGGAGCTGGGCGACGCCACCGAAGTCGTGCAGCAGGCGGCGGCAGCCGGAGTCACGCGCCTCATCGCCGTCGGCGTCGACCTCGACCGCAGCTCCAACGCCGTGTCCCTGTCCCACGCATACGAAGAGGTGTGGGCGGGCGTCGGCCACTACCCACTGCAGGACGCGGAGCCGGACCTCAACGCCCTCGGCCGGCTTGCGCGGGACGAGATGGTGGTCGCGATCGGAGAGATCGGTCTCGACTTCGAGCACCCCGGCGGGCCGGCGCGAGATCTCCAGATCCAGCGGCTGGACGAGCTGTTCAGCATCGCGACGTCGCTTGATCTGCCGGTTTCCGTCCACAACCGCGGCGCGTCGGAGGAGCTTCTGGCGGCGATCAAGCGTCATCGCGGGCTGCGTGGCGTCATGCATTACTTCGCGCTCGACTGGGAATGGGCGCAGAAGTTTCTCGAGCTCGGGTTCTATCTGTCTTTCGCCGGATTGATCACGCGGCCGAGCCGAAACGAGCTGCGCGAGGTGGTCAAACGATGCCCCGCGGATCGCTTGCTGCTCGAGACCGATTCGCCTTACGGCAACTCGCAGCAGCGCATGGGCACGCCCAACCGACCGGCGTACCTCGTCGACACTGCGACAGCGGTGGCCGAGCTTCGCGGGATCAGTCTCGAGCAGCTCGGGGACCAGGAGCGCGCGAACGCCATCACTCTGTTTCAAAAGATGAAGTGATCGATCCCGCCGACCCGCAGCAGCTGTTGGAGCTGCTGCGCCGGCACCACATCACGCTCAAACACCGCTTCGGCCAGAACTTCCTCATCCACAACGCGCTTCGCGACGCGATTGCGCAGGCGTCCGAGGCAACCCACGACGACACCGTGGTCGAGGTCGGCGCCGGAGTCGGCACACTCACGGTCGCGCTCGCGGAGCGAGCACACCGCGTGATCGCCGTCGAGCTCGACCGCGACCTGATTCCCGCGCTCCGCGAAGTCGTGGACCATCTCGACAACGTCGAGATCGTGCAGGGCGACATCCTGCGAACGGATGTCAAGGGCGACATCGTCGCCGGCAACATCCCCTACAACCTCACCGGTGCGCTGATCGAGAAGCTGCTCGACAACCCACCTCGTCCGCGGCGGCTGTCGTTCGTCGTGCAGAAGGAGGTCGCCAATCGCTGGACGGCCACGACCGCCGCGAGCCTGGCCACGGTCGCGGTGCAGGTGTTCGCCCAGGCGCGGACCGTGTTCACCATTCCCGCAAGCGCTTTCGAGCCTCCACCGCAGGTCGACTCCGCCCTCGTCGTGCTCGACGTGCGTCGCGAACCTGCCGTCAAAGTCGACGACTACGACCGGTTCTTTCGATTCGTCGAGGCGGTCTTCCAGTTCCGCCGCAAGCAACTTGGCGGCACGCTCCGCCGGCTCGGCCATGCCGAGCTCCCCGATCTCGGCATCGATCTCACGCGCCGCCCCGAAACGCTCGGTCTCGACGAGTGGGAAAGGCTCTACCGCGCAGTGAATTCCTAGACTGGATCGTTAGGCTTCCCGACCACATGGAACCCATTCGGCTGCCGGTCGAAGCCCCTGGCGGCTTTCGCGGAGCGCTGCACCACACCGCCTTCCGCAACATCTGGTTCGCACAGCTGGCGTCACAGCTGGCGGACAAGTTCCTGCTGTTCTCGCTGATCATCCTCGCCTACAACATCTCGCACGGCAGCACGCCCGTGGCGGTCACGTTGCTCGCGTACACGGTTCCCGCGGTGCTGCTGGCGCCGCCGGCCGGTGTGCTCGCGGACCGCCTCGATCGCAAGCAGATCATGCTGTGGTGCAACATCGCTCGCGCCGTGGTCGTCGCGGCGATCCCACTCGCTGCGCTCGTGCCCGGCGTGAAGGACGACTTCCTCCACCTGCTGCTCATCGCGTTTCTGTTTTCGTCGGTGGGGCAGGTGTTCGCGCCTGCCGAAGCGGCTGTCATCCCGACTGTGCTGCCGCGTTCGATGCTCATCACCGCCAACTCGATGGCATTGCTGACGTCCGTCCTGACCCTGGTGGTCGGCGGCGTGCTAGCACCAATCGTCAGCCGCATCGATCTCTATGCACCCTACTGGTGTGCAGTAGTGCTGCTGGTCGTCGCCGCGACATTCATCTTTGCGTCCGACATCCCGCCGCTCGAACGCCGAGCCATCGCAGCGGTCCATGAAAGCGCGAGCCGTTTTCGCATGATGCTGATCGACCTCAAAGAAGGGGTGGACGCCCTGCGATCATCGCGCGGGTTGCGACTCGCGTTCGGCCAGGTGAGCATCGCGATCCTCGTCCTCTTCATGCTCTACACCCTCGCGCCTGCGTACGTGAGCAAAGTCCTCGGCATCGCCGCCCAGGACACATACGTGATCCTCGGCCCGGCGACAGCCGGCGCGATCCTCAGCGCGGTGCTTCTGGGCCAGTTCCTGCGCAACATCGACCGCTGGCGCGTGCTGGCCGGTTCGCTGGTCGGCAACGGCCTCACGCTCGTTGCCCTGGCGGCGGTCCCCGAGGCGATGCGGCATTTCCCCGACCTCCAGGTCCACAACCGCATCACGGGCGCGGCGTTCAGCCTTCTGCTCGGCGTTGAGTTCGGGGCGATCCTGATCCCGGCCGTGACCTACCTGATGGAATCGACGAGCGACGCCATCCGCGGCCGAATCTTCTCGCTGCTCTACATGGTCATCAACGGCGTGTCGGCGCTACCGGTGTTGATCGCTGCCGCGCTTGCGGACACGATCGGGACCGCGCAGGTCCTGGGCGGGCTCGGCGTGCTGCTGCTCGGCGGCGGCCTGGGCGTCATCGCTGGCGGGAAGCGCGCGCCTGCGCCATCAGCAAGACCGCCGCTATCAGTGCAATGACGACAAGGCCGCCAATGCCCACGCCGCGCACGATTGCCTCGAGCAGCGCGAGGTTGCTCCCGAGAAAGTAACCGGCGAGGCCGATCAGGGTCGCCCAGAGCAACCCACCGATCGCGCTGAAGACCTGGAATCGCCAGAACGGCATCCGCGCCATACCGGCGAGCATCGAAGCCCACGTCCGCAGGCCAAGGATGAAGCGCGCGCCGACGATCGCCTTGTCACCGTGGCGCGCGAAGAACAGCTCCGCTCGAGCCAGCTGTTCGGGCTTGATGCGCAAGGTCGAGCCGAATCGCTCGATGAACGGCCGGCCGCCGCGGTAGCCGAGCAGATATCCGAGATCCGCGCCCACCGTCGCCCCCAGGAATCCAAACAGGATCACGAGGTAGATCGAATGGTGGCTCGCCGCCGCCCACGCTGCAGCCAGCAGGAGAAGCGTTTCGCCGGGAAACGGAATGCCGGTGCTCTCGATGAGGATGCCGACCCGCGCCGAGGGGTAGCCGAGCGCGTCGACGATCGCGGTCCAGTTCAAGAGGCTTCATATACTGGACGACCCCGATGCCCGAATACGGCGATCACGAAGTCACCGACGACCCGCTGCAGATCCTGCGGCATTCCACCGCGCACCTTCTGGCCGCGGCCGTCGTCGAGCTGTATCCAGGCGCGAAATACGCGATCGGGCCCGCCATCAAGGAGCCTCCCGGCTTCTACTACGACATCGATTTCGGCAAACCGATCTCGGAGGCCGACCTCGCGGCGATCGAATCCCGGATGCGCAAGATCGCCCAGGAAGGCCGAAAGTTCGAGCACGAGATCCTCCCACACGACGAAGCGATCGCGGAGTTTCGCAAGCGCGGCCAGGACTACAAGCTCGAGCTGATCAACGACAAGGTCTCGGGGGATGGCGTGAGCGTGTACCGCACGGGTGATTTCCTCGACCTCTGTCTCGGCCCGCACGTGAGCTCGACGCGCGACCTGAAGGCTTTCAAGCTCCAGCGCGTGTCGGGTGCGTACTGGCGCGGGGACGAGAAGCGGCCGCAGCTCACGCGCATCTACGGCACGGCGTGGCAGTCGCAGAAGGAGCTGGACGATTATCTGAAGTTCCTCGAAGAGGCCGAGAAGCGCGACCACAAGAAGCTCGGCAAGGACCTGAAGCTGTTTCTCGTCGATGACCGCGTCGGCCCGGGCCTGCCTATGTGGCTGCCTGACGGGGCGACGATTCGGCGGGAGATCGAGAGGTTCATAGTCGACGAAGAACTGGCGCGCGGCTATGACCACGTCGTGACACCTGACGTGGCCCGCCTCGATCTCTATCGCCAGAGCGGTCACGCGAAGCTCTACGCCGAATACATGTATCCGCCCATGACGTTCGAGGACGGGGAAGAGCTCGAGTTGCGACCGGTCGCATGCCCGCATCACATCGTCATCTACCAAAGCGAGCTCCGAAGCTATCGCGACCTGCCGCTCCGCTTGGCCGAGCTGGCGGGGTACTGGCGCTACGAACGCTCTGGCGTTCTCCAGGGCCTCAACCGAGTACGCCATTTCACACTCAACGACGCACATATCTTCTGCACGCCGGAGCAGCTCATGGACGAGGTCAAGGGCGCGATTGAGCTTGCGCTCCACTTCTCTAAGGCGCTCGGGATCGACGAGTTCTACTACGAGGTCGCGACTCGCGACGACGTGAAAGACAAGTGGCTCGGCAACGAGGAGCAGTGGCAGGAGGCTCAGGCCGGCCTCATGGAAGCGCTCGAGTCGATGGGCCAGAAGTACAAGGTCGGTGTGGGCAATGCCGCGTTCTACGGACCGAAGATCGACTTTCAGGTCTATGACGCGCACCGGCGTGAGTTCACCAACTCGACGGTGCAGATCGACTTTCAACTGCCCGAGCGCTTCCAGCTCGAGTACGTCGCCGAGGACGGAACTCGAAAACGTCCGGTGATGGTCCACCGCGGCGCGGCCGGATCGATGGAGCGATTGTTCAGCTACCTCATCGAGCGATGGGCGGGCGCGTTTCCGACGTGGCTGCATCCGACTCAGGTCGTGGTCGCTCCGGTGAAGGACGAGTTCAACGAATACGCGCGACAGGTGGGCGCGCGTCTGCGGTCAGCGCGCGTGCGAGTCGACGTCGATCAGCGCTCCGAGCGGCTTGATCGCAAGATCCGGGACGCCAAGCTGAAGAAGGTTCCATACATCGCGGTGGTCGGCGGCAAAGAGGTCGAGGCGATGCACGTCAACGTTCAGAACCGCGCTTCCGAGAAGGTCGACATGGCGCTCGAATCCTTCGTCGAGATGATCACCGCCGAGATCGCCGAACGCCGCCGCTGAGAATCAGCTGTCGAGCTTGATCTCGATGATCGTTTGCTGGCCGCGGCCGAGGAGTTGCACCGTCCCGACCGTCTGAGGTCGCGACACACGCTGAAAACGGATCTGCCCCGTCGCTGTGTCATTGCTCGTGATCTTCCAGTCACCCGAATTGAGCTGGCTCACATAGAAATTCGTGACCGCGGCCACGTCGCTCCCCGAGTCAAGTGTTTCCTGGCATTCACGGGCGTCACCTGGAGCCACTCCCGTGCCGACATAGGTGTAGTCGCGCGTCACCGTCGCGCCCGGGTACTTCGGGAAATTGGACGGCAGACAGCTGAAGTTGCCGGCCTGCAGGTTGTGGACGAGGGCGGTCGCACCCCAGATTCCGAGGCCGACGGCAACGACAAGGAGCAGCAAGCAGCCTCCCGCCAACCACCACACCCATCCGCGTGATCGGCGCACCACCGGCTGTCCTGGGCGCTGCACCGGAATCCATCGCTGGCCGTCCCACATCCACATGCCGTCCGGCGAGACCTGACCGATCTGGTACGGCGCGGGGATGCTCATGGCGGCGGTATTAAATCGCAATTCGTGCGCGTACAGCGCTCGGTTAACGCGAGGTTTTAGGCTGGAAGGTGCGGGGCGGAGAATTCGGCTGCGAAGGAGGATTGGATGACATACCGACGATTACTTCTCGCTGCAATCGGATCGATCGCGGCGGTTGCGCTTACTGGGGCACCGGCGCTCGCGAGCGACACCGGCTACCACCAGAATCCGAATGCCAATGTGAATGGCGCCTGCCACGGCGCATTCGGCGCGTTCTCGCACCACTTCATTTTCTCGCCAGGCTTCGTGCCGCCTGTCGACGCGCATCAGGACATCGGCTCGCACGGAGGCGGCAGCGCCACCAACCCGAACGCCGAAGGCTCCGAATCCTCGGACGCCGTCTGCTGAGTTAAAGACCGCCAGGGAGCCGGCCGCCGCAGTCGCCCTGCGCGGCGACCGGCACCATCGCGCTCGTCGTTACGGTCGCCACGCGTGGTTGATGCTGCGCATCGCCGCCCGACAGGACATGGTTGTCGTCGATCCACGTGCAGGCGAACATGCCGGCAATCGTCGGCGCCCCGATCGTGAACGACGTGCCGTTGTTGTCGACGAACGCAACGAACTGACCGCCTGGAGACACATACGTGAACGCCGGCCCGTTGAGCGCGAGCGTCTTCACCGTACCGGCCGTCCAGTTCAGCCACGTTCCCTGGGTGAAGTTCGGGCTGTTCTCGCACACCACTCCTGACGGCGAGGCCGAGCCCGCAATCACGCACGACGAGCTGTTGCCCAGTGTGAATCGGCGGGTCGCGGTGGCGGGGTCGACCACGTGCAGCTCGAGCGGACCGCAGCAGAACGGTCCACCACCCTGCGTGCACCCCGGGGTCTTCGCCAGCACGAGGTTATTGGTTCCGTGCCAGCCGGTCGGCCACAACGAGTACGCCCCGGTCTGGCTGAACAGGTCGAGGTGGTTGCCGCCGCCGCTGAGGTTCTCGACATAGAGGCGGGTCGATGCGCCCGAAGAGTTGAAGTCGTCCACGATCACCGCGATCCGGGAATCGTCGGGGCTGACACTGAACATCGCCCGGCGCGTGGTGGTCGGAGCCGGCACGGTGGTCGCGGTGCCGGTCTCTCCATTGACGCCGAGGTAGTGGACGGCGCCCTGCGCATCAAGGAAATAGACGCGAGAGTTGCTCATGCTCAGGGGCGGCGCGACCACCGCAGCCGCGGCGTTGGCACACGTCGGCAAAGGTGGCGTGCTCGTCTGCGCCGAGGCGACGACCTTCCCGTCGACGCCGATGATGCTGACGGTGTAGCTGCTCGCGGCCTGGCTGGAGTACAGCACGCCGTACGCGCCGGTGACCGGCTGGGGAGATGGCGAAGTCGGGGCCGCCGATGGGGAAGCGCTTGCCTGCTGACCTGGAGACGCTTGGCTGGAGGAGGAGGCCGAAGCCGGCGGCGACGCAGTGTGGCTGGCGACGTTGCTCGCGGGCGCGCCTCCGCAGGCGGCGAGCAGCAGGGCCGCCGCCGCTGCCTTGATGGGTGCTGAAACGTAAGGCCGCGTTCCCATTCGGAAGAAGGCAACTGACATTTTGCGCACCCGGTTACGTTTCCGGTACCATCCAGCCTCTAAAGCAGGGCGCCGCCCTCACCCCCAGGGCCAAGGGCTCGCAAGGGTTCAAACAGCGGACGGCGCTTGCTGTCCGTTTTGTTTTATTTGGACGGAGGAATAGATAGGGCCACTGAATTTGATCGAGGTTTCGTCCCATACCGTTTAAAGAGCTAAGGATCAACGATCAGCTCCGCAGCTCCGAAGTGCGTCTGATCGATGACCAGAACAACCAGCTGGGCGTGCTGTCTCTCGACGCCGCCTTGCGCATCGCCAACGAGAAGGGACTCGACCTCGTGGAAGTCGCTCCGCAAGCGAGCCCGCCGGTCTGCCGCCTGATGGACTACGGACGCTACAAGTTCGAGACCGTCAAGCGCGAGAAGGACCAGCGCCGCAAGCAGAACGTCATCAAGCTCAAGGAGATGAAGCTGCGGCCGAAGGTGGCCGAGCACGACTTCCAGACCAAGTTCAAGGGCCTGAAGCAATTCCTCGAGGCAGGAGAGAAGGTCAAGGTGACGATCATGTTCAGGGGCCGTGAGATGGTCCACCAGGAAATCGGAAGGAAGATCCTCGAACGGGTGGCGGACGACGCAAAGCAGTTCGCGGTCGTCGAGCGCCAGCCACTGCTCGAGGGCAGGAACCTGTTCATGATCCTGGCGCCATCGCGGCAGAGCGCCCCCGCGCCGAAGGAGCAGGCAGCAACCAGTGCCTAAGATCAAGACGCAGAAAGGGATCGCCAAGCGCGTGCGCGTGACGCGCAACGGCAAGCTCGTGCGGCGGAACTCGTGGACGAGCCACCGCCTCCACCAGAAGTCGAAAGAGCACAAGCGCAAGGACCACACCGAGCAGCCGGTCGCCAAGGCAGACCGCAAGGCGGTGCGGCGGGCGTTGGGGATCTAGATGGCGAGGGTCAAGCGCGGAGTTCCCGCGCACCGCAAGCACAAGAAGATCCTCGACCGCGCGAAGGGTTTTCGCCTTTCCAAGAAGCTGCTCTTCCGGCCCGCCAACGAAGCGGTGCTGCACGCCCTCGCCTACGCGTTCCGCGACCGCAGGCGCCGCAAGCGCGAGATGCGGCAGCTCTGGATCGCGCGGATCAACGCGGCGTCCCGCCAGTCGGGGCTGCCCTACAACAAGCTGATGCACGGCCTTCGCCAGGCCGGAGTGGAGATCGACCGCAAGATGCTGGCTGACCTGGCCGTGCGCGACAGCGGTTCCTTTGCCCGGCTGGTGGAGGTTGCCAAGAACAACCTCTGACCAGCTGATCTCCAGCCCGGACAACGAGACCGTCCGCAGACTGCGGCGTCTTGCTCACCGGCGCGAACCGGGACTCGTCCTCCTGGAAGGTCCGCGCGTGCTCGCGGAAGCGAAGGCGGCCGGCCTCAGCTTTGAGGTCGTCGCGGTGCGCGAGGGCGACAAGCTTCCTTTCCACGCCCAAGACCGCATCACGCTGACGCCTGCTGCGTTCCGGGCCGCGACGCAAACGGTGACTCCGCAGGGGGTCATCGCCATCGCGCGCGTCCAGGAGGCGACCCTTGCCGATGCCATCGACTCGGCGCGGCGCGCCCGCTGGCCGCTGCTCGTGCTCGACGGCGTCCAGGACCCCGGCAACGTCGGCGCGATCGCCCGAACGGCCGCCGCCGCGGGCGCTCCGGCGTTGGTGGCGCTCCAGGGAACGGCGGATCCCTATGGCCCGAAGGCGGTGCGCGCGTCGGCCGGCAACGTGTTCCGGCTCAAGGTGGCAAAGGCGCAGTGGAAGGACCTCGCCGCTCTCGATGGCTACGGCGCTGCGGCCAGCGGCGGTGCACCGCTGGCCGAGGCACCGATAGAGTCTGCGGGCATGATCGTGCTCGGGAGTGAAGCCCACGGCCTGTCGCGGCAGGACCTGAAGCTGGTCACCGTCCCATTGACCGAAGGCGTCGAGTCGCTCAACGTGGCGGCCGCGGCGGCGCTCATCCTTTTCGAGATCCGGCGGAGGCTTTTGGCATGAGCGGTCCCAACGCGCTGACCGCCGAAGCGCTCACGGCGATCGGCAAGGCGCAGACTCCCGAGGAGCTCGAGCGCATCGAGGTCGAGTACCTCGGCCGCAAGAGCGGTCGCGTCAGCAAGCTGCTCGAGGGTATCGGCTCACTTCCGCCGGAGCAGAAAGCCGCGCTCGGCAAGTCGGTCAACGAGGCCAAGCGCGCCGTCGAGACCGCGCTGGCCACCCGCCGCGCCGGGCTCGAGCAGACGCGACTCGCCGACCTCGCCGAGACCGAGGCCATCGACATCACCTTTCCGGGACCGCCGCTGGGCCGAGGTCACATCCACGTGCTCACGCAGGTGCGGCGCCAGATCGAGACCGTGCTCGAGTCGCTCGGTTACCAGGTCGAGCTGGGCCCGGAGGTGGAGACCGAGTGGTACAACTTCGAAGCCCTCAACATCACGGCGGGCCATCCGGCGCGTGAGAACTGGGACTCGTTCTACTTCAGCCCTGAGCTGCTGCTCCGCGCTCACACGTCACCGGTGCAGATCCGGGCGATGCAGCGGATCAAGGAACCGCCGATCTACATCATCACGCCAGGTCGCTGCTATCGGCGCGATGCGCCCGAGGCGACGCGCCTTCCTTATTTCAGCCAGGTGGAGGGGCTCGCGGTCGACAAGGGACTGACCGTCGGAGACATGAAGGGAACGCTGCTCTACATGATCCAGTCGCTGTACGGCGTCGATCGCAAGGTGCGCGTACGCCCGAGCTACTTTCCGTTCACCGAACCGAGCTTCGAGTTCGACGTCTCGTGCGGCATTTGCGGCGGCATGGGATGCAAGAGCTGCCGGCACAAGGGCTGGCTCGAGGTCGGCGGCTGCGGAATGGTGCACCCCAACGTGCTGCGCAACGGCGGCATCGACGCCGCGAAGTGGAACGGCTACGCGTGGGGATTCGGCATCGAACGCATGGCGATGCTCAAGCACGACGTCGATGACATCAGGCTGTTCTACGAATCCGACCTGCGCTTCCTGGAGCAGTTCTAGATGCCAGCTACGGCGAAAACCCCGGATATGCGCGCCAATCCGGGGCTCCCGCGTGTCGAACAAGGGGATAGGCGCGCCAATCCGGCATCGGCGGCGCGCTGACGATGCGCATCTCGTACGAGTGGCTGAGCGATTTCGTCGACCTCGAAGGCGTCACACCTAAAGAGGCGGCGGAGGTTTTGACGCGACTCGGCGTCGAAGTGGAATCGCTGACGATGGTCGACCTCTCCGAGATCGTCATCGGCAAAGTGCTCGAACAGCGCCCGCATCCGAAGTCCCGGAATCCACTGTGGATTCATCAGGTCGACGTCGGTGGGCGCGTGATGCAGATCATCGCGGGAGCGCCCAACGCCGTACCGGGCAGCATCGTGCCGGTCGCGATGCCGGGCACGACCGTGCCCAACGGCAAGGTCGTCAAGGACATGAACATCGCGGGCGAGAAGGCGAGCGGGATGCTCGCGTCGGCGGCCGAGCTGAATTTGAGCGACGACCACGCGGGCATCATGCTGCTCGACCGCGGCACGCCCGGAGACCCGCTGACGACGGTGATTCCGAGCCAGGCGGTCATGGAGGCGGAGATCACCTCCAACCGCCCCGACTGCATGGGGCACCTCGGGATCGCGCGTGAGCTGGCCGCGGGACTGGACCGGCCGGTCAAGCGGGACTTCATGCCCGCGTTCACCGGGAAGGCCGATCCGCCGGGCCGAGACCTCGTCAAGGTCACCATCGCCGACCCCGAGCTCTGCAGCCGGTACATCGGCGCGGTGATCAAAGGGGTCAAGGTCGGTCCGAGTCCCGAATGGATGCAGCGCCGGCTGCGCGCCGCGGGTGTGCGTCCGATCAACAACATCGTCGACATCACGAACTACGTGCTCCTCGAATACGCGCAGCCGATGCACGCGTTCGACCTCACAAAGCTGGATGGGCCGGAGATTCGTGTGCGCCGCGCAGCAGAGGGCGAGAGGATCCTGTGCCTCGACGCGATCGTGCGTGACCTGACGCCGGAGATGCTCGTCATCGCCGACGCGACGCAGCCGGTCGCGATCGCCGGCGTGATCGGAGGCGAGGAGACATCCGTGACGTCGTCGACGACCGACATCCTGCTCGAGGCCGCGACGTTCAACGGCCCGAACGTCCGCCAGACGTCGCGCGCGCTCGGTCTGCGCACGGAGGCGTCGGCGCGGTTCGAACGCCGTTTGCCGCCGGAGCTCGCTCTCGCCGGCGCGCGCCGCGGCGCAGCACTGATCGCGGAGATCGCGGGCGGCACGGTGCATCGCGAATGGCCGGACGTCTATCCCCGGCCGCAGGAGCCGGTTCGCATCAACCTCCGGCCCGCATTGATCGACAAGGTCCTCGGAACGCATGTCCCGCTCGAGGAATCGGAGGCGATCCTCAAGCGGCTGAACTTCCATGTAAAGGTCGAAAGCGACGGCGAATGGGACGTGCTGCCCCCGGTGTTTCGGCTCGACGTGACCATTCCCGAAGACCTCGTCGAAGAGGTCGGGCGCGTCTACGGCTACGACCGCGTGCCGCCATCCCTGCCGGGACGGCGCCACGAGAAGTGGACACCGTATTCACCAAGTAGAGATCGCCGCCTCGACGCCGTGCGCGAGGTCCTGGCCGGCGCAGGTTTCACCGAGACGTGGAATCCCGCGCTCGTATCAGCTCGCACGCTCGAGGACTTGCGCATCGCCGCGCATGCGATGCGAATCGAGAATCCGCTGAGCGACGACATGAACACGTTGCGCACGTCATTGCTGCCTTCGCTCATCGACGCGGTGGCGCTCAACCGCGATCGCGGCCAGGTGGCCATCCAGATCTACGAGATCGCCAGTGTGTTTCTGGCGAAGGTGGGGGAAAGGCCGGCGCAGCCGGACGAACCTCTTCGCATCGCTGCCGTTTTCACTGCCGGCGCAACTGCCGACGAAGGACGCAGCGCGTTCTACCTCGCCAAATCAATTCTGGACGCAAGCGCCGCGTCGCTCGATGCGCCCGCGCTCGGCTACGACCGAGCGTCGAGCCCGTTGTTCCATCCAGGGCGCTGCGCGGCGGTGATTCTGAACGGCCGGCAGCTCGGGTACGTCGGCGAGCTCCATCCGTCTGTGACCGCGGGGATTTCCGGGCGCGTGACCGGATTCGAGATCGACGTCGAGCCTCTACTCGACAACGCACGTGTGTCGCGTGCTCAGCCGCTGCCGCGATTCCCGGCGGTGGAGCGCGACCTCGCGGTTGTCGTCGAGGAAACCGTTGTCGCCGGTGCGCTTCTCGCGAGCATCGAGGAGCTCGCCGGAGACCTGCTCGAACGGGCTCGCGCCTTCGACGAGTACCACGGATCGCAGGTTCCCGAAGGGCACAAGAGCGTCGCATTTACCTTGACTTTCCGGAGCCCGGAGCGCACCCTGACGGACGCCGAAGTGGACAGAGCGATGTCAGAGGTCAGGCTGGGGCTGGAGAAGAGACACGGCGCCAGGTTCCGAGAGTGAGATCGGGCGCGAGTTCTGCACGCGCTAGCGTGCCGTTTGCGGGGGGAAGCACCAATTGACCTGGATCGACGTCTTTCCACTGCTGCTGCTCATCGCCTACGGCGTGGGCGGGTACTTCAGCGGCCTGATCCGCCGTTTCATCGGTCTGGCAGCGCTCTTCATCGCGGTCTGGGCGGCGACGAACATGGGTCTGCAAGCCGGCGGGATTCTCGGTCAGACGTCGAACTTCGAGGTTCCCGACAGCCGCATCTACGGCTTCTTCGGCATCATCGCCGCGATCCTCATCCTCGTCGAGGTCGCGACGCAGATAGCGCACAAGCAGATCCAGATCCAGGCCGTCGTGCTCAACCGCACCCTGGGCGTCGCGCTTGGATTGCTCACAGCAATCCTGCTTTCGGTCGTCGTGATCTATGAGCTCGGGCAAGCGGCCAATCCGATCGGCGGCTCGGAGCTCGACCCGCTGCAGCTCAACCTGCGCGACGCGGTGAATCACTCGGCCTACATGGTCAGCCTCGTCAACGCGGTCGATAAACCGATCATCGCGTTGTTCCAGCCGCTTCTCCCCGGTGACCCCCAGGTCTACTTCGGTCCGAATCCGGTCAATCCTTAGACTCCGGTTTCGTGAGTAGCGGTTTTTTCGAGCGCCTGCGCGAGCGGGCGGTGAGGATCGACGTCGTCGATCATCTGCGCGCACGGATCGAACGTGGGGAAAAGCTTCGCGTCAAGCTCGGGCTCGATCCGACCGCGCCCGACCTTCACATCGGCCACCTCGTCGTGCTCGACACGCTGCGAATGTTCCAGGACGAGGGCCACACGGTCGTCGTCATCATCGGCGACTACACCGCGCTCATCGGCGACCCAAGCGGCCGCTCGGTCACGCGACCGATGCTCACCGAGGAAGAGATCGCGCGCAACGCCGAGACGTACTTCAAGCAGCTCGACCTCGTCCTCGACCGCAACAAGATCGAGGTGCGTCACAACTCCGAGTGGCTGGCGACGATGACAGCCGCCGACATCCTCCGGCTGATGGCCAAGGCGACGCTGCAGCAGGTGCTGCAACGCGAGGACTTCGCCGACCGCATCAAGGAAGGCACTCCCATCAGCGCGCACGAGATCCTCTATCCGTTCAACCAGGCCTACGACTCGGTCGCGATCCAGGCCGACGTCGAGATCGGCGGCACCGACCAGCTCTTCAACCTTCTCTTCGGCCGCGAGATCCAGAAGGCGTACGGCCAGGAGCAGCAGGACATCGCCGTCTTTCCGCTGCTCGAGGGCACCGACGGGGTGCAGAAGATGGGCAAGTCGCTCAACAACTACATCGCGCTGACGGATTCGCCAGAGGACGTCTACGGCAAGACGATGTCGATTCCCGATGCGCTCATCGAGAAGTACGTTCGTCTCGTCTCCGGTCTCGAGCGTGCGCGTCAGGACGACGTGCTGGCGATGAAGCCGCGGGACGCCAAGGCCGCGCTGGCCAGGCAGCTAGTCGTACGTCTTCACGGCGAAGATGCCGCGCGGCGCGCGGAAGAAGATTTCAACACCAAGTTCCGCAAGCGCGAGATTCCAACCGAACGCGAGCCGTACAACAGGACGCCGGCCGACCTCGTGAGCTTTCTCGTCGAGGTCGGGATCGCGAGCAGCCGCAACGACGCCCGACGGTTGGTGGAGCAGGGCGGCGTCCGTATCAATGGGGAGAAGATCGGGCTCGAGACGACGCCTGTTAAGGGCGATGTCGTTTCGGCCAGGAGGCGGTACATCGAATTAAAATGAGCGAAAGCATGTTCGGAGGGTGTTCTTAATGTCCGGGCACTCGAAATGGGCCGGCATCAAGCACAAGAAGGCAGTGGTCGACGCCAAGCGGGGTCAGGCGTTCACACGCGCGAGCCGAGAGATCACCATCGCCGCGCGCGAGGGCGGCGGTAACCCCGACGGCAACTTCCGCCTGCGCCTGGCGGTCCAGAAAGCGCGCGAGATCAACATGCCCACCGACCGCATCAAGGCGGCGATCCAGCGAGGAACGGGGGAGCTCGCCGGCGAGCGGCTCGAGGAAGTCCGCTACGAGGGCTACGGGCCGTCGGGCGTTGCGGTGATGGTCGACACGCTCACAGACAACCGCAATCGCACGTCGGCGGCTGTCCGCCACCTGTTCAGCAAGGGCGGCGGGAACCTCGGCGAAACCAACTCGGTGGGCTGGATGTTCGAGCGCAAAGGTGCGATGGCCGTCCACACCGGCAACAAGGACCCCGAAGACGTGGGCCTTGCCGCCATCGAGGCCGGCGCCGAAGACGTACAGGTCGAAGGAAAATCCGTCGAGATCACGACGTCGCCCGGCGCATTTGAAAAGGTGAAGGCGGCAGTCGAGGCGCTCGGGGTCACCGTCGAGAATGCGGAGATCACGATGCAGCCCAAGCAAACGGTCGCTGTCAGCGAAGACAAGGCGGCCGCGGTGCTCAGGCTCGTGGAGTCACTGGAAGAAGACGACGACGTCCAGCAGGTTTACGCCAACTTCGACATTCCATCTGACGTCCTTGAACGCGTTGCAGCACAGGTGTAAAACCGTGCGGGACACATGCCGGGCAAAAACAACGGGCTGATACTCGGAGTCGACCCCGGTCTCGCCGGCACCGGCTTTGCTCTCTTTGCCGAACCGAACCTCGTTCTTTCCTGCAGCACGGTGGTCACGATCCCCGGTCGCGACGGCGCACGGTTGCTCACGATCACGAACCACCTGCGCGGGCTGATCGCGGAGCACCCACCGGCGGAAGCGTCGATCGAAGAGATCTTCATGGGGCGCAACGCCACGAGTGCCGTGGGTGTCGCGCAGGCGCGTGGCGCAATTCTCAACGTGCTCGAGGAATGCGGCGTGCCCGTCTTCGAGTACAAGCCGAGCCAGGTCAAAGTGATCCTCACCGGTTACGGGAACGCGGACAAGTCGCAGATCGGACGGATGCTCGCGGCGCAAGTGAAGCTGCCCGAAGGAAAGCTCGACGACCACGCGCGCGACGCAATCGCGATCGCGCTGTGCCATGCCCGCAGCCGGAGATTTGCGAGAGCAGCAATAAGGTGATCGCACACCTGAGCGGTGTGGTGCGACGTGCGGGGCCAGACTTCGTCGTCGTCGACGTCGGGGGCGTCGGCTACCTCGTCACCGTTCCGACGCACGCTCGACAATCACTTCCGCCGCCCGGCGGCGAGGTCGAGCTGCACATCCACACCCACGTCCGCGAGGACCAGCTGGCGCTGTACGGCTTCAGCACCGTCGACGAGCTCGAGCTCTTCGAGATGCTGATCCAGGTCGACGGCGTCGGACCGAAGGTGGGGTTGAACATCCTTAGCGCGGCGAGCCTCGAGGTTCTGAAGCGCGCGATCATGAGCGAGGATGCAGCACCTATACGGCGCGCAAGCGGCGTCGGTCCGCGCACGGCGGCCAAAGTGATCATCGAGCTCAAGCCTCGTCTCGACGCGGTAGCCGCGCTCGAGGTCGTGCCTCGCGCCGCCGCGATCGCCGGCGACGGGGCCGTTCCGAAAGCCGTGGAGTCGGCGCTGCGCAACCTCGGTTATTCGCCGCAGGAAGCGCGTGACGGAATCGACGCGGTCGACTGGAAATCGTCGCCCAACACGCAAGAGGCGCTCGCCGCCGCGCTCCGCTCATTGGGTCGCAAGTGACCGAAGACAAGGTGCTCGACGCACGCTCGGATGACGACCAGTTCGACCTCACGCTGCGGCCGCGTCTGCTGGCCGAGTACGTAGGACAGGAGCAGGTTCGCGAGAACCTGGGAATCCTTCTCGAGGCGGCGCGGATGCGCGACGAACCCGTCGAGCACGTTCTGCTGTGCGGACCACCTGGCCTCGGCAAGACGACGCTCGCCCACATCATCGCCAACGAGCTCGGGGTCGCCATCAAGGTCAGTTCAGGTCCCGCGATCGATCACCAAGGCGCGCTCGGCTCGATCCTCCTCAACCTCACCACGCGCGACGTGTTCTTCATCGACGAGATCCACCGTCTGAACACCATCGTCGAAGAGTCGTTGTATCCCGCCCTCGAGGACTTCCGATTCGACGCGGTGCTGGGCAAGGGGGTGGGGGCGAGCGCTGCGACGCTACCTCTGCCGCACTTCACGTGCGTCGGCGCGACCACACGTCAGGGACTGCTGAGCGGTCCGCTGCGCGACCGCTTCGGCGCCGTGTATCGCCTGGACTTCTACACCAAAGCCGAGCTCGAGAAGATCGTGAGCCGGTCCGCGCGCATCCTCGACATCGAGATCCACGACGACGCGGTGTCCGAGATCGCGCGGCGCGCACGCGGGACGCCTCGAATCGCCAACCGACTGCTGCGACGGGTCCGCGATTACGCACAGGTTCGCGGCGACGGTCGCGCGACGCGGGAGATCACCAGGCTCGCGCTCGGGATGCTCGAGGTGGACGAGATGGGCCTGGAGCCGCTCGACCGCCAGCTTCTCGAGAACGTGATCCTCAAGTTCAAAGGCGGTCCGGTCGGTCTCGACACCCTCGCCACGTCGCTGTCGGAGGAGCCGGAGACGATCGAGGACGTGCACGAGCCATATCTGATTCAGATCGGCTTCATCGCGCGCACCGCGCGTGGCCGGATCGCCACCGAGCTCGCGTATGAGCACCTCGGGCTCAAGCCGCCGCGGCGCGAATCGCAGCAGACGAGCCTACTGTAGGTAGCAGAGTGGCCGATCTCGGTCGAGTCGTCGTCGTGTTGGGCGTGATCCTGGTCGTGATCGGCGCCGCGCTGATGCTTTTCGGCCGGTTCCATCTGCCCGGCGATTTCACTTTCAAGGGCGGAAACGTCACTCTCTACCTGCCGCTGGCGACCTGCGTGATCCTGTCGATCGTGGCCACCGTCGTCCTCAACCTCGTGTTCCGGCAGCGTTAGGGCGCGGCCACCGAGCCTGAAGCCGCCGAGATGTGGGGCGAACACCGAAGGCCTTGTTACGGCTTCAGGCGACCGCGAACCGTGGCGCCGCGCGGCCCGGGTCTCGCGGGCCCCGGGCCGCGTTCCGATTCTTTAGAGCGCAATCGGCTCGGTTTTCAGTTCGGCGACAGGGTTCCCGGCGGTGCCACGCTTCGCATCGGTAGACTTGTTCGCCGCCCATGCAGTTAGTCCTCGCCTGGCCCGTCCGCCTTTTCGTCGTGGCCGTTCTCATCTTTTCGCTCTTCGTCGACGGGGCGGGATACGTCTACCGCATCGCCAACCACCTTCCGCTGAGCGGGAACGTGCAGGGACTGCCGCCCAACTTCGGCGGCTGGCAGCTCTTCTTCCACAAAGGTCTCGACCTGGCCGGCGGGACGCATATCGACTACCAGCTGACCAACTTCCCCGCAGGCCAGAGCCGCGCCGACGTCCAGCAGCGCACGATCCAGGTGATCAACAAGCGCGTCAACGCGCTCGGCGTCAGCGAGCCCGAGATCCGCGGCGCGGGCTCGAATTACGACCGCATCACCGTAGATCTCGCCGGCGTGAACGCCGACCAGGCGCAGAAGACGATCGGCGCGGTGTCCAAGCTCGTCTACACCAAGTGGGTGCCGGACAGCTCGGTGACGGGAGGGCCCCAGCCGGGCTATCGACCGGTGCTGACGGGCCTGACGGGAGACGACATCTCGAGCGCGTCTTCCACCATCGATCAGAACGGCACGAGCTGGGTCGTCAACGTCAGCTTCACCTCGGCGGGCGCAACGAAGTTCGACAACCTGACGCGCGACAACGTCAACGCGTGTCCAGGCGATCCCAACACGACCGCGACCGCGAACTGTCCGCAGCGTCACCTGACGATCTGGCTCGACCTGACGCAGCAGGACATCGATCACTGGAACGATCCTTCCTACGTCGCCAAGATCATGGCGCCGTACGACCCGCAGTGCCTCGCGACGCAGGTCGAGGGCACCGTCTGCGGCAAGTTCCTCACCGACCCGGTGACGCTGCAGGAGATCGCGGGCGGGCAGGCGACGATCTCGGGCGCGTTCACCCAGCAGAGCGCGCAGGACCTGGCGACCGGGATCAACTCCGGCTCGCTGCCGGTCGACCTGGTCGCGCTCGACGTCACCCAGGTCAGCGCCACGCTGGGCGCTCAGTCGGTGAAGCTCAGCCTCGCGGCCGGCCTGCTCGGACTTGCGATCGTCGTGATCTTCATGATCGTCTACTACCGATTGCCAGGCCTTCTCGCCAGCCTCGCGCTGCTCTTCTACGCAGGCGCGGTGCTCGCGCTGTTCAAGGTGATTCCGGTAACGCTCACCCTCGCGGGCATCACCGGGTTCATCCTCTCGGTCGGTATGGCCGTGGACGCGAACGTGCTGATCTTTGAACGCTTCAAAGAAGAGGTGCGCGCGGGACGCACCATAACCGCCGCCGTCGATGCGGCAGTCCGTCGCGCGTGGCCTGCGATTCGGGACTCCAACACGTCGACGCTCATCACCTGTGTGATCCTCGGTTTCGTCGGGCCGGCGGCCGTCAAGGGATTTGCCATCACGCTCGCGATCGGTGTTGTCGTGAGCCTGATCTCCGCGATCGTCGTGACCCACAACCTCCTGGCAATCGTGCTCGCGGGCAGCGGCTTCCGGCGCGCCGGCTTGCTCGGAGTGGATCGTGTCCGAACTGCCTGACGTGCAGACCGAGCAGCAGACCGCGGACATAGTCGTGCCCGCGGACGAACCAGCGCCCGCGCCGGCACCTCAGCCGGCCGCACCGCCGAAGGTCCGCCGGTTCAACATCATCGGGCGCCGCAACATCTTCTTCGCGATCTCGCTGGCGGTGATCATCCCGGGCATCGTCTCGATGTGGCACAACCACTTCCTGCTCGGAATCGACTTCGCCGGCGGCACCGAGATCACGGCGAGCTTCAGCAACCATCCGTCGATCGCGCAGGTGACGAGCGCGGTCAACGCCGAGGGACTCGATGGTTCCGTCATCCAGACCACCGGCGGCGCCTACATTCTTCGGTTCCCGCCGCTCAACCAGGAGCAGACGAACAGAGTTCAGAGCGACCTGCAGAGTCGCCTCGGTCCTATGAGCGTGCAGCAGATCCTTTCAGTCGGTGGGACGATCGCAGGCGAGACCATCCAGTTTTCAGTGCTCGCGGTCGTGCTTGCGGCGATGGCGATCCTGCTCTTGCTCGCGATCCGGTTCCGCAACGTTCCGGGCGGATGGCGCGCAGGCTTTCAGTTCGGCGGATCGGCAATCGCGGCCCTGCTGCACGACGTGTTCATCCTCACAGGTCTGTTCTCGATCTTCGGCACGGTGTTTCACTGGCAGGTCGGTGAAATCAACGCGTTCTTCGTCACTGCGGTCCTGACCGTCGTCGGCTTTTCCGTGCACGACACCATCGTCGTCTTCGACCGGATCCGCGAAAACCTGCGAGTGAGTCAGCGCCTGTCGTTCGAGCAGGTGGTGAACCTGAGCATCATGCAGACCGCTGCACGATCGATCATCACGAGCTTCACCGTCGTGCTGGTGCTCGCCGCGATCTTCATCTCCGGCGGCCCGACGCTGCAGGGCCTGGCGCTGGCGCTGCTCATCGGCATCGTGTCCGGCACCTACAGCTCGATCTTCAACGCGGCGCCTTTGCTCGTGGTCTGGCGGAGGTTCCAACCGCTGCGCTAGCGGTACCTGCGATTACCGCGAGTGCCGGCATTCGCGGCAAATTCAGAGGCTGAAAACCCGCACTCGCCGGCACTCGCTGGGGTCACACAGGCGCGGCGTCAGCGGATTTCGTAAGGTAGAAACGCACACCGGACATGCCGACCTGGCCCATACCGTCGATCAAGGAGCTTCTCGAGCCCACGCTCAACCACATGGGCTATGAGCTCTACGCCATCGACCAGTCAGGTCAATCCGGACGGACACTCCGCATCTCGATCGACCACAATGACCCGATCACGATCGAGGACTGCGAACGCGTAAGCAAAGTCGCCGGCCCGCTGCTCGATCGCGCCAACCTCATCAACGGTCCATACGAACTCGAAGTGTCGTCTCCCGGTGCAGAGCGTCCGCTGCGCGGGCGAAACGATTACGACCGTTTTAGCGGAAAGCGCGTCAACATCCGCTATAGGAGTGGCGAGTCCGATGGCGTCGTCGAAGGTCAGCTGATCGCGGTCGATGACGCCGGCATCGCAGTCCAGGCGCCCGGTTTGCGAGGCCGAGCGCCGGTGATCACTCACATCGCATGGGAAGACGTTGTCGCGGGCAGGCTCGCGGTCGCAATCTGAGCCGGCCACCCAGTCGCTCGCCGAAGCGCTGACCGCGCTTTGCGCCGAGGTGGGCATCCCATTCGAGGAGATGCTGCACACCGTGGAAAGCGCACTCGCCGCCGCGTACACGCGCGCTTTCAATCCGCCAGGGATGGTGACGGTCAGGCTCGATACGAAGTCCGGCGCTCTCGACGTGCGGAGTCGCGTCATCAAGCAGGACGGCACAGTGATCGAGCAGGAACTTCCTTCTGAGGACTTCAAACGTCTCGCCGCCCAGACCGCCAAGCACGCGGTGCTTCGACACATCCATGACCTGGAGCGCGACAAGGTCCTGCGCGACGTGGCGGAGCACCGCGGGGAGCTCGCCAGTGGCATCGTCGACCGCAGCGAGGGAGGAATCGTCTACGTCGACCTCGGCAAGGCGGAGGGCGTCATGCCTCCCGAAGAGCAGATTCCCGGAGAGCAGCTCATACCCGGCCGCCCAGTGCTCGTGGTCATCCTCGACCCAGAGCACAACCGCCGCCAGGCGCAGGTCCGCGTGTCACGGGCAAGCCGCTCGTTCGTGCATCGCCTGCTCGAGGCCGAGGTGCCGGAGATCAAGTCGGGCACCGTTCAGGTCAGGGCGATCGCGCGCGAACCGGGCCTGCGGACGAAGATCGCCGTCTCCGCGAACGAATCCGGTCTCGATCCGGTCGGGGCGTGCGTCGGCCCCAAAGGAGTGCGCCATCGCGCGCTCCTGAGCGAGCTCGCGAGCGAGCACGTCGACATCGTGCCGTGGTCCGAGGATCCAGAAGCCTTCGTCGCCGCGGCGCTCGGACCGGCCAAGGCCGAGAAGGTCACGATCGACCGCGTCACCCGAACCGCGACGGTGCTCGTCCCGCGCGCCCAGCTCTCGCTCGCGATCGGTCGCGACGGGCAGAACGCCCGGCTCGCGGCCAAGCTGACGGGCCTTCGAATCGACATCAAGCCGAGCGACTCCGACGTCGAAGCCTCCTCCCCATAGATGGGGAGGTGGCCGCGCAGCGGCCGGAGGGGTCCGGTTAGGACCTGCGTCGCCTGCCGGCAGGAGGCGGGGAAGGCAGAGCTGATCCGGATCGTGCGCCGTCCTGACGGCTCGATCGGGCTCGACCGAACCGGCAAAGCAGCCGGGCGTGGCGCGTATCTGCACGCCTCCGACGAATGTCAGGAAGTGGCTCGGAAACGCCGCGCGCTCGACCGCGCCCTGGGTGCCGCAATCCCGTCCCAGCTCTGGGCGGAGGTTTCGAATTCGCCCGGCCCGGCATAATCAGTAGTTCCGGCATGAAGGCACACGAACTCGCACGCGAACTTGGGATCAGCCAGAAGGAGCTGGTCAACTTCCTGCAGCAGCGCCGGCTGACCCGCAACGCCGCCGCGCCGCTGGCGCCCGGCGCGATCGAGGCCGCCCGTTCCGCCTTCAAGCCGACGAGCGTCGCGACCAAGATCGAACCGAACGGCGACCGCAAGGTCGAGCTGCCTCCGAACCTATCGGTCAAAGACCTCGCGGAGAAGCTCGGCGTCAGCCCGGTCGACGTCATCAAGAAGCTGATGGCGTCCCGCATCTTCGCCAACATCAACCAGGTCATCGACTTCGCGACCGCCGAGATCGTGGCCGACGAGTTCGGCTTCACGGTCGAGCCGGTGGCGAGCGAAGACGTGGTCGCGACCGAGACGGCGGAAGGCAACGGCGCCGTCGTCACCACCTCGCGCGAGGAGTTGTTCTCGCTCGCGAACGAGGACCCGAGCAAGCTCAAGCCCCGCCCGCCGATCGTGACCGTGCTCGGCCACGTCGACCACGGCAAGACCTCGATTCTCGACGCCATCCGCAAGACCCACGTAGCGGCGGGCGAAGCGGGAGGCATCACGCAGCGCATCGGCGCGTACAAGATCGACACCGCGGACGGGCATCCGGTGGTCTTCATCGACACACCCGGCCATGAAGCCTTCACCGCGATGCGCGCCCGCGGCGCGCAGGTCACCGACGTGGTGGTGCTCGTGGTCGCAGCCGACGACGGTGTCATGCCGCAGACGATCGAGGCGATTCACCACGCGCGGGCCGCGAAGGTGCCGATCATCGTCGCGATCAACAAGATCGACAAGGACAACGCCAACGTCGACCGCATCCACCAGCAGCTCGCGGAGCAGGGAATCGTGACGCGCCACTACGGCGGCGAGCACGAGTGCGTGCACCTGAGCGCCCGCACCGGCAAGGGCATCGACGACCTGCTGACGACCATCGTTCTTTCCTCCGACATCCTCGAGCTCAAGGCCAACCCCGACCGCAATGCCATCGGGACGATCGTCGACGCGCACCTCGAGCGCGGTCGCGGTCCCGTCGCGACGGTGCTCGTCCAGGCCGGCACGCTCAAGGTTGGCGACGACTTCGTATGCGGTCACATCTACGGCCGTGTGCGAGCGCTCGCCGACGACCGCGGGCGCACGGTCG
>DASTIX010000101.1:0-3177 GCA_035717165.1 Candidatus Dormiibacterota bacterium
CCGCGAGCCTTCACCGAAAGCGTGATCCGAGAGATGTCGACCGGCGTCGAGCGGCCCATCATCCTGCCGCTGACCAATCCGACCGCGCTCAGCGAGGCCACCCCGGAGGATCTCCTCGAATGGACAGGTGGGCGGGCGCTGATCGCGACCGGCAGCCCGTTTGCGCCGGTTGTGCACGCCGGTGTTGAGCACGTCATCGGCCAGGCGAACAACGCCTTTGTGTTTCCTGGGATCGGGCTCGGCACGATCGCGGTCCGGGCAAGCCGCGTGAGTGACGGGATGCTCTCCGCTGCGGCCGACGCCGTCGTTGCCATGACCGACGTGTCGAGCCCGGGCTCAAGCCTGCTGCCCGACGTCGAACGCCTGCGCGACGTGTCCATTGCGGTAGCCGTGGCGGTGGCCCATCAGGCCATCGCCGAAGGGATCGCCCGAACACCGCAGGAAAACGTCGAGGCCGCCGTGCGCGCCGCGATCTGGGAGCCGGTCTACCGGCCCGTCATCGCCTCCAACTGAAGCGCACGTCCGAGTTTCCGTGTGAGGCGCGACAGGCGATCTCCGTCATCGCGGACCGAATTACTGCGAGGCTGTCAGCCGCCACCGAGTGGCCCCGTGCGGCTCCTCGCTCGCTACGGCGGTCGCGGTATGAGGAGTGAACTCGTACAGCTTCCATGGGCCCGGCCCGGCGCTCGGAGCGCTGTACGGTGCAGTTATCGCATCGTCCTGCGCCTCCGCCGGCCAGCCTACGTCTCGGTAGCGCTTCGCCAAACGCTCGAGGGTTGCCGGGTCGCTCACCATCGCCGCGGCACCCTCCATGACGAGATCGACGTTCGGCATTGAGACCGCAATTACGCAGCGATTGTTCTCAGCGAGGTTTCTGCTCTTGCGTGTTTTCGGACCGCTAACGATGTAGAACTTCCCGCTGTCCCACATCGCACCGACGCCTGCAACATGTGGCCGTCCATCGGATCCCGCAGTGGCGAGCCAATGCGTCGCCCTGTAGTCGGTTCGCTGCAGTTGCTCCAGAACACGGCTCCAGATGAGTGGCTCATGACCGTAGATGTCGAGATTCTTGGCTTCCATCGTGACCTCCTGATGCCGGTAAGACGGTCGCACGAGCCGGGATTCATCGGTTGGCCTGCGATCAACAGATTACGGCCCACTAGCTCAAGAGACGGCCTTCGCTCTCGCGTACTCGGGGCGCCCAGCAGTCCGATACGTCTGGATGGTGATGCCACGAGAGGTGGTCCTCGAGGTCAATAGATCGAGCTTGATGTCCGGACCGGATTCGGGGAACAACCGCGTCCCCTGGCCGATGATGATCGGGTAGATGAGCAGATCGAGCTGGTCGACCATGCCGTTGGCGAGCAGCCATCGGACGAGGACACCGCTGCCGGGTACCACAAGTTCACCTCCTTTACGCGATTTCAGCTCCGTGATCGCCGCGGCGACGTCGCCGGCGAGGACGCTCGTGCCCTTCCACTGCGGATCCCTGAGGCTGGTCGACACCACATACTTCGGCCGGCTGTTCAGCGCGGCGCCGATCGCGCTCGAGATCATTTCGGGGATCGCTCCCCAAGAACGGGCGAAGATCTCGTAGGTCTGCCGGCCGAACAAAAACGCGGTCGCCCTCTCGTACACCCCATTGATGTGGTCCATTTCTTCGCTGCCCGTCAGTGGAATGACCCATCCGCCGCGGACGAAGCCGCCGCGGCGGTCCTCATCATCTCGGCCCAACCCCTGCATCACGCCGTCCAGCGAGACGTTGGTCGTAGTCGTCAACCTCATGTTTCTCTCCACCCTTGATCCCGGCCGGCCAGCCTTGATGCTGGCGGAGTAATATTACAACCATATGGTTGTAGGTCGTGCGGCCACTGAGGAGAGGCGCGCTGATCTGATCTTCCGGGCGTTGGCGGACCGCACCCGGCGAGATGTCATGCGCCGGGCCATGGGCGGGACGCTGTCGGTCTCAGGCTTGGCCCGCCTGTATCCAATGAGCACGACGGCGGTGCAAAAGCATGTCGCCGTGCTCGAGGAGGCCGGTCTCGTTCACCTGACGCGACGCGGCCGTCAGCTGCTGGTCCAGACCGAGATGGACACCGTCGCCAAGGCGCAAATCCTGCTCGCCGAGTTCGAGCACCTGTGGCGTGGCCGACTCGATCGCATCGGCGACGTGCTCGCGCGACCACAAGGAGACAAGTAATGACCGTGATCGCCGTTGACCGCGATCCACTTGCGCGGACCCTCACGATCGTGGCGGAGTTCGATCAACCCGCGGAGCGAGTCTGGCAGGTCTGGGCCGACCCGCGGCAGCTAGAACGATGGTGGGGACCGGCGACCTACCCCGCCACCGTCGTCGACCACGATCTGAGCGAGGGCGGCCGGGTCACTTACTACATGACCGGGCCGGACGGCGAGAAGCTCCATGCGTGGTGGCGGATCATCTCGGTCGACCCTCCGCGCTCGCTCGCGTTCGAGGAAGGAAACGCTGACGACAGCGCGCCGAACGATGACCCGCCGACCACGTCCATCAAGGTCCGCCTCATAGAAACGCCTGAGAAGACGACCATGACGATCACCTGCAAGTTCGCTCGGACGGCGGACGAGGAGGTGCCCGGCGCGGAAACGGAGAGCGGCATGAGGCTTGCGGTCGGACAGATCGACGCGATCCTCGAAGGCTCTGGCCCGGATCAGATGGTCTGATTGCACGCCGAGAGAGCGGCCGCGGTCATTGCCCGCAGGCGGGCCAGCTCCGCGGCGGTCAGCACCTCGCATGCCCAGCTCCAGTGCATTGACACGGCGTCGCCTCGCCGAACGAGCGGAATGTAGCCGTCCGCCGCGGTCGCCTTCACGATTTCCGGTACGCCTAGAGCGAGCTTCCCGGCGAGCAGCCTCAGCGGCTGCCGCTTGACGATGAGCTCGCCCGGACGGACGTCGACGACCCGGCCCCAGCTGATTCGGCACGCGTCCATCGTCTCGAGCAGCGGGCCACCTTGTGCGTCGCCGTTCATCAAGCCCGCTCGCGTGTAGACCTCGAAAACGTGGAAGTTGTGGTGCGGAGTTGCGCCCCCGCCAGGTTTGGCCGCCAGCCAGCGCATCGCGTCAGGCCGCATGCGGCTGCGGAATCGTTCTTGCAGCGAGTTGCGAAATGCACTCGGGTCGACGCCCTGCAGGAGCGAG
>DASTIX010000102.1:0-17040 GCA_035717165.1 Candidatus Dormiibacterota bacterium
CGGCCATTGAGTGTCCAAGTGTATGGCGTAAAATCCACTCGGCTCTAGGGCCCGCAGCATGCGTCGCACCACATCCCGAAGCTCTGCCCGATCCGGCGCTCGTCGCGCTTCCTCTTCACGTTCCAAGCGAAGCAAGCGCGCGACTCGACCACGCCTGAGCACTCGTCAGGTGCGCGAGATCTTCGGCGTCCTCCTGATGCTCGCCGCGCTGCTGGGATTGCTCGCGATCCTCAGCCACGCGGGCCAGATCCTCGGCAGCATCCGCGAGTTCATGTACTCGTCATTCGGAACCGCGTGGTTCGTGCCTGTTGTCGCCGCCATCGCCGCCAGCGCGTATCTGCTCTGGCCGAAGGCGCCGAAGCCGCGCGGCGTCGACGTCGTCGCCGGCCTTGTCACCGTGCTCTCGCTCGTCGGCCTGTTCGGCCTGGCAGCAAACGCGGGTGGCTCGCTTGGCCACGCGATCGATGCTTCTCTGACCGGTCTGTTCACGATCGTCGGCGCGTGGGCGCTGCTGATCGCGGGTCTGGTCATCGGTCTGATCGTCACGGTCCACTTCAGTCCTGGCACGTTGCTCGTGGCGACGGTCGGAGCCGTGCGATCGGCCAACGCCGAGCGGACGCGCCTGGCCGAGCTGGTCGCCGCGCCGCCGGCAGTCGAAAAGACGAAAGCGTCGAAGCCGGTTCCCGCAACGGCCGATGCGCTTACGCGCTCGGCCGCGAGCTTCGCCACGGCACCGGCGCCCGCCGCGGAGCGCAACGTCTGGGACGTCGACGAACCGGAAGAGAAGGCTGCGGAAAAGGAAAAACCAGCTCCCATCGAGCCTGCGGTTGACGAGCCACCGTTGCCGAAAGTGCCGGTGATGCGAGTCGTCGCCGAACCGGAAGACGACCTGCCGGAAATCGATTGGAAGCTGCCGTCGATCGCGCTCCTCGACACCGTCACCGCGCGCCGCGAGCGGATGGCTGACGAGATCAAGCGCAACGTCAAGGTGATGGAGAGCACGCTCGAGCAGTTCGGCGTCGAGGCGAAAGTAATCGGCGTCAATCCCGGCCCGGCGGTCACTCAGTACGAGGTGCAGCCAGGCGCGGGCGTGCAGGTCAAGCGCATCACCGCCCTCCAGAACGATCTATCGCTCGCGCTTGCGGCCGCGCCGCTGCGCATCGAGGCGCCTATCCCCGGCAAATCCGCCGTGGGTATCGAGGTCCCGAACAAGTCGGCAAGCCTCGTGACCATCCGCGAGGTCATCGAGACGGCGGCCTTTCGCGAAGGCAGCAACAAGCTGGCCCTGGGCCTCGGCAACGACGTCTCCGGTCAATCGATCGTCGCCGACCTGACCAAGATGCCGCACCTCCTGATCGCCGGCGCGACCGGGCAGGGCAAGAGCGTGTGCATCAACGCGCTCATCACCAGCCTTCTGTTCCAGGTCACGCCAGATCACCTGCGCATGCTTCTCATCGACCCGAAACGCGTCGAGCTCACCGGCTACAACGGCCTCCCGCATCTCGCGCTGCCCGTGCTCGTCGAATCGCATCAGGCCGCCGCGGCGCTGCGATGGGCGGTCGCCGAGATGGACCGGCGCTACAAGGTCTTCTCGGCGGAGGGCGTGCGCAACATCGCCGCCTACAACGACAAGGCGACGCAGAAGCTCGCCCGACCGCTGCCGTACATCGTCATCGTCATCGACGAGCTCGCCGACCTGATGATGGTCGCGGCGGGCGAGATCGAAGAGCTGATCTGCCGCATCGCGCAGCTCGCGCGCGCGGTCGGCATACATCTGATCATCGCGACACAGCGACCGTCGACCGACATCATCACCGGTCTGATCAAGGCCAACATTCCGTCGCGCATCGCATTCGCGGTCGGCTCACAGGTCGACAGCCGCGTCATCCTCGACGCCGGCGGTGCGGAGAAGCTGCTCGGTCGAGGCGACATGCTCTACCAACCCGTCGACGCCGGCAAGCCGACGCGCATCCAGGGCGCATTCGTCAGCGACCAGGAGGTCGAAGGCGTCGTGAGCTTCTGGAAATCGCAGGGCGGACCTCGCTACATGGAGGAGATCCTCGAAGAGGGCGCCGGCATGGAGTGGGACGGTGAGCGGCGCGAGGAGCGCAAGCTCGACCCGCTGTTCGCGCGCGCGGCTCGCGCGGTCGCGGCCGAGGGCGCCGCGTCGGTGTCGCTGGTGCAGCGCAAGTTCAACGTCGGGTACTCGCGCGCCGGCCGGATCGTCGACCAGCTGGCCGAGCACCGCGTCATCGGTGGCTATCAGGGCTCGAAGTCGCGCGAGGTTCTCATGACGCTCCCCGACGTCGACGAATTGCTCGAGCGGTTAGGTCTGGAATGAGCGTCGGAGGCCGGCTGGCTGCGAAGCGCGGCGAGCGTGGCCTCTCGATCGACCAGGTTGCGGCCTCGACGAGGATCCGCCCCGAGAACCTGCACGCGCTCGAGGCGGAGGACTACGACGCAATCGCCGCGCCCGTGTATGTCCGTGGTTACGTCCGCAGCTACGCCGCATTCCTGGGACTCGATCCGGATGAGGTGCTCGCGCAGCTGCCCGACGAGGTACGCGCGCCGGACCTGGCCGTCAAGGTCATGGAGAGGCAGCAGCGGCGCGGCTTCGCGATCACGACGCCGATGGTCGCGGCCGTCGGTGTCGTCCTTCTCAGCGGCGCATTGGCGGGATACGCGTGGCGGCAGATCAGCGTCGACCAGCGTGCGCTGGTCGCGGCCACCACGCCGTCGCCACAAGCCACCGCCGCAACGACTCCGGCGGCATCACCGGCGGTCCAGGCACGCCCGATCGTCGTCGGTGTGCGAGTCACGGACTCGGTGTGGATCAATGTCACGGTCGACGGCAATCCGCAGTACGGCGATTCCGGCCGAACGCTGCCTGCCGGCTCGGTCGTGTATTTCACCGGTCTCGACGTGAAGATCACGAGCGGCAAGGCGTCGGCGACGTTCATCACCATCGACGGACACAACGTCGGCGCCATGGGCGCCGGCGTGGCGACGCGTGACTTCTCGTCGCAAACTTCTCCATGAACCGAGCATGAATCTGCCAAACGCGCTGACTATCAGCCGGCTCGTCGCCATTCCCATCTTGATGGGCCTGCTTCTCGCGCCTTTCCCCGGCCACGATCAAATCGCCGCGGCGCTGTTCATCGTCTTCTCGCTCACCGACACGCTGGACGGCCAGCTCGCGCGGCGCAGCGGCAACGTCAGCGACCTCGGAAAGTTCCTCGATCCGCTCGCGGACAAGCTCTTCGTGCTTTCGGTCCTGATCGTGCTCGTGCAGGAAGGCCTCGTCGCCGCGTGGGTCGTCGTGATCATCTTCTCCCGCGAGCTGATCATCACGATTCTTCGCTCAGTCGGCGCGGGCAAGGGTCGGGTCATCGCTGCCGCTCCGCTGGGCAAGACCAAGACGGTCACACAGATGAGCGCAGTCACGCTGTTGATACTTCAGCGCCCGTACCCGCTGCTCGCTCCGCTCGCGGGTGTCGCCGTCGCGATCGCCATCGTGTTCACGTTGTGGAGCGGTCTCGACTACCTGTGGCGATTTCGGTATCTGATCCTTCCCATCGACACCTCGCGCGGGCGCATCGCGAGCGGCGGCGCGCCCGAGCCCACGCTTGCCGGCGAGCTCGGCGAGGTGCTGCGCGCCGGCGGCGTGACCGTGTCGGTCGCCGAGTCGATCACGGGCGGCACGATCTGCGCGGCCATCACCGATGAGCCCGGCAGCTCCGAGTACTTCATCGGAGGCGTGATCGCTTACTCGAACGACGTCAAGCGCGAGGAGCTGGACGTTCCCGCCGAGATGCTCGAGACCGTCGGTGCGGTGAGCTCGGAGGTGGCGGTCGCAATGGCCAAGGGCGTACGTGCACGGCTCGGTACGAGCCTCGCCGTTGCGACGACGGGTATCGCAGGTCCCGCAGCGGCCGGCACTTCCAAGCCGATCGGCCTTACATATATCGGTATCGCTTCCGACGAACATGCCGTCGGGCGCGAGTTCAAGTTCAGTGGAGACCGGGCGACGATCCGGCGCCTGGCGGCCGAGGAAGCGCTCCGGTTGCTCATCGCCGAGGCTCGTAGCGTGGGCCAGGCGAACATAAGGACCGCTTGACGCCCAAACACTTGTTCGATACACTTCGCGGCATTCCTTAACAGGCGCAGTTGAAAGTCACCGCCCAGACGTAGAACACTCGCCGCAACGACCTAGGAGGCAACGCCCAACACGATGGACAAAGACAAAGAGAAAGACAAAGCACTTGAAGAGAAAAGGCACGCGCTGGACGCGGCGATGTCGCAGATCACCAAGGCCCAGGGCAAGGGCGCGATCATGCGGCTGGGTGAGCACGTTGCGCAGCGTGGCGAAGTGAGCGTGATCCCCACCGGTGCGCTCCCGCTCGACCTCGCGCTGGGGGTCGGGGGCATCCCGCGTGGCAGGGTGACCGAGTTGTACGGTCCCGAGTCGGCCGGCAAGACGACGCTGGCCCTGCACGTCATCGCCGAAGCCCAGAAGGCCGGGGGCGTGGCGGCGTTCGTCGACGCCGAGCACGCCCTCGATCCCATCTATGCGTCGCGCATCGGCGTCCGGATCGACGACCTCTTGATAAGCCAGCCCGACACCGGCGAGCAGGCGCTCGAGATCGTCGAGGTGCTTGTGCGCTCCAACGCCGTCGACGTGATCGTCATCGACTCGGTGGCCGCATTGGTCCCCAAGGCCGAGATCGAAGGCGAGATGGGCGAGGCCCACGTCGGACTGCAGGCGCGGCTCATGTCGCAGGCCCTACGCAAGCTGACCGCGGCCATCGCCAAGTCGAACTGCTCGGTGATCTTCCTCAACCAGCTGCGCGAAAAGATCGGAATCATGTTTGGCAACCCCGAGACGCAGCCCGGCGGTCGCGCCCTCAAGTTCTATTCGTCGGTCCGGCTCGACATCCGCAAGGTCGAAGTCATCAAGAGCGGTCTGGACTCGGTCGGAGCGCGGGTCAAGGTCAAGGTGGTCAAGAACAAGGTCGCCCCGCCGTTCCGCGCCGCCGAGTTCGACATCCTCTTCAACGAGGGCATCTCGCGCGAGGGCTCGCTCATCGACGCCGCCGTCGAGTACTCGATCTTCGAGAAGAGCGGCACATGGATGTCGTACGGTGACCAGCGCCTCGGCCAGGGCCGCGAGAACGTCCGCAACTACCTCCGCGAGAACCCGACGCTATCGGCCGAGATCGAGGCGCGCGTGAGGGAAAAGGCCGCCGCCGGAAACGCGCCGCTCAAGACGCCCGCCCCGGTCCGAACAGGTGGCGGCGAAGAGTTCTAGGGCCAGCAACCGGCGCGGACGCCGCCCGCCTGGGGCGCAACCCAGGGTCAGCGCTTTCGACGCCGGCATCCGGCTCCTTGCGCGCCGTCCTTACGGCCGCGCCGAGCTCGGCCGCCGCCTCGTGCGACTCGGGTACGAAGAGGACGCAGTCAATGCTGCGCTGACAACGTTGATCGAGCTCGGCTACATCGACGACGCCACGTTCGCGGACCTGCACGTCGCCCGCCGGGCCGGCAAGCGCGGACCTCAGGCGCTCGCCGCCGAGCTGGCGGCGAGGGGTGTCGACCGTGAGCTGGTGCGTGCAGCGGTCGGCCGCTTCGATGCCGGCGCGCAGGTCCGAATGGCCGCCTCGCTCGTTCGCCGAGAGGTCGGTCCGACCCTACCTGCGAGCTACCAAGAGCTGCTCGCCAAGCACGGTGGCCGGCTACTGCGGCGCGGTTACTCACAATCCGTAGCCTCGGCCGCGTGCCGCGCCGTCTGGGAGGGCGAAGAGGACCACTCGCCAGGGGCGTAGGCCGAACCTTGGCATTTCGGTGACCGGGTCCCGAAGCCTAGAATCAGGGTCACGGCGGGCCGGTTCGAACGCCCGCAAGTCATAGAGCCAACCCGAGGCGGGGCCGTTCTCTGCCCTGCCATGGTCACGCACTTTGACAACCGAATTAACGAGGTGCATGCCACATGTCTTTACCCGTCGTCGTCTTGCTATTGGTGGTGGTGGCAGCAGTGGCCCTCGGCGCCGGCGTGCTGGTCGCTTACCAGGTCGTCGGCCGCCGGCAGAGCAACGGGCACCATGCCCTGGAGCTCAAGGCCCAGCAAACCGTCCTCGACGCCGAAACCCAGGCCAAAGAAAAGCTGCTCGAAGCCAAGGAAGAGGCCGTCCAGATTCGCACCGCCGCCGAACAGGAGGCTCGGGAGTACCGAGCCCAATCGCAACAGATCGAAAAGCGCCTTCTCCAGAAAGAGGAAAACCTCGACCGCAAGTCGGAGGACCTCAACCGCGCCGAGCGCGAGCTCGCCAATCAGAAGAAGTCGCTGGACGAGATCAGAGCCCAGCTCGACGAGAGCTACCGCAAGCAGGAGCTCGAGCTTCAGCGCGTCGCGAACATGACGCGCCAGGAAGCGCAGGGAATCCTGATGGCCCAGGTCGAGCAAGACCTCCGCAACGAGGTCGCTCGCAAGGTCCGCGAGTCGGAGCTCGCGGCACGTGACGAAGGCGAGCGGAGAGCTCGCGAGATAGTCACCGAAGCCATCCAGCGCATCGCCGCCGACCAGACCGCAGAGGTCTCGGTATCGGTGCTGCCGCTGCCCACTGACGAGCTGAAGGGCCGGATCATCGGCAAGGAAGGGCGCAACATCCGCGCTCTCCAGCAGGCCACCGGGATCGACCTCATCGTCGACGACACTCCGGAGGCCGTGATCATCAGCGGGTTCGACCCCGTGCGCCGTGAGGTCGCAAGAGTCGCGCTCAACAAGCTGATCGTGGATGGTCGCATCCATCCGGCGCGCATCGAGGAGATCGTCGCCAAGTCCCGCCAGGAGGTCCTGCAAAGGGTCAAGGAGGAGGGAGAGGGGGCGGTCTTGGAGCTCGGCCTGCAGGGCCTACACCCTGAGGTCGTCCGCCATCTCGGCATCCTGCGTTTTCGCACCAGCTACGGCCAGCAGGTGCTGAACCACTCCAAGGAAGTCGCTTATCTCGCCGCCATGATGGCGTCCGAGATCGGCGCCGATGTTCGCACCGCCAAGCTGTCAGGCCTGCTCCACGACATCGGCAAGGCCATCGACCACGAGGTCGAGGGCTCGCATGCCGTGATCGGGGCGGACCTCCTGCAAAGGCACCAGGTTCCTGCGCCGGTCGTGCACGCCGTGCGTGCACACCACTACGACGAGGAACCACACACAATCGAAGCGCTGCTTCTTATCGCCGCCGACGCAATCTCCGCCGCGCGCCCCGGAGCGCGCCGAGAATCGCTCGAGGCATACGTCAAGCGACTCGAAAAGCTCGAGGAGATCGCGAACTCTTTCACGGGCGTGCAGCAGTCCTACGCCATCCAGGCCGGCCGCGAGGTCAGGATCCTGGTCAGGCCGGAGCAGATCGACGATTCGGCTGCCCAGCTGATGGCCCGGGACATTGCCAAGCGCATCGAGTCAGAGCTGAGCTTCCCCGGCCAGATCCGCGTCACCGTGGTGCGCGAGACCCGCGCCGTGGAATACGCCAAGTAATCAAAGGGAGTCCGCCGAGCGGGCTCCCTTTTTTGTTTCCACGACAATCGAGACGTGCCGGACGGCGAATTCCGAATTCTCTTCGTTGCCGACGTGGTCGGCCAGCCCGGCCGCGAGGCGGTCAAAGCGCTGCTGCCGCAGTTGAAGACGGAGCTGCGGCCCGACCTGACCATCGTCAACGGTGAGAACTCCGCCGGCGGATTCGGTCTGACGGCGAAGCTCGTAAACGAGCTCCGTGGCTACGGAGCCGACGTCATCACGACGGGTAACCACGTCTTTGCGCAGAAGGAGTTCGTCGGCGAGTTGCCGAACCTCGATCGCGTCCTGCGACCGGCAAACTACCCGCCGAGCGCACCCGGCCAAGGCTGGTGCGTCACGGAAGCGGGCGGCCACCAGGTGCTGGTGATGAACCTGATCGGCCGCATCTTCCTGGACGCCCTCGATGACCCATTCCGCGCCGCCGACGAGATCCTGAAACAGCATCCCGAGCCGCAAATCGTCTTCTGCGACATGCACGCCGAGGCGACATCGGAGAAGACGGCCATGGGGTGGTATCTCGACGGGAGAGCCAGCGCGGTTGTAGGCACGCACACCCACATCCCCACGGCCGATGCCCGGGTTCTTCCGCGTGGGACGGCTTACGTCACCGACGTTGGCATGGTCGGACCACGCGACGGGTGCATCGGCATGGACAAGGACGTGGTCCTCGAGCGCTTCCGAACGGGTGTCCCGAATCGGTTCGTGGTCGCCTCAGGACCAGTGACTTTCAATTCGGTACTGGTTACCATTAGTCCTTCAACCGGCCGAGCAACATCCATCCAGCGAATCGACCGTGAACATGTTTGAAGGGGTTCCAGCAATGTCGACGGAGCGCGCTCCAGTAGAGGTGCTCAAGGTTTCGGCCACCTCGAAGCCGGTTGCCGTGGCGGGCGCCATCGCGGGCGTGATCCGCAGCAAGGGCCGTGTCGAGGTTCAGGCCATCGGCGCCGGCGCCATCAACCAGGCGGTCAAGGCGATCGCCATCTCCCGCGGTTACGTCGCGCCCGGTGGACTCGACCTCGTGTGCATCCCCGCCTTCATCGACATCTCGATCGACGGCGAGGAGAGAACCGGAATCCGCCTGCTCGTGGAGAGCCGCTGACGCAGAGAAGGTCCTTCCACATCTGGACCATCGGGTGCCAGATGAACCTCGCGGACTCGGAGAGCCTTGCGCGTCGACTGCTGGCAGCCGGTTACGTCGAAGATTCGCTCGATCGCGCCGACGTCGCGGTGCTGAACACGTGCGTCGTGCGCCAGGCCTCCGAGGACCGGGTCTACTCCAAGCTGCATGAGTTGAAACAGTGGAAGACAGCCGAACGGACCATCGCGGTGACCGGCTGCATCGTCGCCAAGGAAGGCGATGTCCTTCGCAAGCGATTCCCGCACCTCGACGAGGTCGTTCCGATCGGCGCGTACGACGATTTCATCGCGGGGCTCGAGGCGCGCTACGACTATTCGCAGGGCGAGCCGCTGCCGCCGGCCGGTCGCACCGGCATCAGCCATTTCGTGCGCGTAATCGAAGGCTGCGATCACAACTGCACCTTCTGCATCGTGCCCCGCGTCCGAGGACGGGAGAAGCATCTCCCGATGAATGCGGTGCTGGCCGAGTGCCGCGAGGCGGTTGCGGCCGGCGCGAAGGAGGTCGTGCTCCTCGGCCAGAACGTCGACGACTACCGCGACCCTGAGTCGGGTGGCGGCCTGGCGGCGCTGGTCCGGGAGGTCGAGAAGATCGCAGGGATCAAGCGGCTGCGCTTCCTGACGTCACATCCGCAGGACCTCGAGACGGAGCTGCTCGAGGTGATGGCGGCGAGCGACGTCGTCTGCCGCGAGCTGCAGCTTCCGGTCCAGTCCGGTGACGACACGGTTCTCAAGCGCATGGCGCGCGGTTACCAAACACGCCACTACCGCGCCATCATCGACAACGCGCGCCGGTTGATGCCCGACCTCGGGCTGGCGACGGACATCATCGTCGGCTTCCCGGGCGAGTCGGAGCAGGCGTATCTCAACACGCGCGCCCTGGTCGAGGAGATGGAGTTCGACGTCGTCCACATCGCCATGTATTCGCCGCGACCGGGTACGCATGCCGCGAATCGCATGTCCGATGACGTGCCGCAAGACGAGAAGCTACGCCGGCTCAACGATCTCCTCGCGCTGCAGAAGGACATCGCGGCACGCAAGACCGCGCGCTGGATCGGCCGCGACGTCGAAGTCCTAATCGAAGGCCACGACGAGCTCCACCGACCATACGGCCGCATCCGGCAGGGGAAGCGCGGGGTCGTGATGAGCGGCAACGGTGTTGCGCCGGGCGACGTCGTCAAGATGCGTGTGCTGCAGGCAACCGCCGCGCAGCTGCTGGGATTGCCGGCGGCGTGAGCCCGCCACCGACTCCGGTGATGCGTCAATACCGAGACGCAAAGGAGAAGCACCCCGACGGGATCCTGCTGTTCAGGCTCGGCGACTTCTACGAGATCTTCTTCGACGACGCCAAGGTCGCCGCGCCGATCATGGGCGTGCAGCTGACATCCCGTCCGCTAGGCAAGACCGGCCGCGCGCCGATGTGCGGAGTGCCGCACCACGCGTGGCAGTCGTACGTGGGCAAGCTGCTTCGCGCGGGGCACAAGGTCGTGATCTGCGACCAGGTGGAGGCGGCTTCGAGGAACAAGATCGTGCGCCGCGACGTGACCCGAGTGCTCACTCCGGGAACAGTGGTCGAAGATGCGTACCTCGAGCCGTCGCGACCGAACTATCTAGTCGCGGCATGGACGCGCGGCCTCGAGGCCGGCATCGCCGCTTGCGAGGTGTCGACGGGCGAGCTGCTCCTGTGCCAGCTGCCCAAAGACCGCTTGCAGCCCGAGCTCGAACGGCTGGCGCCCGCGGAGCTTCTGTCGCCGCCGGACGTCGAGGAATACCGTTTCGATCCCGCCCGCGGCCAGCTCCGACTGAAGGACCTGCTCGGCGTCGCATATCCGGCATCGATCGGCGCTGCGGATGCGCCCCTGGCGATCGGCGCCGCCGGCGTCGTGCTCGAGTACCTGAAACACAACGGCACGCGCATCTCGCCTGGTGCGCTTACCGTCCGAACGTACTCACCCGACGTGACGATGCCGCTCGACGCCGCCACGGTTCGCAACCTCGAGCTTCCCGCGCTGATCACGCTGATGGACCGCACGTCGACGCCGATGGGTGCGCGCCAGCTGCGCTCGTGGCTCGGCGCCCCGTTGCGCGACGTCGAGTCCATTGAGCTTCGGCTGGCGGCCGTCGACGAATTCGTCGCGGCGCCCTCGATTCGCGATCGCGTCCGCGATGCGCTGCGGCCGGTCGGCGACCTGGAAAGACTCGCCGGCCGCGCAGGTCACGGCCACGCCACCGCGCGCGAGCTCGTGGCGCTTCGCCGGTCGCTCGAAGCGGTACCCGCGGTGCACGAGGTTCTCGGTGCGTGCGAGGCGCTGGTCACGCGAGAGCTTGCGGCGCAGGTCGGCGACTTGCCCGAGCTCGCCGCGATGCTGGCGCGAGCGCTCGTCGACGATCCACCGCTCTTCGCTCGCGACGGCGGCGCCATCCGACCCGGATACGACCCCGACCTGGACGCAATCGCAGAGGCATCACGTGAGGCTCGTCAGTGGATAAGCAACCTCGAGGCGGCCGAGCGAAGGCGCACCGGGATCAAATCGCTGAAGGTGGGTTTCAACAAAGTCTTCGGCTACTACATCGAGGTCAGTCACGCCAACACCGCCAAGCTGCCGGACGACTACATCCGCAAGCAGACGCTGACCGGCGCCGAGCGCTACCTCACGCCCGAGCTGAAAGAAAAGGAAGCAGTGGTGCTGAGCGCGCAGGAACGCGCCGCCGCGCGGGAGCTGGAGATCCTGCAGGACCTTTGCCGCGCCGTCGCCGATGCCGGACCATCGCTCCGCGCGACAGGGCAAGCATTAGGGATGATCGACGCCCTCGTGAGCTTTGCCGATGCAGCCGCTGATCTCAACTGGCGACGGCCCGTCGTCAGCACCGGTGATCGGCTGAGCATCCGGGCCGGTCGGCACCCGCTGGTCGAGCGCAGCCTCCCTGCAGGGATTTTCGTGCCGAACGACCTCGAGCTCGACACCGACGGCGCGCAGATCGTGATCCTGACCGGTCCGAACATGGCCGGAAAGTCGACGTACCTACGCCAGGCCGCGCTGATCGTGCTGCTCGCCCAGTGCGGGAGCTTCGTGCCCGCCGAGGCCGCCGCCATCGGGCTCGTGGACCGCATCTTCACGCGCGTCGGGGCGCACGACGACA
This sequence comes from Candidatus Dormiibacterota bacterium, assembly GCA_035717165.1. Lineage (GTDB taxonomy): Bacteria > Chloroflexota > Dormibacteria > Dormibacterales > Dormibacteraceae > 40CM-4-65-16. The sequence continues at coordinate 11,846 of DASTIX010000102.1, forward strand.
TCAGCGCAGGAATGTCGACGTTCATGGTCGAGATGACGGAGACGGCATACATCCTCAACCACGCCACGCACGCGTCGCTCGTGATCCTCGACGAGGTGGGGAGGGGGACGTCGACCTACGATGGCGTGTCGATCGCTCAAGCGGTCGTCGAGCACCTTCACGACGCGCCGAAGCTCGGATGCCGAACCCTGTTCGCGACGCACTATCACGAGCTCACTGCGCTCGCGGAAAGGCTTGCGCGTGTACGCAACGAGCGGGTCGAGGTCCTCGAAGAGGGCGACACAGTGCGGTTCTTGCACCGCGTCGTGGCCGGAGGCGCCGATCGCTCGTACGGCATTCACGTCGCTGCGGTCGCGGGCCTGCCCTCCGCGGTCATCGCTCGCGCGCGTCAGGTGCTGACGGAGCTCGAGCAGCAGCGACCGCTGGAGCCTCCGGAGGTGCAGCTCGGTTTGCCGATGGAGATGACGCCCGACGCCGTGCGCAAGGAACTGGAGGCGATCGATCCCGCGACGCTCAGCCCTCTGGAGGCTCTGCAAAAGCTGTATCAACTTCGAGCAAAACTTACGCCGTGATTCAGCTGCTTCCGCCGGAGGTCGCAGACGCGATCGCCGCAGGCGAGGTGATCGAACGTCCCGCATCGGTGGTCAAAGAGCTCGTGGAAAACGCGCTCGATGCGGGCGCCCACCGGATCAACATCGACGTGCGGGGCGCGGGAAAGACGTCGATCCGCGTGAGCGACGACGGAGCGGGCATACCCGCGAACGAGCTGGCGATCGCGTTCGTGCGTCACACGACGAGCAAGCTCACCTCTCTAACGGACCTCGCGGTCATCGCATCGTTCGGCTTTCGCGGCGAGGCGCTTGCGAGCATCGCGGCGGTCGCGGACGTCGAGTGTTCGAGTGGCGGCGCAGTAGTACGCATCCGCGCGGGCGGGCTCGTCGAGCAGGGCCGGGGTCCGTTGCTGCCGGGGGTGGCCATCGAGGTCAGAGACCTCTTCGCCAACGTTCCCGCACGGCTGAAATTTCTGAAGAGCGACGCGACCGAGGTCGCCGCTATCAAAGACGTCGTCAGCGCGTTTGCGCTGCTCCATCCGCAGGTGCGATTCCACCTGACCATCGACAGCCGCGCCGCGGTGAGCACGACTGGTGACGGAGATCGGCGTCGTGCTCTCGCGTCCGTCTACGGAGCGGCAGTCGCCGACGAGATGCTCGAGCTGGCGAGTGCGTCGATGGTCACGGGCCTGGTCAGCCAGCCCCGGCTCAGCCGGGGCAGTCGCGACGGAATGGTCCTCTCGGTGAACGGCCGGCCGATCGTCGCACGGTCGCTGGTCTTTGCCCTCGAGGAGTGCTACCAGGGGCGCCTGGAACGCGGCCGCCATCCGATCGCGGTCATCGACGTCGCGATCGATCCCGAGCTCGTCGACGTGAACGTCCATCCCGCCAAGAAGGAGGTCCGATTCCGGGACGAGGGCGCGATCTTTGCTGCGCTGCAGCGAGCGGTCCGGGCGGCGCTGGATGGAAGCGATCCGTTCCGCTATCGACCAGTGGAGGCGGCAGCGAGCGCGGCCGTTTCGACCATCACACCGCTGACGGTCCACGAAGCGCCTGCGATGGTTGCGATCGCCGAGCCCAACGGCCACGCCACCACCAGCGTGCTGCGACCGATCGGCCAGGCAGGGCCTGGATATCTCGTCGCCGAGGGTCCGCACGGGCTGGTGCTGGTAGACCAGCATGCGGCCCATGAGCGCGTCCTCTACAACCGACTGCTCGACCGCCTCCGCAGCGGACGAGGCGCGAGCCAGCCGCTGCTGATCCCGCAGGCGGTGGACGCCGAACCGGCGCTCATCGCCGCCGCGGCCGACCACCGTGCCGAGCTCGCAAGCCTTGGTCTCGAGCTCGAGGAGTTCGGCCCGCGCAGCCTGCGCATCATCGCCGTCCCGGTCGAACTTCCGGCTGGCCGAGCGACGGCGGCGATCCAGGAGATGCTCGCGGCCCTTGGCGAGAATCGCGGCGACGGCGCCATCATCGCCGCGGCCGCATCTCTCGCTTGCCACTCGGCCGTCAAGTTCGGTGATGTCCTCGACATCGCCGAGCAGCGACGTTTGCTTGCGGACCTCGAGGCGGCGGAGGAGTCGATCACGTGTCCGCACGGACGCCCGACGCGCCTGCTCGTCGAGTGGCAGGAGCTCACGCGACACTTCCGGCGCAACTACTGAAGGTACCCGTCTTCGTCGGCCCGACCGGGATCGGCAAGTCGCAGCTCGCGTTCGAGCTGGCTCAACAGCTGGACGGCGAGATCGTGGTCGCGGATTCACGGCAGGTTTATGAGCGCCTCGACATCGCGACCAACAAACCGACGCCTGTCATGCGCGCTCGCATCCCCTATCACATGATCGACTTCGTCGATCCCGCGACCACGTACAACGCCGCGCAGTACGTCGAAGGGGCACGCGCGGCGATCGACGACATCGCTTCTCGTGGCCGCGTCCCGATCGTCGAGGGCGGCACGATGCTTTACGTCGACGCGCTTTGCGATGGATTCACTCTAGCCGGCATTCCGCCGAATCCGTCGCTGCGAGCCGAGCTCGAGAAACTCGAGATTGCGGCGCTGCAGTCGCGACTGGTCGCGATCGATCCGGACACTGGCGTCGATCTGAAGAACCCGGTCCGAGTCATCCGCGCGCTGGAGATCCTGGAGGCCGCCGGGCCGCCACTGCGGCGCCTGCGTACGCGCACAGCGCCGCCCTGGCAGCCGGCCCGAATTGGTCTCACTGCGTCACTGGACGTTATCGATTCGCGGCTGGAGAACCGAAGTCGCGAGCAGGTCGAGCGCGGTCTTGTCGCCGAAACGCAATCTGCACTGGATTCCGGTGTGCCACCGACCGCGCCGGTTCTGACCGGCATCGGTTACGCGGAGGCGCTGGCCCATATTCGCGGTGAGCTGACGCTTGATGAGCTGCCACTCGTGATGGCGCGATCCAACCGCCGCTACGCACGCCGCCAGCTTCGTTGGTGGCGTCGCGACGACAGGGTCAGATGGTTCGCGATCGACCCCGATCCGCTGCCGGGTATCCTCAAATATCTCGATGAGTAAGACCGCCACCGGCGCCAAGCGCCTGAGCCGGATTCCGCCGTACCTCTTTGCCGAGATCGACCGCAGGGTTCAGGAGAAGAAGCGCGCCGGCCTCGACGTGATCTCGCTGGGCATCGGCGATCCCGACCTGGCCACGCCCGGCCGGATTGTCAGCGTCCTTCAGGAGACCGCGGCGGATCCAGCGAACCATCGCTATCCGTCGTACTTCGGCCTGGCGGAGCTGCGCGAGTCGATCGCGCGCTGGTACGCGGACCGTTCGGGAGTCGAGCTGGACCCTACGACCGAGATCCTGCCAACCCTGGGATCGAAAGACGGGATCAGCCATGTCCCGCTCGCACTCGTCGATCCTGGCGACGTCGTGCTTGCACCTGACCCCGGCTACACGGTGTACGTGACCGGCGCGATCATGGCCGGCGCGGAGCCGCACATCATGCCGTTGACGGCCAAGAACAAGTGGCTTCCCGACCTCGACGCGATTCCATCGGACGTCGCGCAGCGCGCGACGCTCATGTGGCTCAACTATCCGAACAACCCCACAGCGGCCACGGCCGACCGCGAGTTCCTGGAGAGGGCGGTGGACTTCTGTCGCCGTCACGACATCATCCTCTGCCACGACGCGCCCTACTCCGAGATCGCGTTCGACGGATACCGCCCGCTGACGCTCTTTGAGATTCCCGGCGCGAAAGAAGTGGGCCTCGAGTTCCACTCGCTCTCGAAGACCTACAACATGACCGGCTGGCGTATTGGCTGGGTGTGCGGGCGCCCCGACCTGGTCAATCTGATCGGTCAGCTCAAGACGAACATCGACTCCGGGATCTTCCAGGCGGTGCAGTGGGCGGCCATCGAGGCGCTCAACGGCGGCGAGGATGAGACCAAGGCCGCTTGCGCCGTCTATGCGAAGCGACACCGGCTTGTGGCCGACACGCTCAACAGCCTGGGCTGGGACATCCGGCCGCCACGCGCGACCTTCTATGTATGGGCGCCCGTCCCCAAGGGCTATGACTCGATCGGTTTTGCGACCCGCGTGCTCGACCAGGTCGGGGTGAACATCACGCCCGGCGTGGGCTTTGGAGCTCACGGCGAAGGCTACTTCCGGCTCTCGGTGACAGCGCCCGACGCGCGCCTCGAGGAAGCGATGGCGCGGATGAGGAAGCTCACGCTCTGATCACCACCCGCGCCCCGCGCGAGCGGGCCTTCCTCGTCGGCGTTCTCCTACCTGGAACCGAGCCGGAGGCGGTGCGAGAGCAGATGAACGAGCTCGCGGACCTCGCACGCACCGCCGGCACCGAGGTGGTCGGTTCGGACGTACAACGGCGCTTCGAGGTCGACGCAGCCCATTTCATCGGCATGGGCAAGGTCGAGTCGTTGCGCGACATGAAGCTCGAGGGCGAGTTCGACGTCGTGATCTGCAACGAGGACCTCAGCCCCCGGCAGCAGCGCAACCTCGAGCTCGCGATTAAGGCGCGAGTACTGGACCGGACGGAGATCATCCTCGAGATCTTTGCTCAGCATGCGCGGACGCACGAAGGCCGGCTGCAGGTCGAAGCCGCGCGACTGCATCACCTGCTGCCGCGCCTGATCGGCGCCTACGCCTACGACCGCCAGGTTGGCGGTCGGCGAGGTGGGGTGGGGGCTCGCGGTGGATTCGGCGAGCAGCAGATCGAGGTCGAGCGGCGCCGCATCCGCAAACGCATCCGCGACCTCGACCGGGAGATCGAGCAGGTCCGCACCCAGCGCCATCAGCAGCGCACCGGCCGGCGGCGCGCCGAGCTGGAAACCGCCGCGATCGTCGGCTACACCAACGCCGGCAAATCGACGCTGCTCAACACTCTGACCCACGCCGGCGTGCGCGCGGAGCAGAAGCTTTTCGCGACGCTCGACCCGACGACGCGCAAGCTCGAGCTACCAGCCGGTCGCGAGCTTCTGCTGACCGACACCGTGGGTTTCATCCAGAAGCTTCCAACTGACCTGGTGGCCGCGTTCCGCGCCACGCTCGAGGAGGTCACGGAGGCCGATATCGTCCTGCAGGTGCTCGATGTCAGCTCGCCGGCCGTCGAAGAGCAGGCGGCAACCGTGGAGGATGTCCTCGCGGATCTCGGCGC
>DASTIX010000103.1:0-9514 GCA_035717165.1 Candidatus Dormiibacterota bacterium
GCACCTGGGGCTGATCGCTCACACCGAGCATCCCTGGCACGGATGGGCCGTAAATGTCTGCATCGAGCAAGCCGACGCGGGCACCGGAGAGCTGAAGGGACGACGCGAGGTTGACGGCGACCGTCGACTTGCCCACGCCTCCCTTGCCCGATCCGACCGCGATGACGTGCTTGACGCCGGGGATCGCGGCTTCGTGTGAGCGTCCGTTGAACGCGCTGCGCACCTGCGCCGTCATCTTGATGTCGACGGCGCTGACGCCCGGAATGTCCGCGACCAGCTTGCTCGCCAGCTCGTGAAACCGGTCACGCACGGGGCAGGCCGGAGTCGTGAGCTCGAAGGTGAAACTGACACGACCGATGTCGTTTATCGCGAGGTCTTTGATCATGCCGAGGCTGACCACGTCGCGGCCGAGGTCCGGGTCCTGAATCGCCGCGAGGACGGCGAGAATCTCGTCCCTACTGGGCACTGAAGATAACCGCAGCCCGAAGGGCCAAGACGCCGAGAAGCACGAGGATCGAAACGACGAGCGTGTCGAGCCGTATCCCCGCCATCGTGCCGCCCGCCAGTGGCTGCACGCGCATGTGGCCCCGCGCCTCGACCAGCGATGCGGCGATGCCAACCACGGCGATCGCCCACAGCGGCAGCCAGACCAGCTCGCGGTCGAGTGTCGCCGCCGCGCCCACAGTGACGAAGAAGGCGACGAGCAGAACCAGCTCGAGTGCAGAGAAGTAGCCGTCAGCCTGGTGCAGGCGGCCAAGGCTGAAGGCCGAGTCCGCGCGGTTGCGGATAAAGAGCGCGATCAGGGCGGCCGATCCGCTGAGTCCCGAGGCCAGGAACAGGCCACCCAATGCCCACGTGTCGCTCCAGACCGGCTGGTTGGTCACGCTGAGGAGAACCCCCGTGTACGAAGCGATGAACAGGGCGACCAGCGAGCCGATGATGTTGACCACGGCGTTGAGAGCCCTCGGAAGGAACGGCCTGCCGTTGCGACCGCTCAACCAGGCGTCGATGAAAGATACGAACGCGAAGAATCCAAATACGAGCAGAGCCCACGCCCCGGTGGACATCGGCGACCAGTAATGGAGGATGGGAGCCGTCTCGCCGGGCGTGACGTCGACCAACATGTGCCAGAAACGCGACCAGCTGACGCCCAGGTCGGCCGTGAGCAGGATCGGGCAGATGAGCGTGGCAGGAAAGCTGACCAGGAATGCAAACCGCGCGGCGGCCTCGTCCCGGACGTCGCCGCTCAGGCGCAGCAGGGTGCCCACGACGTAGGTTCCTCCTGCGATGCCCGCAAAGAAGAAATAGAACAGGATGTACCAGGTCCACTGCGGCGCTCTGACGAAGTGTTCCGCCGCGAGGTAGAGCATCACGGCGTGGCCCGTCGGCGGAAGGCGACCAGGCCCGCTATGACGGCGACCACCGCGGTGCCCAGACCCACCAGGTAGCTGCTCAAGTCGTTTCGGGTCGGGAGACGAGCGTTGTCGGCGTTGGGTAGGCCATACGTCTCCGGCTTGTCCATGAGCAGGAAGAAGGCGTTCAGCCCGCCGTAGACCTTGTCGTCTCGCCCATACAGCTGAGCCTGCGTCTGGCCCTGGCTGTGGAGCGTGGCAAGGCGCGTGTCGGCTGCCTGCTGGAGATCGGCCAGCGGCCCAAACTGGATCGACTGTGTGGGGCACGCCTTGGCGCACGCCGGTTGCAGGCCGCCTTGCAGGCGGTCGTAGCACAACGTGCACTTGTGCGCCGTGCCGGTCTGACTGTTCATGCCGATCACGCCGTATGGGCACGCGGCGATGCAGTTACGGCATCCGTTGCAGACGTCCTGCTGGATGAAGACGGTGTCGAACTCGGTGCGGATGATCGCTCCGGTCGGGCAGACCTCCATGCAACTCGCGTGCTTGCAGTGCTTGCAGACGTCGGACATCATCAGCCACGCAGCGCCGTTGCCCGTCGTGGACGGCTGGTCGGGCACCTGCTCGATGAACTTCACGTGGCGCCAGTTCTGCGCATCGAGTGTGCCGGTGTTGTCGAAGCTGTCCGCCATGAACTGAGGGTTGTTGCCCTGCAGCTGATTCCATTCCTTGCAGGCAACCTCGCATGCCTTGCATCCGATGCAGATGCTCGTGTCGGTGAAGAACCCGTACTGCTGGCCGGGAGTGATGCCTGCCATCGCTCAGAAGCCCATCAGGTTGGGAATGATCTTGGTGTAACCGCGTTCCCGGGCGAACAGGTCGAGCGGAATGGCTGCAAGCTCGTCCACCAGCGGAACGGCGGCGGGGTCGGTGGCAAGATCGACGCTCAGCAGATAACGGCGGCACGAATCACAGGCATCGATCCTCATGTGGGGGAAGACGGGGTTGTCCTCGACCGCAGGCCGGCTGCCGGGAAGTCCGCGAACGACGCTGCCTCGCTCACCCGACGTGGTGCCACGCTCGCTGAAGATGTTGAGCTTCGCGCTCGAGTCCTCGCCGCAGCCTGCGCACGTCATGCGCGCAAAACCCCAGGTGGCGGCGCACCGCGCGCACACCAGGAACCGCCGGCCCGTCGCCAGGCCCTCGCTTGACGCGGCAGAGAAGCTGAGCTGCGCCGGACCGCCGCAATCGGGACAGTGCTGCGCGTCCCGCGGGCCGTCACATGCCGCTCGTGCCTCGGCTCCCAACGCTTCCAGCACGGGTCCGAGCGACGCGCGTGCGAGAAAACGTTCGACCATCGGTTGGTCATCGTTCCTCATCCACGCGCCGACAATGTCGCACGCGTCCCGCTCGCGAACGGTTCGGATCACGTCGGAGCGCAAGCGGTCTGGTCCGACGGCGACACTGACGTCGACCACGGGCGCAAAAGCCGTTTCGGCGACATAGGCCACAAGCGATTCGATCGCTGGTTGAGCGTCGCGCGCGGCATTGAACGATCGCTCTTGCACGCCGAGCAGAGCGCCGTAGAAGTCGAGAAGCTGCCGAGCGAATCCCTGGCGCGCGCGGAGCTCTCCCACTCGACGGCGTCGCTCCGCCCAGAGGTCGGTGGCCGCGAGCGCTACCGCCATCAGATCTTCTCCAGGTTGACAAGAAACGCCTTGAACTCAGGTGTGCGGGCGTTGGCGTCGCCGACGAACGGGGTGAGCGCGTTGGCGAGCCAGTAGCGTCCCTTGCTCGGGTCGCTGTCGGCTGAAAGCCCGACGTATCCCCAATGGATTGGGATCCCGATCTGGAACACCTTCTGACCGGCCACCGTCATCGCACCCAGGCGCTTGGTCACCAGGGCCAGCACCTCGACCTTGCCACGCTTCGACGACACGCGCACCTGGTCGCCGCTCTTGATCCCCTTCTGGTTCGCGAGCTCGTCGGGAATCTCGACGAACGGCTTCGGCTGGAGCTGCACCAGACCAGGCACGTGCTGGGTCACGTAGTGCTCGTGCTCGGTGAGGCGGTAGCTGGTGGCGATGTACGGGAACTCGCTCGCCGTGCCGAAACGGTTCGGCCGGCCCGCCGCCTGGTCGTAGAGGAAGGCAACTGGCGAGGCAGAGTTGCCTGGGTGGAGCGGATTCTTCACCGGCGATTCGATCGGCTCATAGTGCTCGGGGAATGGTCCGTCGACCATGCTGTTGCTGAACAAGCGTCCGACGCCTTCGCCGTTCATGATGAACGGCAGCCACGCGGTCGGGTCCTCGGTCAACGGCTTCATCGTCGGCGGGTAGTCGGGCACGTCGCCGACCCATTTCCCCTGGCCCGCGTCCCACTGGATGCCAGGACGCGTCGGGTCCCACGGCTTCCCGGCCAGATCGGCCGACGCGCGGTTGTACATCACACGCCGGTTGAGCGGCCAGCTCCACGCCCAGTTGGCGAAGAAGCCCATTCCTGTCGGGTCGTTGGCCTTGACGTCCTGCACGCCCTGGCGGCGCTTCATCAGGTTGCCGGTGTCGGGGTAGCTGCCCGTGTAGATCCAGTCTCCGGCGGTCGTCGTGCCGTCGTCCTTCAGATTGGCGAACGACGTCATCTGCTTGCCGGTCGTCAGGTCCTTCCCGTTGATCTCCTTGGCGATCTCGTCCAGCGTCGGCTTCGTTGGATCCGCGTAGTTCGTCGTCAGGGCCATGATCGGGTCCGGGAACTTCCCACCCTGCGACTGATACAGCTTCTTCACGCGCTGAAAGAGGTCGGCGAGGATCCAGTGGTCGTGTCGCGCCTGGCCCTGAGGCGGCAGCACCTGGTCTTTCCATTGCGACCAGCGGCCGCTGTTGACAAACGATCCCTCCTTTTCGATCCAATGCGTCGTCGGGACCATGAACACCTCGGTCTTGATGGACGCGGCGTCCACGCCTGGCGCATGCCAGAACTCCGAGCTCGTGGTTGGCAGTGCGTCCATGACGACCAGCCACTTGAGGCTGCCGAGCGCCTGGCGGACCTGGTTCGAGTCCGGCCCGATGCTGGCGGCGGTCATCCCGGAGAGGATGAGGCCTTCCATCTTGCCCTTGAGCGCCTGGTCGTAGATGGTCATCCATGACGCGTTGCTTGCGGGTTTCGGGACGAAGTTGAACGCGAACTCGTTGTCCTTGGTAGCCGCGTCCCCGTACCAGGTCTTGAGCGTGCTGACCATGAACTTCGAGTAGTTGGTGCCGAAGAAGTTCCACGAGTTGGGATCGGCCTTCTTGGGCGCACTGGCCGCGACGTAGTCGGCGATCGTCTTCTGGCCCGGCGCTGGAATCTTCAGATAGCCAGGAAGGATCTCCCACGAGATGGCGTGGTCGGTGTTGCCCTGGATGTTCGCGTGGCCGCGCTCGGCGTTCATGCCGCCGCCCGGCCGGCCCATGTTCCCGAGCAGGAGTTGCAGCACGGCACCGGAGCGGATCAGCTGGCCGCCGGTGGTGTGGTGAGTCAGGCCGACGGCATACACGATCGTCATCACCTTGTCGGGCTTGCCCATCGCTCCGACCATCTCGGCAACCTTCATGAAATCGGCGACCGGTATGCCCGTGATACTCGAGACCATCTCGGGCGTGTAGCGCGAGTAGTGCTGCTTCATAAGCTGGAACACCGATCGTGGGTGCTGGAGCGTCATGTCGCGCTTCGCAAACCCGGAGCTCGTCGACGGGGGACCCTGGGTGAGACCGGGGTTCGGCAGGGATGGAGGGGTGGTCGACTCGTAAGCCCACGTCGATATGTCGTACGCGCGCTTGGCGGAGTCGTAGCCCGAGAACAGCCCGTCGTTGAAGGAATAGCCCTCCTTCACGATGAACGACGCGTTCGTGTAGTTGCGCACGTACTCGTCGTGGAAGAGGTTGTTCTGCAGGACGTAGTTGATCAGGCCGCCGAAATATGCGACGTCGGTCCCAGTGCGAATGCGCAAATACGTGTCGGCCATCGCCGATGTACGCGTGAATCGCGGATCGGCGTGGATGATCTTGGCCCCGCGGTCCAGCTTGGCTCGCATGAACCACTGGAATCCGACCGGGTGCGCTTCAGCTGGGTTAGCGCCGTTGATGAGGATGAGGTCGGTGTTCTTGATGTCGCGCCAGTGGTTGGTCATCGCTCCCCTTCCGAACGTGGCGGCCAAACTGACCACCGTGGGGCCGTGTCAAACCCTGGCCTGCTGCTCTAGGTGTACCAGTCCCAGGCCCCGCATCACCTTGGTGGCCAGATAGCCCTCCTCGGAGCTGAATGCGGCGCCTCCCGCGAAGGCAATGCCCTCGGTGCGGTTGACGGTGTTGCCGTTGCCGTCGGTCGTCACGAACGTCGCGTCGCGTGACGATTTGATCTTGCTCGCGATCTTGTCGAGCATGTCGTCCCACGAGATCTTCTGCCAGCTCGTGGCGCCCGCCGGCCGATACAACGGCGACTCGACGCGCCGCGGCGAGATCGCGAGCTGCATCGACGTCGCTCCCTTGGGGCAGAGCCGGCCCTCGTTGACGGGGCTGTCGGGGTCACCCTCGATCTGCAGCAGTTCAGTGCTGCCGCTGCTGTTCGTGCGGGTGTAGGCGACCAGCGAGCACCCCACGGCGCAGTAAGGGCAGACGGAGTGGCTCTCTTTCGCGCCTTCGATCCGCAGCTTCTGCTTGACGCGCGTCGAGTCGGCCAGCGCGACATCGAAGCCGAGACCAGACGCTGCGAGCGCGCCTGCTCCGGCCACACCCACCTTGAGGAAAACCCGACGCGTGACGGTCGGCAAATTGTTCCTCCCCCGAACGCGATGACGCTAACTCAGAGTTGGATCGCCGTCAAGTTCTCAGCCGGTGGACATCAGGAGGTCGCTGCGGTCGTCTGGCTCGGGATTGCGGAGAAGGTCGATCAGCCGTGGATCCCACGGAACCACAACGCCGGTTACGCCGGCCTTCTCCTTCTCGCCAAGCATCGACGCCCAACCGGCGCGATCGGCCGGCAGCGCAACCTCCACCCATGCCTCCTGGTCCGGCGTTCGCGTGACCAGCCGGCCCCGGCCGAGCGCGCGAAGGCTGAGCGGCGCAGGCTCGGTTGCGAGCAGGCCGACCCGTTCTGTCGCCACGGCGATCGCGGCGAGCACGACCCATAGGTCTTCCGCGTCGGCCTCGACCGTGATCAGGGCGGCGCCGGCGGATTCGAGCGCGCGCACGTTGGCCAGGAAGTCGCCTGCATCGGAGACGGTGGCTGGCATACGCACGCCGACTTTGACCATCAGATCAGCCTATTCCAGAGTCGTGAGCCTGTGATCTCGGACGCGTCCTTATCAACGTGCCGCTCCGGGTGCCCGTACGAGAAGCCCCATCGTGAACGGAAGGATCCACATGACCTCGGCAACCACCGGACGCCATGGCGCCACTGGGACGGGGGTATCGGATGTGTGGTTAAAGGACGCGCGTGCGCGCGCGTACCACAACCGACCTCAGCTTGGTAGGTCGCGATATGGCCGGGCTATCGATGACTGGGAACCTCGCGGTTTTGCACCGCGAGGACACGCTGCTTCGACCTCGTCGTGTCGATTTGAACGAGAGAATGGCACGCGTCGGCCGATAATCACGCAGATTTCGGAGTCGCGTTGCTGTACGGTTGCTGTAAGGCGCAACGGCTCGTAGAGCGATACGCGACCGACTCAAATTCGAAAACTGGCTCCGGGACAGGGACTCGAACCCTGAACCTTGCGGTTAACAGATCGGCGCCGCCCGTTCAGAAATTGCGATCTGAATTCGCCGAGTGCCGCTAGGTGCCAATATCGCCGTTTGCCAGCGGCGTTGCTGTGGCACGCAACCAACATTGCCCGTTATCGATGCCCTCCCGCAAGATCGAGAGCCTCCTCAATCGCCGACACAAATAACGTCGGTGCCTCAACTGGCACAAAGTGCCCGATACGAGGCAAGAAGCGGACGACCGCGCGACTGAAGAAATCGGACACTCGGTCGCTCCAGGCTTGCGGGTAGAGAGGATCGTGCTCGGGCCACAGGATCAAGGCGGGTACTGAAACGCGCTGGTCGGGGTCAGGTATCTGCTCGGCCAGACTGCGCGCGACTGTGCCAGAGCCGGCGCGATACCAAGCGATCGAAGCCGTGAATGCACCACGCTTTGCATAATCTGCGACCAATCGCTCGAGTTCTTCTTCGGCTTGATGGAACTCGGGTCCAGACCAGTGGGACCAGAAATGGCGAAGGTACGCACGAACGGCGCGAGGATCGCCGTCGATCAGCTCTGCGGCCAACTCGAGCTGATGGAAAGCCTGATACCAGTACTCGCGTTGCGAGTCGGCAGCGAGGATTCGCTGCCCGGCGCCGGGCAGGGGTGGACACAAAACGGCTGAGAGCACACGTTCGGGAGCCAGCAGACAGATGGTCTGTGCGATCCGGCTGCCGATGTCGTAGCCGGCGAGCAAAGGCCTTTCCAGGCCGAGCTCCTCGATCAGCTGGAGCACGCTTCGCGCCTGTGCAGATGCAGAATAAGCAACGGTTGGGTCTTGAGGATGCTTGTCGGACTCACCGAAACCGCGCAGGTCAGGCGCGATGACCTCAGCGTGGCGACCCAGCTTCTGAAGCACCTGTCGGTAGTCCTGGCGGTCCCCAGGCCAACCGTGGAGAAGTACGACCGGCGGACCTGAGCCCACGCGGTCGTATGCGAGGCTGAAACCATCGACGTCAGCGGATCGCAAGGCCTCGCCCAGTGTCGTGGATTTTGGAATCCGTTTGCCGACGGCTGATCCTGCGGCGCGCGGATCGTCGAATACAGAATCCTTAGGCTTGCTGCATCGGGTCAAGACCCAGGTGGCGAGAACCCGGTTGGATGCGTCGTAGGGTGTGCGGGAGGGTTTCGGCGGGGAGCACGCCGATACACATAGTTAACAGGACGCGCGAGGTTTCCCAGGTCCCTCGCGGTTCTGAAGACCGCGGATCAACCGTCCGTCAGGGTCTGAAACATCACCGCGCTTGGTCTAAGCTCGGGCCCTTCCGGTGTGCGTGGCGGCGAGCCCCGGGGGCTCAAAGGAACGCAAAAGCATGGACACTCAACTTGTCGGGACGCAGCAGGTCATCAACCACCATCTGCGGGCCCTTGGCAGCGGTGACCTTGACGAGGTCATCGCAGATTACACCGATGACTCTGTGCTGATGGTTCGAGAGGCCACCCTGAAGGGCCGGAGCGCGATACGAGGCGTGTTCGAGCAATACCTCTCCGGTTTGCTCAAGCCGGGGACCTACGAATTCACGATGGATTCGTTGCGCCTTGACGGCGACGTGGCACATCTCATCTGGCACGCCAGGTGCGCTTCGGCGGACGTGGTCTTCGCGACCGACACGTTCGTGGTGAAGGAGGGAAAGATCGCCTTGCAGACGTTCGCAGGCAAGATCGAACCCCGCTAGCCGGAAACCACCCCGATGTGCGGCGCCGAAGTCTCGTCATGCGCGAGGCCCGGGTGACGCCGGTCGGCTTACCAGACCCACCGCTGCTCAATAAAGGACGCCCGTGCGCGCGCGGCCAACACAACCGATGCGAGCCGGGCAAGCTAGCGATAGCTTCCTGTTATGGATAGCTTTGGACGCTAAAGGTCGGCCGGGCCAATGACGCCAACGACTTTCGAACCAACCGACTTGAGTTTGGCGTCTGTCGTGAGCAGTCGGCATCCAAGGATGCGCGCGAGGGCCAGGTATTCAGCGTCATAGGTCTTCGCCCAACCGAGACGTTCGGCGATTCCCCACGCGCTGTCGAGCAGACCCTTCGGGCGACGTGGGCTTATGTCTGCCTCGGTCAAGCGCTGAAGCGCCGTTTCTGCCAGATCGTCGGAAATCTCCTTCCGCCAAAGAAGCTCATGCAGCACCGAGGAGGCTTCTGACCACATCAGATGGGGAGCTATCAGTTGCTCTCGGGTCAGCGGTTCAAAGCCGGATTCGGACAAACATGCCGTGATCACTACCGCCGCGTCAACGACGAGCATTCAGCGCGCGGCTCGTGATGACCTGATGGCGGCGATCACGTCGGGCATCGGCTCTTTGGTCGCCGTCCGGCGCCAGCCGGCCGGTAGGGGGAGGAGGGACTCGGCCTCGGTGATCGCGGCCAGATCACCCTCATCGATC